>CAZDGH010000057.1:0-19751 GCA_964504805.1 uncultured Myxococcales bacterium | reverse complement strand
CTCCTGTCGAGGCGCCCCCGCCGGCGCCGGCCGCGCCGCCCGCGCCCGCGGTGGCCGCGCCGCCCCCGCCGATGCCCGTCGCCCCGGCGCCGAGCGACGACGCGACCCGTGGCGGCCCGGGCAAGAAGGTCGACGGCGAGGTCCTCGCCGCGCCCGAGAAGCCGAGCGAGGACACGCCGCTCTCGATGAAGTCGCTGAAGCTCAAGCTCTCCGGCATCGTCTTCGCGTCGTGGAGCTACGACGTCGTCGGGCCGGACCCGGACGCCGAGGGCTACGACCCCGACACCGAGGGCGCGAACCGCTTCGAGCTGCACCGCGCGTACCTGAACGTCGAGCCGCAGCTCGGCGACAAGGTCGCCGTCCGGATCACGCCGGACGTCGTCCGCGTGAAGGACAAGGGCAACAGCACCGACGGCAGCCTCGCCTTCCGGGTGAAGTACGCCTACCTGCAGTGGAACGACGTGGTCCCCGGCGTCGCGGTGAAGGCCGGCGTGCAGCACACCGCCTACATCGACTTCGAGGACTCGGTCTGGAAGCACCGCGTCCTCGGATCGGTGGGCTACGAGACCTTCACCGGGATGGCGTCGGCGGACCTCGGCCTGGGCCTCGTCGGCAAGCACGCCGGAGGCCTCGTCCAGTGGCAGGTGGTGCTCTCGAACGGCGAGGGCTACACGAAGCCGGAGCAGTCCACCCCTCGGACCGCGAAGTACAAGGACGTCGGCGGCCGCCTGACGATCGCGCCCTTCACCGGCTCGACGAGCGACTGGACGAAGGGCCTGCGCCTCACCGCCTTCCACCAGTACGGGATCACCGGCAACGTCGGCGACGAGCACCAGCCGGCCGAGCGCCTCCGCACCCTCGGGCTCCTCAGCTGGGAGACGAAGCGCCTCACCCTCGCCGTGGGCGGCGGCATGACCGTGGACGGCAAGGCGGCGACGAACGACGCCGGCGACCGCGTCGTGGAGGACACCAGCGGGCAGCTCCTCACGGCGTTCGCGGTGGTGCCGCTCCCCGCCGACCTCCGCCTCCTCGCCCGCGTCGACCGGTTCGACCCGGACGTCGACACCTCGCCGGTAGACGACCCGGACGAGGACGCGAGCTCCGGCGTCCGGACCCGCACCATCGCCGGCCTCGGCTGGCAGGCCCACGAGATGGTCGCGCTCATCGCCGACTACCAGCTCTTCTCGTACGAGGAGCCGGCGAACACCAAGCGGACCGACCCGGGCGGGACGTTCTTCCTGCACCTCGAGGCCCGTTACTAGCCGACGTTCCGAGAGGTTTTCCCCACCGACACACGCCTGTCACAGAGGGCGGCCTACCTTGCGCCGCCCACGGAGGAACCCTTGTCCCGCGTCCACGCCCTCGCCGCCGTCCTCGCCCTCGCCGCCTGCGGGAGCCCGTCCGCGCCCCCCGGGGAGAAGCCCGCCGAGGCCCCGAAGGCCGCCGCCCAGAAGCTCACCGTCAAGGGCTCCGACACCATGGTGATCCTCGCCCAGCGCTTCGCCGAGAAGTACATGGCCGCGCACCCGGGCGCGACCATCCAGGTGACCGGCGGCGGCTCGGGCACCGGCATCGCCGCCCTCATCAACGGCACCACCGAGCTCGCCAACGCCTCCCGCCCGATGAAGGACGCGGAGAAGAAGCAGGTGCAGGAGAAGCGCGGCGCCGCCCCGGTCCAGCACGCGGTGGCGCTCGACGGCCTCGCCGTCTTCGTCCACGAGTCGAACCCGGTGCAGGAGCTCAGCCTCGAGCAGCTCCGGAAGATCTACCTGGGCGAGACCAGGAGCTGGAAGGAGGTCGGCGGCCCCGACCAGCCGATCGTCCTCTACGGCCGCGAGAACAGCTCCGGCACCTACGCCTACTTCAAGGAGCACGTGCTGCAGGAGAAGGACTTCGCCGCGGAGACGCAGACGCTCCCGGGCACCGCCGCGGTGGTCAACGCGGTCTCGAAGGACCCGAAGGCGATCGGCTACGGCGGCATCGCCTACGACAAGGGCATCAAGGCGCTGCCGGTGAAGAAGGACGCCGCGTCTCCCGCCGTGGCGCCGACGATGGAGAACGTCGTCTCCGGCGCCTACCCGATCAGCCGGGAGCTCTACATGTACACGGCCGGCGAGCCGAAGGGCCTGGCCGCCGAGTTCCTCGCGTACGCCAGGTCCGACGAGGGCCAGAAGCTGGTCGCCGACGTCGGCTACTATCCGCTCCCGAAGGCCGGCGCCGCGCCCGCGCCCGCGCCCGCCGCGCCGGCGGCGAAGACCGAGTAGCGCGTGGCGGAGAGCGAGCTCACCCTGGTGGCGTCCGCCGAGAGCGAGGCGAAGCAGACCGCGCCGTCGGCGGCCCGGCCGCCGCTGCCCGGCCTCGCCCGGCGCCGGCGGGTCGACCGCCTCGCCTCGCTGGTGGTCTCCGCCGTCGCGTTCACGGCGATCGCGGCGGTGGTGCTCATCTTCGTGTTCGTCCTCCGCGAGGCGCTCCCGCTCTTCTTCGATCACGAGGTGCTCGAGGAGGTCAGCCTCGCGAAGATGCTCTTCCCGCAGGCGTGGGCCGACGGGTCGAAGCAGGCGTTCTCGTGGCAGCCGGTCTCGAGCGTCCCGAAGTACAGCCTGCTGCCGCTGGTGCTCGGCACGCTCAAGGTCACCCTGGTCGCGGTGGTGGCGGCGGTGCCGCTCGCCGTCGCCGCCGCGGTCTACTCCGCCGAGTTCGCCTCGCGCCGCACCCGCGAGCTGGTGAAGCCGGCGATCGAGCTCCTCGCCGGCATCCCGTCGGTGGTGCTCGGCTTCTTCGCGCTGGTGGTCCTGGCGAGCTTCGTCCACGACCTCTTCGACTTCACCCACCGCCTGAACGCGATCGTCGCCGGCCTCGCCCTCGGCCTCGCCATCGTCCCGGTCGTCTACACGGTGAGCGAGGACGCGCTCATGGCCGTGCCGCGCAGCTACCGCGAGGCGGCGCTCGCGCTCGGCGCGTCGAAGGCCCGCACCGCCTGGTCGGTGGTGCTGCCCGCGGCGTCGCCCGGCATCTTCGCGGCGATCGTCCTCGGCTTCGGCCGCGCCATCGGCGAGACGATGATCGTGCTCATGGCGTCGGGCAACGCGGCCATCCCGAACCTCGACCCGACGGTGTCGGCGCGCACCATCCCCGCGACCATCGCCGCGGAGATGGGCGAGGTCGTCGTCGGCGGCGCGCACTGGTCGGTGCTCTTCTTCCTCGGCACGCTGCTCTTCCTGGTGACCCTGACCTTCAACACCTTCGGCGGCTGGTACGTGTCGCGGCTGCGCAAGAAGCTCGGCGGGATCGCGGCATGAACCGCCTCACCGCCCACCGGCGCAGCTCGGCGCTCTTCGCGGCCGCCACCGGCTCCGCCGGCGTCGTCATCCTCGTCTGCCTGGCGGCGATCCTCCTCGACGTGGTGGTCCACGGCGCGCCCCGGCTCTCCTGGGAGTTCGTCACCGCCGCGCCCCGCGAGGGCATGACCGAGGGCGGCATCTTCCCGGCGATCTTCGGCACGGTGCTGCTGGTGCTGCTGATGACGATCGCGGTGGTGCCCGTCGGCGTCCTCACCGCGGTCTACCTCCACGAGTACGCCGCGCAGGAGGGCCTGCCCGCCCGCGCCATCCGCGCCGCGGTCTACAACCTCGCCGGCGTGCCCTCGATCGTCTTCGGCCTCTTCGGCCTCGGCTTCTTCATCCAGTTCGTGGGCCGCGCCATGGACCGCGTGCTCCACGAGGGCGAGGTCGTCTGGGGCCAGCCGGCGATCCTCTGGGCGTCGCTCACCCTGGCGGTGCTGACCTTGCCGGTGGTGATCGTCGCCACCGAGGAGGCGCTCCGCGCCGTGCCGCGCGAGCACCGCGAGGCGGCGCTCGCCCTCGGCTGCACCAAGTTCGAGGCGCTCTCGAAGGTGGTGCTCCCCCAGGCGATGCCCGGCATCCTCACCGGCGCCATCCTCGCGGTCTCGCGCGGCGCCGGCGAGACCGCGCCGATCCTCTTCACCGGCGCGGCCTACTTCCTGCCGCAGCTCCCGACGAAGCCCTACGACCAGTTCATGAACCTCGGCTACCACGTCTACGTGCTGGCGACGCAGTCGCCCGACGTCGACGCGGCGAAGCCGATCCTCTACGGCACGGTGCTGGTGCTGCTCATGGTGACGGTGTGCTTGAACCTCGTGGCGATGGCGCTCCGGTCGCGCCTGCGGGCGGTGAAGGCGTGACGGCCCCGGCGGCCGAGGCGCACCGGGCGAAGCTCGCCTCGAGGGGCCTCGAGGTGTTCTACGGCGAGAAGCGCGCGCTCCACGGGATCGACCTCGAGCTGCCGGAGCGGCAGGTCACCGCGCTCATCGGCCCCTCCGGCTGCGGCAAGTCGACCTACCTGCGCTGCTTCAACCGGATGAACGACCTCATCCCCGGCGCGCGCATCGCCGGGGTGGCGACGCTCGACGGGCAGGACATCTACGCCCGCGAGGTCGACGTGGTGGAGCTGCGCCGCCGCGTCGGCATGGTCTTCCAGAAGTCGAACCCGTTCCCGAAGACCATCTACGACAACGTCGCCTTCGGCCCGCGCATCCTCGGCCTCTCCGACAAGGCGAGCCTCGACGAGCGCATCGAGCGCTCGCTCCGCTCCTCCGCGCTCTGGGACGAGGTGAAGGACCGGCTCCACACCTCGGCGCTCGGCCTCTCCGGCGGCCAGCAGCAGCGGCTCTGCATCGCCCGCGCGCTCGCCGTCGAGCCCAAGGTGCTGCTGATGGACGAGCCGGCCTCGGCGCTCGACCCGATCGCCACGGCGCGGATCGAGGAGCTCATCCACGAGCTCAAGGAGCGCTACACCATCGTGATCGTCACCCACAACATGCAGCAGGCCGCGCGGGTGAGCGACTTCACCGCCTTCTTCTACATGGGCGAGCTCGTCGAGTTCGACAGCACCGAGGTGATCTTCACCAACCCGAAGGAGCGCCGGACCGAGGACTACGTCACCGGCAAGTTCGGCTAGGATCGACGCGATGAGCCCGACGCGGCACACCGACCGGATGTTCGAGGCCGAGCTCACCGAGCTCCGGCAGAAGCTGCTCACCCTGGGCGGCCTCGTGGAGCAGGCCATCGCCAGCTCCGTGCGCGCCCTCACCGAGCGGAACGTGAAGCTCGCCGAGGAGGTCATCGAGCAGGACAAGCGCATCAACGTCCTCGAGGTCGAGGTCGACGAGCTCTGCCTGCGCCTCCTCGCCCTGCGCCAGCCGGCCGCCTCGGACCTGCGCTTCATCACCCTGGCGCTGAAGATCGTCACCGACCTCGAGCGCATGGGCGATCTGGCGGTGAACGTCGCCGAGCGGGCGATCCAGCTCGCCGAGGAGGAGCAGCTCAAGCCCTGGATCGACATCCCGAAGATGGCCGAGCTCGCCCAGGGGATGCTCAAGCAGGCGCTCGACGCCTTCGTCGAGGGCGACACCAAGCGCGCGCGTGACGTGCTCGATCGCGACGCCCAGGTCGACGAGCTGTACCACCAGATCTTCCGCGAGCTGCTCACCTACATGCTCGAGGACCCGAAGACGACGCGCCGCGCCATGGCGATCCTCTTCGTGGCGAAGCACCTCGAGCGCATCGCCGACCACGCCACCAACGTGGCGGAGATGGTGATCTTCTTCGTGGAAGGCCGGGACATCCGGCACCCCCGCAGCCGGTTCGCGAAGAGCGGATCCTAGGGCCGGCCCGGCCCGGTGCGGCTCCGGAGGGCGCCCCCGCGCGCTCGCCACGGGATCGCCACGGAACGGTGCGAGTGCTCGTGGGCGTGACCCCGCCGCCCACCTACGCCGACGAGCCCCTCCGCCGCCCCGAGCTGTTCATCAACCGGGAGCTCTCCTGGCTCTCCTTCAACCGGCGCGTGCTGGAGGAGGCCGAGGACCCGACGGTCCCGCTCCTCGAGCGGCTCAAGTTCCTCGGGATCGTCTCCTCGAACCTCGACGAGTTCTACATGGTCCGCGTCGCGGGCCTCCTGCGGCAGCGCGCCGGCGAGATCACCGAGACGTTCGACGACGGCCTCGAGGCGGGCGAGCAGCTCCACCGGATCGCCGAGGTGGCGCACGACCTGGTGCGGGACCAGTACCGCTGCTTCCAGGAGCAGGTCGCGCCGGCGCTCGCCGAGCGCGGCCTCGTCTTCGTGCGGCCGCGCGAGCTCTCCGCCGAGGACCGCGCCTTCGTCGCCCGCCACTTCCAGCGCCAGGTCCACCCGGTGCTCACGCCGCTGGCGATCGATCCCGGCCACCCGTTCCCGCACCTCCGGAACCGCTCGCTGAACCTCGCGGCGATCCTCGAGGACGCCCGGCGCGGCACGCCGACGCTCGCGGTGGTGCAGGTCCCCGGCGTGCTCTCGCGCACCCTCGAGCTGCCCGGCCCCGGCCGCCGGGTGATCCTGCTCGAGGAGGTGATCCGCCTGCACCTCGGCGAGCTGTTCCCCGAGCTCCCGGTCCTCGCCTGCGTCCCGTTCCGCGTCACCCGCAACTGGGACCTGAACCTCGACGAGGAGGAGGCCGACGACCTCCTCCGCCACATCCAGGACGAGCTCCGGAAGCGTGACCGCGGGGCGACGGTGCGGCTCGAGATCCAGGGCAGCCACGCGCGGGCGGTGCGCGCGCAGCTCGCCCGGGCCCTCGGCGTCGGCGGCGACGAGACCTTCGAGGTGGACGGGCCGCTCGACCTCTCCTCGCTCGTCCGCGCCTTCGACGCCGAGCCGGCGCGGGAGCTGCGCGACGAGCCGTTCACGCCCGTGGTCGCGGCGGCGCTCCGCGACGCCGATCTCTTCGCGGCGGTGGCCCAGGGCGACCTCCTGCTCCATCACCCGTACGAGTCGTTCGAGACGGTGGTGCGCTTCGTCGAGCAGGCGGCCGACGACCCGGGCGTCCTCGCCATCAAGATCACGCTCTACCGCACCGGCGGCGAGTCGCCGCTCATCCGCGCGCTCGCCCGCGCCGCGGAGAACGGCAAGCAGGTCACCGCCATCGTCGAGCTGAAGGCGCGGTTCGACGAGGCGACGAACATCGCCTGGGCGAAGCGGCTCGAGGACGCCGGGGTGCACGTGGTCTACGGGCTGATCGGCCTCAAGACCCACGCCAAGCTGCTGCTGGTCGTCCGCCGCGAGGGCGACCTGCCGGTGCGGTACGTCCACGTCGGGACCGGCAACTACAACCCCGCGACCGCGCGCGTGTACACGGACCTCTCGCTGCTCACCCGGCGGGCCGACCTCGCCGAGGACGTGGCGAAGCTCTTCAACCTGCTCACCGGCGGCGGCGCGCCGCCCGCGTTCTCGCAGCTCGTGGCCGCGCCGCTCGACATGCTGAAGAGGGTGCGCGCGCTCGTCGCCCGCGAGGCCGACCACGCCCGGGCCGGCAGGCCGGCGCGCATCTGGGCGAAGATGAACAGCCTCGTCGACGGCGAGGTGATCGCGGCGCTCTACGAGGCGAGCTGCGCCGGCGTCGAGATCGACCTCGTGGTCCGGGGCATCTGCTGCCTCCGGCCCGGCGTCCGCGGCGTCTCCGAGCGCATCCGCGTCCGATCCGTCGTCGACCGGTTCCTCGAGCACGGCCGCCTCTTCGCCTTCGAGAACGGCGGCAGCCCCGAGGTCTTCGTCTCGTCGGCGGACTGGATGCCGCGCAACCTCCGCCGCCGCGTCGAGGTGATGATCCCGATCGTCGATCCGGTCCTGCGGGAGCGCCTCGTCGCCGAGGTGCTCGGCCTCGCGCTCGCGGACGACGTGAAGGCCAGGGTCCTCGGGCCGGACGGCGTCTACCGGCGTCCCGTGAGGGAGAAGGACCTCCGCTCGCAGGTGCGGTTCATGGGCCTGGCCCGGGCGTCGCACGACGCCGAGGAGGCGCCGCCGAGCCACGCGCTGCAGCTCTTCCTCGCGCCCCGGACGCCCCCCGAGGAGGCGGCCGCTCCGCTGCCCGCTACGGCGGCCGGCTCGTAGGCGCCGGTGTGGGCGCGCGGTTTCACCGGGTTGTCACCGGAGCGCCGCGGGGTTGCTCGGTCCGCGTTCTACGACTGCACCATGGCGACGGTGCTGATCGTGGAGGACGAGTCGGACCTGCAGCAGGTCCTCGACTACAACCTCCGGCGCGAGGGGCTGAAGACGATGGTCGCGGGCCGCGGCTCGGAGGCCCTGCGCCTCGCCCGGCGCGAGCCGCCGGACCTCGTCCTCCTCGACCTGATGCTCCCCGACCTGCCCGGCACCGAGGTGTGCCGGGAGCTGAAGCGCGACCCCGCGACCTCGAGGGCGGCGGTGATCATGCTCACCGCCCGCGGCGAGGAGGTCGACCGGATCGTCGGCTTCGAGCTCGGCGCCGACGACTACGTGGTGAAGCCGTTCTCGCTGCGCGAGCTGGTGCTTCGCGTGAAGGCGGTGCTGCGCCGCGGCGAGGAGCGCGAGGCCTCGCCGGAGAAGGTCCGGGTCGGTCCGATCGCGGTGGACAAGGCCGCCCACCGCGTCCTCGTCGGCGAGGAGGAGATCCCCGTCACCGCCCTCGAGTTCCGGATCCTGGCGATCCTCGTCGAGCGGCGGGGCCGCGTGCAGTCCCGCGACCGGCTCCTGGCCGACGCCGGCCGCGAGGACGAGGACGTCTCCGAGCGGGCGGTCGACACCCACATCAAGCGCCTCCGCGAGAAGCTCGGCGACGCCGCCGGGTGGATCGAGACCGTGCGCGGCGTCGGCTACCGCTTCCGCGACGAGGAGGAAGGCCCCGGCGCGGTTCCGACACCGGACGAGCCGCGCTAGAAGGGCCCGGGAGGGGTACCCGTGACCGATGGATCCTTCCGTGTCGGGGTGATCGACCTCGGCACCAACGCCGTCCGGCTGCAGATCGCCCGCGTCCTGCCCGGGCGACGCCACGAGCTCGTCGCGGAGGAGCGGGAGGTCGTGCGCCTCGGCGAGGGGCTGTTCGTCACCGGGGAGCTCTCCGGCAAGGCGATGGCGCGGACGATCGCGGCCATCGGCCGCTTCGCGAAGATCGCCAAGCAGGCGAAGGTGCACACCCTCCGGGCGGTGGCCACGGCCGCGGTGCGGGAGGCGCACAACCGGAGCGAGTTCCTCCGGGCCGTCTCCCGCGAGACCGGCGTCGCCCTGGAGGTGATCTCGGGCACCGAGGAGGCGCGGCTCATCTCGCTCGGCGTGCTGACCGACCGCGGCGTGCGCAAGGGCGACCACCTGCTCTGCGACATCGGCGGCGGCTCCACCGAGCTCACCCTGGTGCGCAAGGGCGAGGCGCAGCTGGCGTGGTCGCTCGAGATCGGCGCGGTGCGCCTCACCGAGATGTTCCTCGTCCACGAGGACCCGCCGCCGAAGCGCGACGTCGAGCGGCTCGGGCTCTACGTGAAGAACGCCCTGTCGAAGATCCCCCGGCGCAACCTCGGCAAGGGCCTCGACCTGGTCGGGAGCGCGGGGACGATCGGCGCCATCGCCGAGATCCTGAAGCGGCGCGAGAAGGGCCGCCGGCGGCCGCAGATCGAGCGCGACGCGCTGCAGGAGCTGCTCGAGGACGTCTCCAAGCTGTCGCTCGCCGAGCGCCGCGGGATGCCCGGCGTCGACGACCGGCGCGCGGAGATCCTGCTCGCCGGCTGCCACATCCTGCTCGGGGTGATGGACCACGTCGGCGTGGAGGTCGCGCTCCCCACCCGGCGCGGCCTGCGCGACGGGCTGGTGGTCGACCTCGTCCGCCGGGTCGGCCTCCCGCTCGGCCTCGCCCGCGGCCCCGGGCACCTCGTCGACGAGGGCCTGCGTGCCTTCATGCGCCGCTGCGGCGTCGACGAGCTGCACGCGAACCGCGTCACCGGCTTCGCCCTCACGCTCTTCGACGGCATCGCCAGGGCCGCGCAGCTCGACCCCTCCGCGCGCGACATCCTCCTCGGGGCCGCGATGCTCCACGACGTGGGCAAGTTCGTGGCCTACCCGAAGCACCACAAGCACGCCTACTACCTGATCTCGAACGCGGAGCTGCCGGGCTTCTCCGATCACGAGCGCGAGCTGGTCGCGAACGTCGCCCGCTTCCACCGGAAGAGCGTCCCCGGCCCGCGCCACCCGAGCTTCGTGGCGCTCTCCAAGGCGGAGCAGGAGGAGGTGCGGAAGCTCGCCGCCATCCTCCGCGTCGCCGACGCCCTCGACCAGAGCCGCCGCGCGCTGATCGGCAAGCTCGAGGTCCGCGTCGTGGAGAAGAAGGTGCGGCTGCTCGCCCGCTACGACGGCGAGCCCGAGCTCGAGCAGTGGGCCGTGGAGGAGAAGGCCGCGCCGGTGTTCGAGCAGGAGGTCGGCTTCGAGCTGGAGCTCGAGCTGAAGGAGCGGGGGTAGTGGAGCTCTACCTCGTGCGGCACGCGATCGCGGAGCCGCGCACGGAGGAGCTCGAGGACGAGGCGCGCGTGCTCACCCCGGAGGGCGCGCGGAAGCTCGAGAAGAGCGTCCGCGGCCTCGGCGCGATCGACGTGCGCTTCGACCGCATCCGCCACTCCCCGTGGGCGAGGGCCGCGCAGACCGCGGAGCTCCTCGTCCCGCTCCTCGACGGGGAGACCGAGGTGGACCCGCTCCTGGCGCGGCCGCCGGGGCCGGAGCTCGTGGCCAGCCTCGCCGGCGATCGCCTCGCCCTCGTCGGCCACGAGCCGTGGCTCGGGCAGCTCGCCGCGCTCCTGGTCACCGGCAGCGCGAAGCACGGCGCCCGCTTCGTCTTCAAGAAGGGCGGCGTCGCCTGGCTCACGGGCGAGCCGAAGGCGGGCGCGATGCAGCTCGCCGGGCTGTGGCAGCCCGGGCTTCTCCGCTCCCTCGGCTGACGGCTCCCGGACCGGACCTTGCATCCGCTTCCGCGACGCTCGACTTCGTAGTCCGATGGGCTCGCATGAAGCTCGTACCCAAGATCACCCTCGGCCTGCTGCCGGTCGTCGTCGGCGTGCTCTCGATCAGCGCCTACGTCCGCGTGGGCCGCCAGATCGACCAGTTCCGCCGCGACATGCGCCGGGACCAGCAGGTGCTGGCGAACGTCCTCCGCGCCGCGGTGACCGAGGTCTGGCGGGTCGAGGGCGAGGAGCGGGCGCTCGCCCTGGTGGCCAACGCCAACCAGGCGGAGGGCTCCCTCCAGCTCCGGTGGGTCTGGCTCGACGCGCCACCGGGCTCCGAGTCCGCCCCCGACGTCCCGGCCCACGAGCTGGTGCCGCTCCCGCGCCGGAACGAGATCGTCCTCGTGCGCCGGGACGCCGAGGAGGGCGAGGACCGCCACTACACCTACGCGCTCGCCGCGGCGCCATCGGCGCGGACCGGGGCGCTGGAGATCTCCGAGTCGCTCGAGGAGGAGCGCCGCTACGTGGCCCAGAGCGTGGTGACCAACGTGGGCACGCTCCTCACGCTCGCCGGGCTCGGGGGCCTCATCCTCTTCGGGCTCGGCGCCCTCGTCCTCGGCCGGCCGATCCGGAAGCTCGTGGAGCGCGCGCGGCAGATCGCCGCCGGCGGCCTCGGCGGCCGCCTCGACCTCCCGCAGCGCGACGAGCTCGGCGTCCTGGCCCGCGAGCTCGACCTGATGAGCGAGCGGCTCGCCGAGGCGGCGGCGCGGGTCCGGACCGAGGGCGACGCGCGGCTCCGGGCGCTCGAGCAGCTGCGCCACGCGGACCGGCTCACCTCGGTGGGCAAGCTGGCCTCGGGGATCGCCCACGAGCTCGGCACGCCGCTGAACGTCGTCCTCGGCCGCGCGCGGATGATCGAGGCCGGCGAGGTGGAGGGCGTCGACGCCCGCCGCTCGGCGGCCATCGTCGCCGAGCAGGTCGACCGGATGAGCGCCATCATCCGCCAGCTCCTCGACTTCGCCCGGCCCGCGTCCGCCACCAAGGCCGCGCTCGACATCCGGGGGCTCCTGCGCGAGACCGTGGCGCTGCTCGGCCCCACCGCCAAGAAGCGGGGCGTGACGCTCGCGGCCGAGCCGGGGGTGCCGCTCGTCGTCTCCGCCGACGGCCGGCTCCTCCAGCAGGCGCTCCTGAACCTGTCGCTGAACGCGGTGCAGGCGAGCCCGCAGGGCTCCGAGGTGCGGCTCTCGGCGCGGGCCGTCGAGGCCGTGCCGCCGGAGCGCGGCGGAGAGGCCGGCCCCCACGTCGCCGTGGAGGTCGAGGACCGGGGCGGCGGGATCGCGACCGAGACGCTGCCGCGGATCTTCGAGCCGTTCTTCACCACCAAGGACGTCGGCGAGGGGACCGGGCTCGGCCTCTCGGTGAGCTGGGGCATCGTCCGCGAGCACGGCGGCTGGATCGCCGTCGACAGCACGCCCGGCGAGGGCAGCCGCTTCACGGTGATGCTGCCGAGGGAGGCGAAGTGAACCCGAGCGTGCTGGTCATCGAGGACGACGCCGCGATGGTGGAGCTGCTCCGCGCCGGCCTCGGGCGGCGCGGCTTCTCGGTCGAGGCGGCGGCCTCCGCCGAGGAGGGGCTGGGCGCGCTCGACCGCGCCGACGTCGACGTCGTCGTCACCGATCTGAACCTCGGCGGGATGGGCGGCCTGGCGGTCTGCGAGCGCGTCGCCGCGAACCGGCCCGACGTCCCGGTGGTGGTGGTGACCGCGTTCGGGAGCCTCGAGACCGCGGTGGGCGCGATCCGCGCCGGCGCCTACGACTTCATCACCAAGCCCTTCGACATGGAGGTGCTCGCCATCGCGCTCCGGCGCGCGGTGCAGCACCGGGCGCTCCGGGCCGAGGTGCGGCGCCTCCGCGAGCGCGTCGACGCCGCCGCCGGCCTCGACGAGCTCGTCGGCGAGAGCCAGACGATGCGGGAGCTCTACGACCTCGTGGCGCGCGCCGCGGAGACCGACACCTCCGTGCTCGTCACCGGCGAGAGCGGCACCGGCAAGGAGCTGGTCGCCCGGGCGCTCCACCGCCGCGGCCGGCGGTCGTCGGGGCCGTTCGTCGCCGTGAACTGCGCGGCGGTCCCCGAGGCGCTCCTCGAGAGCGAGCTGTTCGGCCACGCCAGGGGCGCGTTCACCGACGCCCGCAGCGCCCGCGCCGGCCTCTTCCAGCAGGCGAGCGGCGGCACGATCTTCCTCGACGAGATCGGCGACATGCCGCTGGGGCTGCAGCCGAAGCTGCTCCGCGCGCTGCAGGATCGCGCGGCGCGCCCCGTCGGCAGCGACGTCGAGGTGCCGTTCGACGCGCGGATCGTCGCCGCCACCAACCGCGACCTCGAGGCGGCGATGGAGGAGGGCCGCTTCCGCGACGACCTCTACTGGCGCCTCAACGTCATCCACGTCCCCGTCCCGCCGCTGCGCGCCCGCGGGAGCGACGTGCTGCTGCTGGCGCAGCGCTTCCTCGAGCGGTACGCCAAGGCGATGGGCAAGCCGGTCCACGGCTTCGCCGGCCCCGCGGCGGAGCGTCTCGTCGCGTACGGCTGGCCCGGCAACGTCCGGGAGCTGCAGAACTGCGTCGAGCGGGCGGTGGCGCTGACGCGGTTCGAGCAGGTCGGCGTCGGCGACCTGCCGGAGCGGATCCGCAGCTACCGCTCGAGCGACGTCCTCGTCGCCAGCGAGGACCCGAGCGAGCTCGTCTCGCTGGAGCAGGTGGAGCGCCGCTACATCGCGCGGGTGCTGCAGGCGGTGAACGGCAACAAGACGCTCGCCGCCCAGATCCTGGGCCTCGACCGGAAGACCCTGTACCGGAAGCTGGAGCGGTACGAGGCGGACGGCCGGGCCCGGTAGCGGCACGCCGTCTGCACGAGAGGGCCCGGCGCCGGGGGTGCGGGAGGGTCGTTGGCCAACGGGTCGGGCAGGGTCGTGCTCGCGGAGGACGACGCCGCGCTGCGGTCGCTCCTCGCCGAGGCGCTCGCGAGGATGGGCCTCGAGGTGGACGAGGCCCGCGACGGCTTCGAGCTCGACGCGAGGCTGGCGGCGCTCGCCGGGGCGCCGGCGGACCTGGTGGTGACCGACGTGCGGCTCCCGGGCCTGACCGGCCTCACGGCGATCGCGCGGCTGCGCCGCTCCGACTTCACCACCCGGGTGCTGGTCATCACCGCCTACGCGGAGCCCGAGACGCGCCGCTTCGCCGCGGAGCTCTCGGCGACCATCCTCGAGAAGCCGTTCGACCTGTCGCGGTTCCGTGACGCGGTCGCGGCGCTGCTCGCGGCCTGATCCTCGGCGAGAGACCGGCTCCCCGGGCGCGGGCCCTGCGTCCACCAGGGGAAGGATGGAGGCCCGCGCCCGGGAGTCCGGCGGGCCGCCGGAGAGTGATGCGGCCCGGCACACGGTCCCACCGTGCCGCGGTGGGGCGCCGTCCGGGTGCCGGGCGTCCGTCGTGCACCGCCCGTGCCGCCGCGCAGCGGGCCGCAGCCGCCGCCGGGCGCATCGGGTGGGCGCGATGGGGCGGGGCAGGTCGCCTCGCGTGGCAATTTGCCCCGAGGAGCCCACTCCTCCGGCGTCGGGCTTCGTGGCGACCGGGTGGCGATTGCGCGGCGCATCGGTGGAGGACTCGTGTAGGCTCCCCCGCCACCCCGGGAGCACCAACCTTGGATGCCGTGACGCTCACCTGGATCGTCGTCGGGACGGCGCTGGTGTTCGACTACACCAACGGCTTCCACGACTCCGCCAACGCCATCGCCACGTCGATCTCGACGCGGGCGCTGTCGCCCACCGTCGCCCTCTCGATGGCGGCGATCCTCAACGTCGTCGGCGGCCTCCTCTCCGAGGAGGTGGCGAAGACCCTCGGCGCCGGCATCGTCGACAAGGAGGTCGTCACGCCGCCGGTGGTGCTGGCGACGCTCTGCGGCGCGATCTCCTGGAACCTCATCACCTGGTACTTCGGCCTGCCGTCGTCGTCGTCCCACGCGCTCATCGGCGGCCTCGCCGGCGCGGTGCTCTTCACCACCGGCGTCGACACGGTGCACTGGGGGACCATCGTCGACAAGGTCGCGCTCCCGACGGTGCTGTCGCCGATCGTCGGCTTCGCCGCCGCGGGCTTCCTGATCACGGTCCTCTTCTGGATCTTCCGGAAGGCGCAACCGGCGCCGACGAACCGCCGCTTCCGCTTCATCCAGACGATCTCCGCCGCCGCGATGGCCTTCAGCCACGGCTCCAACGACGCCCAGAAGACGATGGGCATCATCGCCCTGGCGCTCTTCGCCGGCGGCCAGATGCAGGAGTTCCACATCCCGTTCTGGGTGAAGCTCGCCTCGGCGGTGGTGATCGGCCTCGGCACCTTCTCCGGCGGCAAGCGGATCATCCGGACGATGGGCATGAAGATGGTGAAGCTGCAGCCCATCGACGGCTTCGCCGCGGAGACCGCCGCGTCCGGCGTGCTCTTCGCGACCGCCCACCTCGGCTTCCCGGTCTCGACCACCCACGTGATCACCAGCTCGATCATGGGCGTCGGCGCGACGAAGCGGCTCTCGGCGGTGAAGTGGGGCGTGACGCTCAACATCGTCGTCGCCTGGATCTCGACGTTCCCGGCCGCGGCGCTGCTCGCCGGCCTCTTCCACTACCTCTTCGACTTCGTCGGCATCCGCTGACGGGAGGCGACCATGGTGCTCCGGCTGCTCCCTCGCGAGGACTCCTACTTCCTGCTCTTCGAGAAGGTCGCCGACGCGGCGCTCCGCGGCGCCATGCGCCTCGACGAGCTGATGCGCGACTTCACCCAGGTCGAGGCCGCGATCAAGGCGATCAAGGACATCGAGCACGAGGGCGACAAGCTCACCCACGAGACCCTCGACAAGCTGAACCGCACCTTCATCACCCCGCTCGAGCGCGAGGACATCCACGCCCTGGTCACCTCGATCGACGACATCCTCGACTCGCTCGACTCCGCCGCCAACCGCCTCTACCTCTACGAGATCGCCCGCCCGACGGAGGAGATGAAGACCCTCGTCTCGGTGCTGGTGCGCGCGGCGCAGGAGGTGAAGAAGGCCGTCGGCGAGCTGGCGAACCTCGCCGACCCGCAGACGACCTACCGGCACTGCGTGGAGATCCGCCGGCTCGAGAACGAGTCCGACGACGTGCTCCGCCTCGCCCTGAAGCGCCTCTTCCGCGAGGAGAAGGACCCGCTCCAGGTGATCAAGCTGAAGGAGATCTACGAGAAGCTCGAGCGCGCCGTCGACGAGTGCGAGGGCGTCGCCAACGTGATCGAGGCGATCGTCCTCAAGCACGCGTAGGCTCTACGTGCTCGGCAGCCGGAGCCAGAACCGCGAGCCCGAGCCGGGCGCGCTCTCCACGCCGACGTCGCCGCCCGACTGCAGCGCCACGTGCTTGGCGATGGCGAGGCCGAGGCCGGTGCCGCCGACGTCGCGCGAGCGGCCGGCGTCCACCCGGTAGAAGCGCTCGAAGATCCGCTCCAGGTGCGGCGCCTCGATGCCGGGCCCGGTGTCGCGGACCTCGAGCCGCACGGCGCCTTCGGTGGCGAGCGCCGCGAGGGTGATGGTGCCTCCCTCGGGCGTGTACTTGATGGCGTTGTCGACGAAGTTCCCGATCACCATGTCGAGCGCCCGGGGATCGGCCCGGACGCGCAGGCCGGGCGCGACCGGCGGCAGCTCGACGGTGAGCCCCTTCTTCCGGGCGCGCTCGCGGGCGCCGTCGGCGAGCCGCGCCAGCGCGTCGCCGACGGAGACGGCCTCCGGCGTGAGCCGCAGGCCACCCGACTCGATCCGGGACAGGTCGAGCAGGTCGTCGATGAGCTGCGACAGCCGCTCCGCCTGCCGCTGCAGGCCGCCCACGAACCGCTCCGCCGCGACGCGATCGGAGAGCGCGCCGCCGGCGAGCGTCTCCGCGAAGCCCCGGATCGCCGCGACCGGCGTGCGCAGCTCGTGGCTGGCGTTGGCGACGAACTCCCGCCGCACCGCCTCGAGGCGCCGGAGCTCGGTGACGTCGCGGAGGACGACCACGACCCGCGCCTCGCCGCCGCGAGGGAGCGGCGCCGCGCGGCCGAGCAGCTCGCGGCGCGGAGGGCCGGGCAGGGTGAGCTCGAGGCTCGCCACCTCGCCGTCGGAGGCGCGCTTCACCGCGTCGAGGATCGCCGGGAAGCGGACCGACTCGACGAGCGGCTGCCCCGCGGAGGCGCGCGGCATCGAGAGCACGAACCGGGCGGGTCCGTTGGCGAGGAGGATGCTGGCGTCGGGCCGGAGCACGATCACCGCCTCCTCCATCGCCTCGACCACCGCGCCGAGGAGATCGCGCTCGGCGGTGAGGCGCCCGAGCTGCTCGGCGAGCTGCGCCGCGAGCCGGTTGAGCGCGCCGGCGACCTCGGCGAGCTCCGCCGGTCCGACCGGGGCGACGCGGGCGGCGAGGTCGCCGTCGGCCATCTGCCGGGCGGCCGAGGTGACGACCTGCAGCTCGTGGCCCGTGCGCCGCGCCGTGGCGTAGCCGAGGATGCCCGCGAGGATGAGCCCGGCGAACGTCGCCCAGAGCACGGGCCGCGTCACCGCGTCGAGCGAGTGCTCCAGGGCCTCCTCGGTGCCGGCCGCGCGGGCCACGCGCCCCGCGCCCGCGGGCATGGCGAAGTAGCGGCTGGCGATCCCCGTCGTGGGCGACCTGCGGACGGCGAAGTTCCCGCCGCCGGACAGCGCGCCGACGACCTCGGGGCGCTCGCCGTGCGACTCGACCTCCGCGAGCCGCTCGGTCGGGACGGCGGTGTCCGCCTCGAGGAAGCCGTCCGCGCCGACCACGGTCATGCGCAGCCCGGTGGCCTGACCGATCCGCGCGGTGGCCAGCGGCGCCGCGACGCCGCGGTCGAGCTCCGCGACCAGCGCGGCGACGGCGAGCTGGAGCCGCAGGCGCTGCTGGTCGGCGAGCTCGTCGCGGAGGGCGGGGCGGAGCGCGCCGAGCACGATGGCGAGGATCACAGCCGTGAGCAGGACGTGGGCGACGAGCAGGCGCCCTCCGATCCCGAGCCTCACGCCCCGGCGTCCTCGACGAACCGGTAGCCGACGCCGCGCACGGTCTCCACGTACTCGCCGGCGGCGCCGAGCTTCTCGCGGAGCCGCTTCACGTGCGTGTCGACGGTGCGGGTGGTGATCTCCGGGCTCACCGCCCAGACGTCCTCGAGCAGCCGCTCGCGGCTCTGCACCCGGCCGCGGCGCTCGATCAGCGTCCAGAGCAGCTTGAACTCGAGGGCGGTGAGCGCGACCTCCTGCCCGTCGACCGTCACCCGGTGCCGGGCGCGGTCGACCGCGAGGCGGCCGGCGACGACCGGCTGCTCCGCCGGCTCGGCGGGCGCGCCGCGGCGCAGCACCGCGTTCACCCGGAGCACGAGCTCCCGCACGGAGAACGGCTTCACCACGTAGTCGTCGGCGCCGAGCTCGAAGCCGACCACCCGGTCGATCTCCTCGCCGCGGGCGGTGAGCATGAGCACGCGGGTCTGCGCGGTCGCCGGCTCCGCCTTCACCCGCCGGCACACCTCGGTGCCGGGCAGGTCGGGGAGCATCAGGTCGAGCACGATCGCGTCGGGGCGGACCTTCCTCGCCAGCTCGAGCGCCTCGGCGCCGGAGCCCGCCTCGTGGATCTCGTGGCCGGCGGCGCGGAGGTTCCACGCCACCAGGTCTCGCAGGTCCGCCTCGTCGTCGACGATGAGGATGCGCGCCACGGGGCGCACTGTGCCCGAACGCGCCCGCCGTGGCTACACGGCGGAGAGGAACTCCTCGTTCGACCGGAACTCGCCGATCTTGTTGAGGAGCTTCTCCATCGCCTCGACCGGCTTGTAGTTCGAGAGCGCGACGCGGAGGAGCTTGATCTTGTCGTACTCCTTCTGCGTGAAGATCTTCTCCTCCTTCCGCGTGCCCGACTGCGGGATGTTGATCGCGGGGAAGATGCGCTTCTCGGCGAGCGCGCGGTCGAGGGTCACCTCCATGTTGCCGGTGCCCTTGAACTCCTCGAAGATCACCTCGTCCATCCGCGAGCCGGTGTCGATCAGCGCGGTGCCGATGATGGTCAGCGAGCCGCCCTCCTCGCAGGTGCGGGCGGCGCCGAAGATCCGCTTCGGCTTCTCCAGGGCGCGGCTGTCGACGCCGCCGGAGAGCGTGCGGCCCGACGACTCGATCTCCTTGTTGTAGGCGCGCGCGAGGCGCGTGATCGAGTCGAGGAGGATCACCACGTCCTTGCCCTGCTCGACGAGCCGCTTCGCCCGCTCGAGGGTCATCTCCGCGACCTTGAGGTGGTCGGCCGACGACCGGTCGGACGACGACGCCAGCACGTCGCCGCGGATCGAGCGGCGCATGTCGGTGACCTCCTCGGGACGCTCGTCCACGAGGAGCACCATCAGCGCCGCGTCGGGGTGGTTCTGCGAGATCGCCTGGGCGATCTTCTGCAGCATGATCGTCTTGCCCGTCTTCGGCGGCGCCACGATCAGCGCGCGCTGCCCGAAGCCGATCGGCGCGATCAGGTCGAGGACGCGGGTGAGCGTCTCCTTCGGCCCGGTCTCGAGGCGGACGCGCTTCAGCGGGTCGATCACGGTGAGGCCGGCGAAGTCGGGCCGGTTCCACGCCTGCTCCGGCGGGAGGCCGTCGACGGTGTCGACGCGCTGCACGAACAGCTTGCCGCGGGGCTGCGCCTGGCACTGCAGGTACGAGCCGGGGCGGAGCCTGAGCCGCTGCACCAGGTGCTTCGGGATCTCGGGATCGTCCGGCGTCGGGAGGTAGTTGCGCTCGGACCGGCGCAGGTACGCGTTCTGCCCGCGGACCTCGGTGTCGAGGACGCCCTCGCACGGGACGAGCTGCACCTGGCCCTGCGGCTGCTGGCCGCCGCCCTGCGGCTGCGCGTGGGGCGCGCCGCCCGGCTGGCCCTCGGCCGGGCCGCCC
>CAZDGH010000056.1:0-19878 GCA_964504805.1 uncultured Myxococcales bacterium | reverse complement strand
CCTCGGCGCCTGGGCGGAAGGCCATGCGGCACGCTAGCCCACCCGGCGCCGGTCAGGCGCGCCGCGCTGGCCTCGCGCCGCGCGTGGGGCGAGGATCGCCGCCGTGCCGCTCCCGCTCGCGCTCGCCCTGCTCGTCGCCGCCGCGCCCGCGCCCTCGGAGGCCGCCGCGCCCGCGACGAAGTCCGCCGCGCCCGCGAAGGCCGCGAAGCTCCGGCCGAAGGAGGTGTGGCGCACGCACCTGCACTTCGCCGGCACCTCCTCGCCGCGGCCCTTCGACGCCAACGGCGACGGCGTCCTCGACGTCGTCCTCGGCTCCGGCCGCGAGAACGAGGACGGCGCGATCTCGCTCGTCGACGGCAAGACGGGCCGCACCCGCTGGACCCACCGCGTGCGCGCCGAGGTCTACGGCACCGCGGCGCTCCTCGACGTCACCGGCGACGGCACGCCCGACGTCGTCGCCGGCGGCCGCTTCCCCGACCTCTACGCGCTCGACGGCAAGACCGGGAAGCCGCTCTGGAAGCTGTCGAAGGCGAACCCCGGCGCGAAGATCGGCCAGGCGTACTTCAACAGCCCGCTCGTGCTCCCCGACGAGGACGGCGACGGCGTCGGCGAGGTGCTGGCGGTGCAGGGCGGCGACGCCGACGACTCGCGACGCGCGCCCGGCCGCTACCACGTCGTCTCCGGGAAGACCGGCACGATCCGGCGCACCCTCGTCGCGCCCGACGGCCGCGAGGCGTACGCGGTGCCGGTGGTGCTCCGCGGCGAAGGCGGCGCCCTCGACGCCATCGTCGCCACCGGCGGCGAGACCCTGCCCGGCCACCTCTTCCGGATCGACCTCGCCACCGGCGAGGCGCGCTGGCGCGTCGCCACGAAGAAGAAGGGCTTCGTCGGCTCGCCGCTCGTGCACGTCTACGGCGGCGGGAGCGTCGACGTCCTCGCCGCCTCGTTCGAGGGCACGGTGATGCGGGTCGACGCGGCCACCGGCGCCGTGCGTTGGCAGGTGGAGTTCCCCGGCCACGAGATCTACTCGATCCCCGCGCCGGGCTTCTTCGACGGCGACGACGTCCCCGACGTGGCGATCGTGCGCAACCGCGGCAAGTTCCCGGTCTGGGATCGCGCCCAGGTGACCTTCCTCTCCGGGACCGACGGCGCGCTCCTCGGCGAGGTCGACCTCGGCGTCTCCAGCATGGCGAGCATCTCCGTGCTCGACGCCAACGGCGACGGCACCGACGACGTGCTCGTCACCGCGAACCTCGACTTCGGCTCGAACTACGAGAAGATCTCGAGCGTGCTCGCCTGCTTCGACGGCAAGACCCGGGCGCGGCTCTTCAGCCGCAAGCTCCCGGGCATGAGCGCGGCGACGCCGTGGGTCGGCGACCTCGACGGCGACGGAACCCTGGACGTCGTCCACGCGTCCTGGAAGCGGGTGGTCCGGTTCGCGATCCCCGGCGTGCCGCCCGCCGCGGTGCGGCTCGGCGGCTACCGGGGAACGGAGCTCGACGGCGTCGCGCCGACCTGGGCGCGGGAGGAGAAGAGGTGATCGCGCTCTTGCTCGCCGCCGCCGCCGCCGCCGAGCCGGCGATCTTCGAGGGGCTCGAGAAGGAGGCGCCGTGGAAGGAGATCGTCCTCCACCACAGCGCCACCAGGGGCGGCTCGGCTGCGTCGTTCGACCGCTACCACCGCGAGCACTTCGGCGATCCCGACGGGATGGAGTACCACTTCGTCATCGGCAACGGCCGCGGCACCGGCGACGGCGTCCTCGAGCTCGGGTCGCGCTGGAAGAAGCAGACCCTCGCCTACCACCTCTTCGACCGCGCCCGCGACGAGGGCTCGATCGCGATCTGCCTCGTCGGCAACTTCGAGGAGGACGGCGCGCGGCCGACGAAGAAGCAGCGCGAGACGCTGGCCGCGCTGCTCCGCGCGCTGGCGAAGCGCTACCGGATCGCGCCCGAGGCGGTGCACGCGCACCGCGGCATCGACGGCAAGCTCACCCAGTGCCCCGGCCAGCACTTCCCGCTCGCGGCGATCCGCGAGGAGCTCGCGGTCAGCCTCCGAGCACCTTGACGATCACGCGCTTGCGCCGCTGGCCGTCGAACTCCGCGTAGAAGATCCGCTGCCACGGGCCGAGGTCGAGCGCGCCCTTGGTCACCGGCACCACCACCTCGTGGTGCACGAGCAGCGACTTCAGGTGGGCGTGGCCGTTGTCCTCGCCGGTGCGGTGGTGCTCGTAGTCCGGGCCCTCCGGCGCGAGGTGCTCGAGCCACTTCCAGATGTCCCGGTGCAGCCCGCTCTCGTCGTCGTTCACGAAGACGCCGGCGGTGATGTGCATCGCCGAGACCAGGCAGAGCCCCTCCTGGATCCCGCTGCCGCGGACGATCGCCTCCACTTCGGGGGTGATGTGCACGAGCTCGCGCTGCTTCGCCGTCTCCATCCACAGGTACTTCGTGTCTGCCTTCATCGTCCTACCTCCCGGGGGCATTTTCCTTCCGGGCCCCGCGGCGTCGGCTATCCTTCGCCGGTCCATCCCGGAAGGAGCGCTCCCCGTGCGCCGTGCCCTCGTCCTCGCCGTGCTGGTCTGTGCCACCCTGCCCGCCCGCGCCGCCGAAAGCGACGGCGAAGGCGCGCCGGCCGAAGCGCCGAAGGAACGCCAGGGCCTGGTGCTCGAAGGCGGCCTCTTCCTCGGCGGCTTCTTCCCGTCCGACAACCACGAGCTCTACGACCCGGTCACCGACGAGGGCACGCTCACGCCGCACCAGCCGCTCTCGCCGGGCCTCGACCTCGGCCTGCGCGCCGCGGTGCTGCCGATCCCGTGGGTCGGCCTCGAGGGCGAGCTCGCGCTGGTGCCGACGAGCGCCGAGGACGGCGGCGCGGCGACGCTGACCTCCGGCCGCCTCCACGTCATCGGCCAGGTGCCGGGCCTCGGCCACGAGAAGCTGACGCCGTTCGCCCTCGCCGGCGCGTCGCGCTGGGGCATCGCCTCCGATCCGGAGGTGCTCGGCACCGACGCCGACGGCACCTTCCACCTCGGCGCCGGCGCGAAGTTCGACATCACCCACTGGCTGCTCGCGCGCCTCGAGTACAGGCACACCCGCGCCGACGGCCACGACGTGGCGGGCACCGACGGCGGCGTCGCCGGCCACCACGAGTTCCTCGCCGGCGTCTCCTACCAGTGGGGCAAGAAGCCGCCGCCGCCGCCGGACCCCGACAAGGACGGCTTCGCCGGCGAGGCCGACAAGTGCCCGATGGAGAAGGGCATCGCCCCGGACGGCTGCCCCGATCCCGATCCGGACCGCGACAACATCCTCGGCAAGGCCGACCGCTGCCCGATGGACCCGGGCATCCCGCCGGACGGCTGCCCCGATCCCGACCCGGACAAGGACAAGGTGCTGCTCGGCGCCGACAAGTGCCCCGACGTCGCCGGCATCCCGCCCGACGGCTGCCCCGATCCGGATCCGGACAAGGACGGCGTGAACGAGCCGGACGACAAGTGCCCCGACGTGGCCGGCATCCCCCCGGACGGCTGCCCCGATCCGGATCCGGACAAGGACGGCGTCCCGCTCCCGCAGGACAAGTGCCCCACCGAGCTCGAGACGATGAACGGCTACATGGACCTCGACGGTTGCCCGGACGAGATCCCGAAGGAGGTGAAGAAGTTCACGGGCGTGATCCCCGGCATCAACTTCGCGTGGAAGAGCGCCAAGATCGAGAAGAGCTCGTTCAAGACGCTCGACGCCGCGGTGAAGGTGCTCCAGGAGTTCCCGGAGCTGCAGCTCGAGATCTCGGGCCACACCGACTCGGAGGGCGAGCGCGAGTTCAACCTGAAGCTCTCGGCGGATCGCGCGGCGGCGGTGAAGGACTACATGGTCGGCAAGGGCGTCGCCGAGAACCGCATCGTCACCCGCGGCGCGGGCCCCGACGAGCCGGTGGCGGACAACAAGACGAAGGCGGGCCGGGCGAAGAACCGCAGGACGGAGTTCAAGCCGATCTCGCGGTAGCCCGCCGCACCGGGGGGTGCGATGGGAAGGTGGACGGGGACGGGAGCCGCGGCGCTGGCCGCGCTCCTCGGGGCGTGCGGCGGCGCCGGCGACCAGGTCGCCACGCCCGGGGGCGGCGGCGGCGCGGGCGGTCCCGCGGGGGGCGGGACCCCGTGCGGGACGCAGGAAGCACCGGCGGTGCTCGAGCTCGCGGAGCTGTCGCCGGGGATGGGCGAGACGGTGGCGGGCCAGCCGGTGGTGCACGGCTTCCGAGTCGTGCGCGCGCCGGGCGCGTTCGCGGACATGAACCTCCTGTTCCCGCAGGCGCACACCGCCGGGAACCTGGTCGAGAGCGAGCTCGGCCTCGGGTTCACGTTCCGGCAGGACGGCGAGGACATCGTCTACGAGGGCGCGCCGGTGAGCTGGGAGCGCGCGCCGGGTCACGTGGAGATGCGCGTGGCGACGACGTTCACGACGGCGGAGGGGTGCTGGTACGTGTTCCCGGCGCCGTTGTTCTCGTACGAGGTCGAGTAGGGCGTCAGCGGCCGCGGCGGATCACGCGGACGATGTGCCGAGGCATCCGCTCGTCCGTGACGGGCTCGCCCTTCATCGCCCAGGCGTCGAGCGCGAGCTGCCACATCATCTCGATGCGCGCCTCGGGCGTGTCGGCCGTGGCGGGCTCTTCGGGCTCGCCGGCTCGAAGGAGCTTCGTGGGCCAGGAGGAGCGATCCATGGGGAGATGCTAGCGCTTCGCGGCGCGTTGGTTCCTGGGGCCGGCATCCCTTCGAGGCGGCGCCTTCTTCGCCGCCGGCTTCTTCCCGGCGGCCTTCTTCGGCGCCGGCTTCCGCGGCGTCTTCGCTTCGCCCGCGAGCGCGAGCTGGTGCGCCTTGCGGACCCAGGTGCCGAGCGCGTCCTCGTCGTCGTGGAAGTCCTCGGGGACGAACGCCCAGTGGCTCATCTTCTTGGCGCCGATGGTCCACGGCCGCCCGCCGCGCATCGCCAGCACCTCGGCGAACGCCCCGGCGTCCGGCAGGCGCAGGCCGATGCGGCCCTCCTTCCAGACGAGCGCGAAGATCTGGCCGTCGGCGAAGAACGCGTCGCAGCCGAACATGCGCCGCACCGCGACGCCGCGCAGGTCGGCGGTGGCGTCGTCGAGGAGCTCCTTCAGGTGCTGCTCGAGCGTGCCCATCGTGACCTCTCAGGCCGCCGCCTCGGTGGCGCGGCCGGCGAGGGAGTAGACCACGACCGGCTCGGCGCGGCCCTTCACCTTCTCCTCGGCGAGGCGCTCGCCGCGGAAGCGGCCGTTCGCGGCGCGGAAGGTCGGCTCGGAGACGAGCACGTCGACGCCGAGGGACTTCGTCAGCCCCTCGACCCGCGAGGCGACGTTCACGGCGTCGCCGATCACCGTGTACTCGTGCTGGTCGGCGCCGCCGAGCATGCCGGCGGCAACGAGCCCGGTGTGGATCCCGATCCCGATCCGCAGCACCGGCCGGCCCGCCGCGAGCCGCGCCGCGTTCAGCTCGGCGAGCTTGGTGCGCATGTCGAGCGCCGCCCGGAGCGCGCGCTCGGCGTGGCGCTCGTCGAGGTCGGGCACGCCCCAGAACGCGAGCATCCCGTCGCCGAGGAACTTGTTCACGATGCCGTCGTGCCCCTTCACGATCTGGCCCATGTGCCCGAAGTACTCGTCGAGGAGCTCGAGCACCTCGCGCGGCGGCAGGCTCTCCGACAACGTGGTGAAGTCGCGGATGTCGGAGAAGAGCACGGTGACCTCGCGCTGCACCGGCGCGAGCGCCCCGTCGCCGCCGGCGAGCACCCGGTCGACGATCGGCCGCGGCAGGAACCGCGAGAGGTTGTCCCGGGCGCGGAGGCCCGCGAAGGTGCGCTTCACCGCCAGGTTCGTCAGCCCGAGGAGGAACCCGAGCGCGAGGAACCCGCCGATCACGAACGGGTACGACGCCGGGCGGATCGCGCCGGTATGCAGGCCGATGGCGCTGAACGCGGCGATCGCCGCGGCCGTCGAGAACGCGACGTGGATCCACGAGAACCGCGCCACCGAGAAGCACTGGATGAGCGCGAACGCCGCCACGCCCATCTCCGGGTAGACCTCGCGCTCGGTCTCCCAGGTGCGCCACGCCATGAACGCGATGAAGGCGTTGTCGACGACGATGGCCTGCATCGGCGCCCACATCGAGGCGCGCGGGGAGGGCTTCACGCGCTGGAGGGTGACGATCGCGCCGACGGTGTAGACGAGGTACGCGACGACCGCGACGTTGCGCGCGGTGTCGGGCACCAGCGGCTCGCCGAAGAGCGGCGAGACGAGCTCGGTCGAGATCCCGAACAGCAGGAACATCGCGAGCCGCACGAACGTGACCCGCCGCTCGCCGAGCACGGCGCTCTCGGAGAGCACCCGCTCGGCGTTGTGCCGCTGCTCTTCCTGGCGCGCGAGGCGCGTCAGGCTGGTGCGGTTGAGGTCCCCCACGGGGCCAGACTCTACCGCTGCAACCAGCCGAACGCCGCGCGCGGCGCGCCAGGTCCTACCCGCGGGCCGGCGCGCTACCATGCGCGCATGCTCCGCGCCCCTCTCCTCTCGCTCGCGCTCCTCGCACGCGCGGCGGCACCCGCCGACGGCCCTTCGCCCGAGGAGGTCGCCGCGCGCCTCGACCTCGACGGCGCACGGGTGGTCGTGGTGCGCGGCGGGCAGCCAGGGCGGGCGCTCGACGAGGCCGCGTGGGCGATGGTGGAGGGGTTGCGGGCGGACGGCAGGGCGTCGCTGGTGATGGACGATCTCTCGCTCGGGCCGCCGTTCGCGATCCCCGACGAGGAGATCGCGAAGCGCGCCGCGTGGACGCCGGTGGACCGGATCGTCATCGTGCGGGTCGTCGATGGGGCGCGGCTGCGCACCGCGGTCACGATCCTCCGGAAGAACGGCGAGCCGGTGGCGTCGCTCGGCGCGGCGCCCGCCCACGACGCCCCGCCGCCCGCCCCCGCCGCGGATGGCGGCCCCTCGGCCGACGCGTACGACCGGCTCTACGTCGCGTTCGAGAGCGCGCGCACGCTCCGCCTCGGCTGGGCCGGCGCGTCCGAGACGACGATGGACGAGCTGCACCCGTACCAGGGCCGCGCACGGCGCTCGCTCGAGGGCAGCGCGTTCTACGACGTCGTCGGGCGGCCGGACCTCGCCAGCGCGTATCGCACGCGCAGCGCGATCCGCTGGACCTCGCTCGCCACCAGCACCGCGCTCGTCGTCGCCGGCGCGGTCTCGATCTTCGTGATGGAGGCGACCCGCGACAACCGGGACTTCATCTTGCCCATCTCGCTCTTCGTCGGCGGCGCCGCCGCGGCGACCGTGTATCCCTTTCTCGACCCGCACCCGGTCTCGGCGCGCGAGGCGCGCGAGCTCGCCGAAGAGCACAACGAGCGCCTCCGCGCCGAGCTGGCCGCCGCGCCGGTGCCGTAGCGGACGTC
The DNA here is from genome assembly GCA_964504805.1 of uncultured Myxococcales bacterium. Taxonomy (GTDB): domain Bacteria; phylum Myxococcota; class Myxococcia; order Myxococcales; family Vulgatibacteraceae; genus CAZDGH01. Next base: position 12,439 of record CAZDGH010000056.1, on the reverse strand, counting down.
AGTCGAGGCACGCCTCGACGTGGTCGAAGAGCTCGCAGAAGCCGGCGCCGTCCGGCCCCGTGCCGACGTCCTTGCAGTCGCCGTCGGGCTCTTCCTGCTCGTCGAGGCAGTCGAACTTCGCGCCGCAGTCGGCGTCGGCGGTGCAGGTCTCGGTGCAGTACGAGCCGCCGGTCTCGTGGAAGCAGACGTCGTTGCCGCCGCAGTCGTCGTCGGTGGTGCAGACGTCCGGCGTGTGCGACGGGCCGCCGCCGTCGCTGCTCTCGTAGTCGGAGCCGCAGGCGGCGGCGAGCAGCACCAGGACGACCAGCGAGTGGCGCATGAGCGTTCGCTCCTTTCCCGCGCGCGGAGTATAGCCGAGCCCGCACTCCCGTCCGGTTACGGCTCGCAGCTCGCCGGGCGCAGCTCGAAGACGTCGATCGAGTCCGCGACGTAGAGCCGGTCGCAGGCCGCGCTCTGGTGGATCGTCCGGAGGATCCGCTCCTCGCCGGTGGGGAGGACCTCCTCCACCTGCGCGCCGCGGACCGCGCGGGGGTTCTCGACCACGAGCGGGTCGGTGGAGACGACGTCCACCACCCGCGCCTCGACGGTGACCACGTCGCGGCCGCCGTCGACCGGGCGGCCGCCGCGGCGCAAGAGGTAGAAGAGGTGGCGGCCGTCGCAGCCCAGCGAGGGCTGCCAGAACGCGCCCGAGGTCACCTCGTAGAGCGCGCCCTGGTAGGTGAAGACGTCGCCGGCGAAGACCGCCTCTGGCGCGAAGCGCGGCTCCTCGGCGGGCGCGAAGGCCGTGTCCGCCGGATCGCGGGTCGGCCGCCGCCATACCTCGAACCAGTAATGCTGGAAGAGGTGCTCCTCGAGGCCGTCGTCCATCCAGGTGCCGACCACGAGCAGCGTCCGGTCGTCGCCGAGCAGCGTCGCGTGCTCGTAGCCGTCGCACTCGATCTCCGCGCACCAGCCCGGCGTGCCGAGCAGGAGCTCGGGCGTGCCGAACGGCTCGTCGACGCTCGCGCGGTACGCGTGCCACACCTCGGGATCCCACCAGTCGTGGCCGTTGCCGGGCAGCGGCGTCGCGTACGAGCTGGTGAAGATCGGCTCGAGGCCGTCGCGGCGGACCTCGACGCCGTAGATCGCGCCCTGCCCGTCCTGGCGCAGCGCCGGGAGGTCCTCGACCGCGGTGGAGTCGCGGCGGACGCGGGCGAGCTGCTGGTGGGCGTCGGCGGCGGGATCGGCGAAGCGCTGCGACGCGAAGTAGAGCCACTCGACGCCGCCCTCGACGACGCCGTCGGGCGCGGTGCCCTGGCCGCCGAGCGCGAGCCGCACCGGGTCGCTCCAGCAGTCGGCGGTCGGCGGGATCGGCTCGCAGCGGTGCTCGACGGTGCAGCGCTCGTCGGCCGCGCACGCGCCGCACGCGAACGCGCTCCCGCAGGCGTCGACGCCCGTGCCGCAGGCGGGCCCGCCGGGCTCGCCGCACGCGACCGAGACGCAGGGCTCGCAGCGACCCTCGACGCAGGCGGCGCCGTCGGCGCAGGCGCCGCAGGCGAGGAAGCCGCCGCAGCCGTCCTCGATCGAGAGGCAGTCGCCCTCGCCGCAGGTGCGGGGGACGCAGGGGGCGGGCTCCTCCACCTCGACGCAGCCGGCTGCGAGGAGCGCGAGGACCGCGAGACGCGTGCGCATGGAGGATCAGAGGCACGCTCGGATCGACGGCGCAAGGCGGGCCGACCCGACGCCGGCGCCGGCTCGCCTCGAGCGCCCCGGCGCGCCGGTGCGCGAGACGCGTCCTCACGGAGGCCCGGCCGCGGAGCGCGGGGATCGTGCAGCTCCCCTGCCGCCCCACTCACGCAAGCGCAGGTATCTTCAGGATATTTGCGCTTCGCGAATCGCGAACCGTAGGCTGCGGGCGGAGGCGACGATGCTCAAGCCGCAGGACGTCGTCGTCGCGCTGAAGCTCGCCTGCCGCGGCCGGGTCCCGCCGCCTAAGCACGCCGACCTCGCGGCCGAGCTCCACCTCAGCGCGTCCGAGGTCCACGCCGCCCTGAAGCGGCTCGCGGCCGCGCAGCTCTTCAACCCCGTCGACCGCCGGATCGTCCGGGCGAACCTCCGCGAGTTCCTCGTCCACGGCCTCCGCTACGCCTTCCCGGCGCAGCCGGGCCCCGTCGTCCGCGGCGTCCCGACGGCGCTGTCCGCGGTCGCGCTCGGCACGAAGGTCATCGCCGGCGCGGACGACGCCATGGTCTGGCCGTCGCCCACGGGTGCCGCCCGCGGCAAGGCGATCGCGCCGCTGGTTCGCTCCGTACCCGACGCGGCGGCCGCGGATCCTGCGCTCCACCAGCTGCTCGCCGTCGTCGACGTCCTGCGGGTCGGCCGCGCCCGCGAGCGCGCCCTCGCGAAGGCCGAGCTCGAGCGGCGGCTCGCCTGACCTCGAGGCGGGCACGGATCCGGGAGGGCCTCGAGCTCGTCGCCACGCGAGCTCCCGCGGGTCGTGCTCGTCAGCCGCGTGCGGACGGCGCTACGCCAGCGCCTGCTGCACCTTCCCGAGCAGCCCCTGCAGCGCGTCGAGCTCGCGGACGGTGAGGTACCGGCGCAGCTCGCGGTCGAGCTCGTCGGTCACCTGCCGCAGCACGGCGACCTGCTTGCGGCCCGCCGGCGTCACCGTCAGGCACGAGGTGCGCCGGTCGGGCCCGGGCTTCTTCAGGAGCAGCCCGTCCTTCTCGAGGCGCGCGACCAGCCGGCTCGCGGCGGCGGTGTCCACGAGGAGGCGCTCCGCGAGGGCGACCTGCGTGCGCTTGCCCTCGACCTCCACCACCTTCAAGGCCTGGAGGTCGCGGAAGCAGCGGTGGCCGCCGGAGGCGAGCCGCTGCTCGAGTGACCTGTAGAGGGCGCGGCGGACGGCGCCCACCTGCTCGGCCAGGGTCATGGGCCCCTTCTGCTTGACCGGGACAACTGTTGTCAAGTACAGGAATTGGCCCCCGTGACCGCCCTGCTCTCCCTCACCTCCGCGCTGGTCCTCGCGCAGGCGCCGGCGCCGTACGCGCCCCCGGTGGAGGACCCCGCGCTCGCGCCGGTCGAGGCGCCCCGGGTGGTGCTCGAGGGCTGGGAGGACGCGTTCGCGCGCCTCGCCGCGCGGTCGACGGACGAGCGGGCGGCCGCCGCGAACGTCGAGCGGGCCGAGGGCCGGGTGCGGCAGTCGCTGGCGGCGCTGCTCCCGCAGGCGCGGCTCACCGCGGGCGTCGCCTACGATCTGCTCAACCCCGACGTGGCGCCGAACGGGATCGGCGCCGGCGCCCAGGGCGCCGACGCGCCGACGACGCCGGTCGGCACCGCGGCGGTCTCGCTCGCGCAGGCGCTCGTCGACGTCGGCGCCTGGAAGAGCCTCGACGCCTCCGAGGCCGCCCGCGACGCCTCGCTCGCGCGGCTCGACGACGTCCGGCGCCGGATCACCCAGGTGCTCGCCCGCGCCCTGGTCGCGGTGGTCGTCGCCGAGCGGCTCGCGGAGCTGAACCGCGTCGGCCTGAAGCTCGCGCTCGAGCGGGCGGCGATGACGGAGCGCACCGCGCAGCTCGGCGCCGCGACGCAGCTCGACGTGGTGCGGGTGCGGCAGGACCTCGAGCTCGCCCGCGGCACCGTCGTCGCCGGCGACGAGCAGCTCCGCCGCGCCCGCGAGGTGCTCGGGATCCTCCTCGGCGAGCGCGGCGAGGTCGGCGTGCGGCCGGGCCTCGACCTCGCCGGCCTCGTCGCCGACGCCCGCGCCCGCTGCCCGGCCCTCGGCTCGCCCGAGGAGCGCCCCGACCTCGTCGCCGCCCGGCGCGAGCTCGACGCCGCCCGCGCCGCCGAGCGCGCCGCGACCTGGGGCTACGCGCCCACCCTCGGCCTCGCCTCGACCCTCTCCGCGTACACGACCGATCCCGGCCCCGGCCGCTTCGCCTCGTGGAGCATCGCCGCGGTGCTCGCGGTGCCGCTCTGGGAGGGCGGCCTCCGCGGCGGCCTCGTCCGCGAGCGCGAGGGCGCCGCCGCCGCCGCCGCCGCGAGCCTCGACGACGCGACCCGCGAGGCCGCCACCGAGGTCGACCGCGCCCGCCGCGCCGTCGGCGTCGCCGAGCGGCTCCTCGCCTCCGCCGCCGAGGCCCGCGCGCTCGCGGAGAAGACCGACCAGCTCACCCGCCGCTCGTTCGAGATCGGCCGCGCCACCAGCCTCGAGCTGGTGCAGACCGCGGTCGCGCTCCGGCAGGCGGACCTCACCCTCGCGACCCGCGAGTACGAGCTCGTGCAGGCGCGGCTCGACGCGGTGCTCACGGAGGCCACGTGCAGGTTCTGAGGCTCGCCGCCGTCGTCGCCCTCGCTTCCGCGTGCGCCGCGCCGCCCGCGAAGAAGGCGCCGCCGCCGCCCGAGATCGACGTGCTGACGCTGCGCCCCACCGAGCTCCGCGAGACCGGCGAGTACCTCGGCCACCTCGTCTCGCGGCAGAGCGTGACGATCCTCCCGCAGGTCGCCGGCTACGTCCGGAAGATCCACGTCAAGCCCGGCGACCGCGTCGAGCCGGGCACCGAGCTGCTCGAGGTCGACGCCCGCGAGGAGAACGCGGCGCTGAACACCGCCGAGGCGCAGGTGCGCTCCGCGGAGTCGAGCCTCGAGCTCGCCCGGCAGACCGCGGCGCGCACCGAGGCGCTGCACAAGGAGGGGCTCGTCTCCGCACAGGAGCTCGAGCGCGCCGCCGCCGCCGCCGCCAGCGCCGAGGCCGCGCTCCGCGCCGCGTCGTCGCAGGCCGCGCTGCGCCGGGTGCAGGTGCAGTACCACATCATCCGCGCGCCCTTCGCCGGCGTGGTCGGCGAGGTCCCGGTGAAGCTCGGCGACTTCGTCACCGCCGCGACGCCGCTCACCTCGGTGGCGCAGGCCGAGGTGCTCGAGGTCACCATCGCCATCCCGCCCGACAAGGCGCGGCGCATCGGCGCCGGCACCACCCTCGAGCTCGTCGACGCGGCCGGCGCCGTGCTCGTCGCCGCGCCGGTGGTGTTCGTGGCGCCCCAGACCGATCCGCGCACGCAGCTCGTCGACGTGAAGGCCGTCTTCGACAACGCCCTCGGCCTCCGCCCCGCGGAGCTGGTGCGCACGCGCATCGTCTACTCGACGAAGCAGGCGCTGCAGGTGCCGCCGCTCGCGGTGGTGTGGCAGAGCGGCCAGGGCTTCGTCTTCGTCGTCGCCGAGAAGGAGGGGAAGACGATCGTCGAGCGGAGGCCGGTGGGCCTCGGGCCCCTCGGCGAGACCTCGTACCCGGTCGTGAAGGGCCTCGCCGCCGGCGACCGGATCGCGGTGTCGCAGCTCCAGAAGCTCCGCGACGGCGCGCCGGTGGTGGTGAAGCCCGAGCCCTCCCCCACCCAGGCCGCCGTGCCGCCGCCGGTGCCGTAGCGTGTTCGTCGACTTCTTCCTCCGCCGGCCGGTCTTCGCCGCGGTCTGCTCGATCGTGATCACCTTCGCCGGCGCGCTGGCGATCCCCGGCCTGCCGATCGCGCAGTACCCCGAGCTCGCGCCGCCGCAGGTCACCGTCTCGAGCGTCTACCTCGGCGCCAGCGCCGAGGTGGTGGAGAGCGCGGTCACCATCCCGCTCGAGCAGGAGCTCAACGGCGTCGAGGGCATGCGCTACGTCTCGTCGTCGTCGGGCAACGACGGCACCAGCCAGATCACCATCACCTTCGACCCCGCGCGCGACATCGAGGTCGCCGCCGTCGACGTGCAGAACCGCGTCGCCCGCGCCGCCTCGCGCCTGCCGGCGCAGGTGAACCAGACCGGCATCACCGTCAACAAGGCCTCGGGCCAGCTGATGATGAGCGTCGGCCTCTTCAGCCCCGACGACCGCTACGACTCGAAGTTCCTCTCCAACTACGCCGACGTCGCGCTGCGCGATCCGCTCAAGCGGGTGAAGGGCGTCGGCGAGGTGCGGATCTTCGGCGAGCGGAAGTTCTCGATGCGGATCTGGCTCGACCCGACCGAGCTGGCGCGCCGCAGGCTCACCGCCCAGGACGTCACCCGGGCGCTGCAGGAGCAGAACCTCCAGGTCGCCGCCGGCCAGGTCGGCCAGCCCCCGACGACCTCCGACCAGCCGTACCAGATCGCGGTGCGCGCCCGCGGCCGCCTCGCCGCGCCGGAGGAGTTCGAGCAGATCGTGCTCCAGCGGGGCGCCGACGGACGGGTGGTGCGCCTCGGCGACGTCGGGCGCGCCGAGCTCGGCGCCGAGAGCTACGGCAACCTGCTCCGCTTCAACGGCCGCACCGGCGTCGGCCTCGGCATCTTCCAGCTCCCCACCGCCAACGCCCTCGACGTCCGCGACGGCGTGCTCCGGGAGCTCGAGCGGCTCTCGCGGAGCTTCCCCGCCGGGCTGCAGTACAAGCCCGCCACCGACACCACCCTCGCCGTGCGCGCCTCCATCCACGAGGTGCTGAAGACGCTCGCCGAGGCGATCGCCCTCGTCATCCTGGTGATCTTCCTCTTCCTGCACGGCTGGCGCAGCGTGCTCATCACCGCCATCGCGCTGCCGGTGTCGCTGGTCGGCACCTTCGCCTTCGTGCAGGCCTTCGGCTTCTCGATCAACACCCTGACGCTGTTCGGCCTCACCCTCGCGACCGGCCTCGTCGTCGACGACGCCATCGTGGTGATCGAGAACATCGAGCGGATCATGCACGAGCGGAAGCTCGCGCCGCTCGAGGCGGCGCGGGTCGGCATGCGAGAGGTGGCGAGCGCGGTGATCGCCATCTCCATCGTGCTGGTGGCGGTGTTCGTGCCGGTGGCGTTCTTCCCCGGCACCACCGGGCAGATCTACCGGCAGTTCGCGCTGACCATCGCCGCCTCGATGGCGATCTCCGCGTTCTGCGCGCTGACGCTCACCCCCGCGCTGAGCGCGCTGCTCCTCCGGCAGCACCAGGGCGAGAAGTGGCGGTTCTTCCGCGCCATCGACCGGCTCCTCGACGCCTCCCGCGATCTCTACGGCCGCGCGCTCTCGCGGCTCCTCCGCCGGCCGCTGCTCGTGCTCCTCGCGTTCCTCGCCTGCGTCGCCGGCACCGTGCTGCTCTTCCGCGCCGTGCCCACCGGCTTCATCCCCGACGAGGACCAGGGCTACCTGATCGTCTCCATCCAGGGCCCCGAGGGCATGCCGCTCGTCCGGACCGAGCAGGTCCTGGTGCAGGTGGAGAAGCTGCTCTGGGACCAGCCCGAGGTCTCGAACACCTTCGCGGTCGGCGGCTTCTCGCCGTTCGCGGGGAGCGGGCCGAACATCGCCACCGTCTTCACCACCCTGAAGCCGTGGGAGGAGCGGAAGGGACGCGGGGCGAGCGTCGCCGGCATCGTCGAGCGGCTGCGCGGGCCGCTCGGCGCCATCGCCGAGGCGCGGGTGCTCCCGTTCCAGCCGCCGGCGATCCGCGGCGTCGGCACCGTCGGCGGCTTCCAGTACGTGGTCGAGGACGTCTCCGGCGGGCGCACCCTCGACGAGCTGTCGGCGGCGGTGCAGGAGGTCATCGCCCGCGCCGCCGACGAGCCGCGCCTCCGCGGCGTCTTCACCTCGTTCACCGCCGCGACGCCGCTCCTCGACGTCGAGGTCGACCGCCAGAAGGCGAAGGCGGTGGGCGTCTCGCTCGACCAGATCTTCGGGACGCTGCAGCTCTTCATGGGCAGCCAGTACGTCAACGACTTCAACTACGCGAGCCGGACCTACCGCGTGTACCTGCAGGCCGAGGGGCCGTTCCGCGACGCGCCGCAGGACATCGGCGCCTTCTACGTGCGCAACGATGCAGGCGAGATGATCCCGCTCGACGCGCTGGTGAAGGTGACGCCGACGACCTCGGCGCAGGTGATCCGCCGCTACAACCTCTTCCGCTCGGTGGAGGTGAGCGGCCAGGGCGCGCCGGGCGTCTCGTCCGGCGAGGCGATGGACGCGATGGAGGCGATCGGCGCCGCGACGCTGCCCGAGGGCATGTCGTCGGAGTGGACCGGCGTCAGCCGCGAGCAACAGGAGAGCGGCGGCAAGACGCTCCTGATCTTCGCCCTCGGCCTGGTGTTCGTGTTCCTCGTCCTCGCGGCGCAGTACGAGAGCTTCACCCTGCCGCTGGTGGTGATCCTCTCGGTGCCGCTCGCCATCCTCGGCGCGCTCGGGCTCCAGGCCGCGCACGGGCTCCCGAACGACGTCTTCTGCCAGGTCGGGCTGGTGATGCTCGTCGGCCTCGCCTCGAAGAACGCGATCCTGATCGTCGAGTTCGCCGAGCAGCTCCGCGAGGCCGGCAAGCCGCCGCTCGAGGCGGTGGTCGAGGCGGCGCGGGTGCGGCTCCGGCCGATCCTGATGACCTCGATCGCCTTCATCCTCGGCGTGGTGCCGCTGATGCTCTCGAGCGGCGCCGGCGCCGGCGCCCGGACCTCCCTCGGCACCACCGTCTTCGGCGGCATGCTCGTCTCCACCTTCGTGAACCTCGTCTTCATCCCCGGCCTCTACACGCTGGTGATGCGCGTGCGCGGCTCGAGGGCGGTGCGGCACCGGGCGGCGGAGCAGGCGCCGACGGGCGTGTAGGTGGAGTCCACCGCCGAGACCGACGCGCTCTGCGTCCGCTGCGGCCTCTGCTGCGACGGCACGCTGTTCTCGTTCCTGCGCGTCGACGCCGACGAGGCGGGCGCGTTCGCGCTGCCGATCGTGGAGCAGGACGCGGGCCGCCACGTGCTGCCGCTGCCGTGCGTCGCCCTCTCGGGCACCCGCTGCGGCGTGTTCCCGCGAAGGCCCCGCGGCTGCGCGCGCTTCGACTGCAAGCTGCTGGTCGCGCTCCGCGACCGCGCGGTGCACCTCGACGAGGCGCTCGCGCTCGTCGCCGAGGCGCGGGCGCGGGCGGCGGCGGTGCCGGAGCTCGCCGCCGCGCGAGAGGCGCCCGGCGTGCTGTCACGGGACGCGCGTGCAGCGCTCCGGGCGCTCGAGGACTTTCTCGACGGCCGCTTCCGCTGGTAGCGGCGCGCCGCGCTACACTGCACGTATGAGGCGTCCTGCACCGATCCTGCTGGCGACGCTGCTCGGCGGCTGCATCGACGCCGCGGTCACCGAGGAGCCGCCGCCGGGCTGCGGCCCCGGCGCCGAGTGCCCGCCGGACCAGGTGTGCGGCGAGGACGGCGTCTGCCGGCCCGCCGGCGATCCCTGCGAGGGCGTCACCTGCGACGCGCCCGAGACCTGCGTCGACGGGCGCTGCGCCTGCGCCGGCGAGCTGCTCGCCGCGTGCGGCGGCGCCTGCATCTCGGTGGCGGACGACGACGAGAACTGCGGCGCCTGCGGCGACGCCTGCGAGGCCCCGCTGCACTGTAGCGGCGGGAGCTGCGCCTGCCGGAGCTGGGAGGAGCCGTGCGCGCGGGGCTGCTGCGCGAAGACGATCGAGGTGCCGGAGGGGCCGTTCCTCATGGGCTGCGACGCGGCGCTCGATCCCGGCTGCGAGCCCGGCTCCTCCCGCTTCGAGGCGTTCCTCCCGGCGTTCCGGCTGGAGCGGACCGAGGTGACGCAGGAACAGTACGAGCGCTGCCGCCTCGCCGGCGTCTGCCCGTACCCGACCAACGACGGCCCCTACCACCCGGTGACGCGGCCGGAGTTCCCCGTGCGCCTCACCCTCGCGGAGGCGCGGAGCTACTGCGCGTTCCTCGGCGGCCGCCTGCCGTCCCTGGAGGAGTGGGAGAAGGCCGCCCGCGGGAGGGACGGCAGGAACTTCCCCTGGGGCGACGAGGAGCCGGGCCTCGAGCGGGCGATCTGGCTCGACTCGAACGACGGGCTCTACTTCGTCGGGCCGGTGGAGAGCCACGAGCGCTTCGCCAGCCCGTACGGCTTCCTGCACATGGCCGGCAACGTCGCCGAGTGGGTCGAGGATCCCGGCGACTGGTCGGCGTACTGCCACCTCGTGGGGATCCCTCCCGACGACATGGAGCCGAGCGGCACCTGCCACCCGACGCGCGGCGGCGGCTACAACGATCCGGTGGAGCTCCTCCGGACCTGGGTGATCGCGATCCAGGACCAGGCGATCGGGATCGTCGGCGCCCGCTGCGTCGTCCCCTGAGCGCCGCGGTCAGGGTCGCGCGACGACGAGCCGCAGCCCCACGTCGAGCGTGGGCAGCGCACGCAGCGCGCCGTGTCGCCTGTCCCAGCTCCCGTCGGCGAGATCGCGGCCCACCGCCTCGACCACGCGCCGCACCACCGTCTCCGGCATGCGCGCGAAGCCCGACGTCGCCGCCCGCGCCTGCGGATCGAGGACGCGCTCGGGGTGCGCCCAGAACGACCCGAGCGACCAGTCCGGCGTGTCTCGAGGGATCGGCACCGGCCGGACCTCCGCCGTGCCGCCGAGCCAGGAAGCCAGCCGCTCCATCGGCGGGAAGATCCGGCGGTCGAGCGCCGCGACCTCGTGGAGGTACTCGGCCATGAGCCACATCGCGCCGCTCACCTCGGCGTCGTAGGTGAGGAGCACGACCGGGCCGCGGGCCACCCGGCGCAGCTCGCGGACGCCGGCCTCCTGCTCCTCGTCCCAGTGGTGGACGGTGAGGATCGCCATGGCGGCGTCCACGCTGCGGTCGCGCAGCGGGAGCCGTCCCGCCGTCGCCCGGATCGCCGGCGGACGATCGGGCGGCCGCTGCGCGGCCATCACGTCGCTCGGCTCCACCGCGGTCACGTGCCGGTCGCGGGGCTCGTACGAGCCGGCGCCGGCGCCGACGTTGACGACCGAGCGGCCCGCCCCGAGCGCGTCGAGGATCGCCGCGGCGAGGCGAGGATCCTCGCGACGCGTGGTCGCGTAGCCGGCGCCGATGGAGTCGTAGCGCGGCGTCGCGTCCACGTGGGCCCGCTCAGCGCGCCGGCGCCGCGCGCTCCACCGCCAGCGAGACGAAGCTCGCCATCAGGTAGGCGAAGTGCTCGTCGTCGGAGCTCCAGACGCGCTGGTTGCCGATGTGCTCGTGGCAGACCACGCCGATCATCTTGCCCGACGCCCAGATCGGGACGTCGAGCATGGCGCCGATGCCGAGCGGCTTCAGGTACACCGAGGAGAAGCACGAGGTGCGCGGATCGGTGTGCGCGTCGTGCGCCGCGATCGTCCGCTCGGTCTCGAGCGAGGTGAAGTACGACGGGAAGTCCTTGCGGAAGAGCTCGACGCCGGAGGAGTGCTTCCGCGAGGTGCGCTCGAAGAGGTCCATGCAGGTGATCTTCGTGCGCGCGTCGTCGAGGAACCAGACGCTGACGCGCTCGACGCCGAGGGCGTCGACGGCGGCCTCGTCGACGCGGCGGACGGTCTCGGTCACCTTGCCGAGGGTGAGGCTGCGCTGGCTCATCACGTCGAGGAACACCTTGATGTGCTTGCGGAGGGTGTCGGCGTCGCCGCCGGGCTTGAGGGTGCGGTGCTCCCCCGGCGCCGCGTCGGCCTTGATCTTCGCCAGCGCCTTCTCGAACTTCGCCACCAGCTCCGGCGTGTCCTCGACGCTGCCGGCGTAGACCGTGGTCACCGTCGTCAGCCCGGCGAGCTTCATCGCCCCCACGATCCCCGCCGCCCGCTCCGCCTCCTGGAAGTACGACAGCAGCTTCTTGCCCATGACCCCTCCCCCGCGATGGTCGAGCTCCAAGTAGACGATTCGCGCCGCGAAGGTGGCAAGGCCCGATCCTCGCGACTTGGACCTCTTGGAGCTTCCTCGCGGTACGCTCGACGCCGTGACCGCCGCGAGGTGCAAGAGCTGCGGGGCCGACGTCGCCGGCGCCGTCTGCGCCGCGTGCGGCGCCCGCGTCGACCCGGCCGCGCCCGACGCCGCCGCGGTGGCGGAGCTGCACCGGCTGGTCTCGTCGGGGCCCCGCGAGGGCGCGGCGCGGCTCCTCCGCGAGGGGTTCCTGCCCGACGACACCGCGGCGCTGGTGGAGGACGGCGCGCGGACGCTGCCGCTCGTCGGCGGCGACGACACCCACGAGGAGCTCGACCTCGCCGCGCTCCGGCGCCTCGACGCGGTGGCGACGAAGCTCCGGATCCGCGGCGCCGGGCCGGAGGGGCTCGAGGCGCTCGGCAGGTTCGATCGCGTGCTCGAGGCGCGGCGCCGGGCGGAGCGCGCCGAGGGCCGGCCGCTGCGCCTGCTGGCGCTGGTGCTCGCGGGCCTGGTGGTGCTCGCGCTGCTCGCCGCGGCGATCGCCCGCGCCTGAGCCCCTTCACGCTGGGTGAAGCGTCACGGGCAGGGCGCGACCCCGGCGCAGTCGGCGTCGGCGCAGTCGACGTCGCCGTCGCAGTCGCCGTCGGCGGCGTCGTCGCAGGCGGTCTCCGGGCCGGCGCCGCCGGGGCAGGCGCAGGCGAAGGACGCGCAGGCGAGGCCGTTCGCGCCGCAGGAGAGGCCGTCGCAGTCGGCGTCGGCGCAGTCGGTGGCGCCGTCGCAGTCGTCGTCGGCGCCGTCGCCGCAGGTCGCCTCGGTCGCCGCGCCGCCCGGGCAC
>CAZDGH010000055.1:10094-19973 GCA_964504805.1 uncultured Myxococcales bacterium | reverse complement strand
GCTCCCTTCGGCCGGCGCACCGGCGCCGCCGCGGCGGTCGCCTTCCCGCGCGGCGGGCCGAGGTCGACCTCGCCGTAGGCCGGCGCCGCCGCGCCTTGCGCCGCCCGCACCAGCGCGGCGAGCGCGCCGCCCGCCCGCGGCAGGAGCCGGAGCGGCCGGAGCGACACCCGCGCCGCCGAGACGTCGAGCAACGCCTCCGCGGCGGGGTTCAGGTAGAGCAAGGTCAGCGCCCGCGAGACGAGCAAGGTCGCCGTGGGCGAGGCGTCGAGCGCCTCGCGGAAGAGCCGCCCCGCGCGCCGCGCCATGGCCGGGTCGCGCTAGAGCGCTTCCTCGCCCTTCTCGCCGGTGCGGATCCGGATCACCTCGTCGACCGGGAGCACGAAGATCTTCCCGTCGCCGATCTTGCCGGTGCGCGCCGCCCCGAGGATCGCGTCGACGACCTTGTTGACCTGGTCGTCCGCGACCACGACCTCGACCTTCACCTTGGGCAGGAAGTCGACCACGTACTCCGCGCCCCGGTAGAGCTCGGTGTGGCCCTTCTGCCGGCCGAAGCCCTTCGCCTCCACCACCGTCAGGCCCTGCACCCCGACCTCGGTGAGCGCCTCCTTCACCTCGTCGAGCTTGAAGGGCTTCACGATGGCCTCGATCTTCTTCATGGGGGAACGGTAGCAGGGCGGCGGAGGGCGGGCTACGCGGACACAGGCCTCCGGCCTCCGGCCTCCGGCCTCCGGCTTCCGGAGCCTGGAGCCTGGAGCCTGGAGCCTGGAGCCCGAAGTCGCCTCCCAGCCCATCTTTGCCGTTAGATGTCTCCGTGCTCCGCCGCTCCATCGGCGCCCGCCTCGCCCTCGCCTACCTCGCGCCGAGCCTCGCCGGGCTCGCGGCGCTCGGGTTCTGGGTGGACACGCTGGCGCGGCGCGCGCTCGAGGAGGAGCTCGGGCGCAAGGTGGTGGCGATCGCGGCGGCGGCGGCGGCGACGATCCCGGTGGAGCCGCTCGGGTACCTCGAGCCGGGCGACGAGGAGACGCGCACCTACGCGCGCGTCCGCGAGCGGCTCGAGGAGGTTCGGGCGGCGACCGGCGCGCGGCGGCTGGCGGTGTTCGACCGGGAGGGTCGGGCGCTCGCGGACGCCGGCGGCGGCGCCAGGATCGGCGCCCCTCTCCCGGAGCTCGCCCGCGACCGGCTCGAGCTCGCCGACGTCCTGGCCGGAACCCCGCGCGCCTCGCTGGTGCTCTTCGAGCACGAGGGCACGAGCTACAAGGCCGGCTACGCGCCGGTCGTGGGCGACGGCGCGGTGGTGGCGGCGGTGCTCGCCGAGGGCTCGGCCGAGCACTTCGCGGTGCTCGCGCAGTTCCGCGCCTGGCTCGTGGGCCTCGGCGTCGCCGCCGCGGCGGTGATCGCCCTGGTCTCGTTCGGCTTCGCCCGCACCCTGACGCGGCCGATCCGCCGCCTCGTCGACGCCGCCCGCCGGATCGGCCAGGGCGACCTCGAGACGGCGGTCGACGGCCCTCGCGGCGCCGACGAGCTCGCCTACCTCGGCCACGCGCTCGACGAGATGCGCGAGCGGCTGCTCGCCCGGGACCGGCAGCTGAAGCTGATGCTCGCCGGCATCGCCCACGAGGTGCGCAACCCGCTCGGCGGGATGGAGCTCTACGCCGGCCTCCTCGCCGAGGAGCTCGCCGCCTCGCCGGAGCAGGTCGGCCACGTGCAGCGCATCCGCCGCGAGATCGCCCAGCTCGAGCGGATCGTCGGCGACTTCCTCGACTACGCCCGCGAGCGCCCGCCCGAGCGCGCCGCGACCACGAGCCGGGCGCTGCTCGAGGAGGTCGCGGACCTCACCGCCGCCGAGGCCGAGCGGCGCGGCGTCGCCGTGCGGCTCGAGGGCGACGACCTGCCGGTGCGCGCCGACGCCGCCCTGGTGAAGCGCGCGCTGCTGAACCTGGTGCACAACGCGCTCCACGCGGCGCCGCGCGGCACCGTGGTGCACCTGCGCGGCGAGGGCACGCCCGGCCGGGTGCGGCTCGTCGTCGCCGACGAGGGCAAGGGCGTGCCCGAGGCCGACGCCCCGCGCGTCTTCGAGCCGTTCTTCACCACCAAGGAGAAGGGCACCGGCCTCGGCCTCGCCTTCGTGAAGAAGATCGCCGAGGCCCACGGCGGCGCCGCCTGCCACCTCCCCACGCCGGGGGGCGGCGCCACCTTCGTGCTCGAGCTCCCCGCCGGTTGACGGGCCGGAGGTCCTCGCGGATAAGCGGACGTTCCTCCGGAGGCGCCCGTGTCGAGCATCCTCATCGTCGACGACAACGAGACCATGCGCGACGGCATGGCGGTGAACGTGGCCAAGCTCGGCCACGAGGTCACCGCCGCCGCCGGCGGCGCCGAGGCGCTCGCCGCGTTCAAGCGCAAGCGCTTCGACTTCGTCATCACCGACCTGAAGATGGAGGGCCTCTCCGGCCTCGACCTCGTCCGCGAGCTGCGCGCGCTCGACCCCGAGGCGGTGGTGATGGTGGTGACGGCGTTCGGCACCATCGAGACCGCGGTCGAGGCGATGAAGCAGGGGGCGTTCGACTTCATCCAGAAGCCGTTCGCGCCGGAGGTGCTCCGCGCCAAGGTGGAGAAGGGCCTCGAGGTCGCCGGCGCCCGCCGCGAGGTGCAGCGGCTCCGCGAGCACAACCGCGCCCTGGTCGACGACGCCTCGCCGCGCCTCGACCTCTCCTCGATGGTCGGCCAGTCGGAGCAGATGCGCTCGGTGTTCGGCGCCGTCCGGAAGGTCGCCGGCACCGACACCACCGTGCTCATCCAGGGCGAGAGCGGGACGGGCAAGGAGCTCATCGCCCGCGCCATCCACGATCACTCGCCGCGGCGCGACGGCCCGTTCGTCACCGTGAACTGCGCGGCGCTCGCCGAGACGCTCCTCGAGAGCGAGCTCTTCGGCCACGAGAAGGGCGCGTTCACCGGCGCCATCAAGCGCAAGCTCGGGCGCTTCGAGCTCGCCGACCGGGGCACGATCTTCCTCGACGAGATCGGCGAGATCTCCTCGAGCGTCCAGACGAAGCTGCTCCGCGTGCTTCAGGAGCGCGAGATCCAGCGGGTCGGCGGCGAGGAGACGCTCAAGGTCGACGTGCGGGTCGTCTCCGCGACCAACAAGGACCTGCAGGCGATGGCCCGCGACGGCCGCTTCCGCGAGGACCTCTACTACCGCCTGCACATCGTGCCGATCACCCTGCCGCCGCTCCGCGAGCGGCCCGACGACATCGTGCTGCTCGCCGATCACTTCGTCGCCAAGCACGCGCCGAAGGTGAACCGCAAGGTGAAGGGCCTCTCGGCCGAGGCGCGGAAGATGCTCCTCAAGTACCGCTGGCCGGGGAACGTCCGCGAGCTCGAGAACGCCGTCGAGCAGGCGCTGGTGTTCTGCGAGGGCGCCGAGATCGGCCCCGAGGATCTCCCGGCGTTCCTGTCCGCGCCGCGGCCGGACACGATCCTGCCGCTGCCCTCCGGCGAGCTCTCGCTCACCGAGATCCTCGAGGACCTCGAGCGGCAGCTCATCGCCCGGGCCTACGAGAAGGCGAAGGGCGTGAAGACCGAGACCGCGCGCCTGCTCGGCATCAAGACGAGCGCGCTCTACTACAAGCTCGAGAAGTACGGCTTCATCCAGAAGGGCGAGAAGCCGCCCGAGGAGTGATCGCTTCGGATTCCCGGATCGGGCGCCCTCGGAAAGTCGACGATCCGCGGTTTCTCGCGGGTGGCCGACCCCCCGGGTGGCACGGAACCTCTCCTGGTTCCGCGCACTTCCGACGCACTTGGCTGGCACGTGCGGTGCGGGCGAGCCGGCCCGCGACGTGGCACCTCCCTTGCTACCTTCGCCTCCCGACGATGCCCTCCCTCCGCACGATCCTCCGCGTCCTCGCGCCCGCCCTCGCCGCCCTGCTCGTCTCGGCGGCCGACGTGGCGCACGCCGGCCCGGTGGAGGACGCGACCCGGCAGCTCACCGTCGCCGAGGGCGAGCTCGGGGGCCTGCGCGCCGAGCGCGCCCGCCTCGAGGCGGAGCTCGACGGGCTCGCCGGCCGGATCGAGGCGCGCAAGGCGCAGGGCACGAAGCTCCTCGGCGACGCCGAGCTCGAGCGGCTCCTCGGCGAGTCCCAGCGCCTCGCCGACCTCCTCGCCCGCCTCTCCCGCGCGGAGGAGGCGGCCTCGGCGAAGCGCGCCGCCGCCGCCGAGGCGCTGCTCGCCTCCTACGACGCCGCGATCGCCGACGCCCGCGCCTGGGCGGCGAAGAACCGCGGCGATCTCTCCCGGCTGCACGAGCTCAAGGCGCGCCGCGAGCGCGTCCGCCAGGAGCTGCTCTCCCGCCTCGGCGGTCCCGCCCGGGCCCCCGCCGCCTTCGCCCGCCCCACCGACGACCCCGAGGAGCTCCGCGCCCGCGCCGATCTGCTCCGCGACGATCGCGACCGCGTGGCGAAGCGTCTCGCCGAGGTGGAGAAGCGCCTCGCCGAGGTCCGCGAGGAGGCCGAGGTCGAGCGCGAGCTGCGCGACTTCGTCGCCGACTCCGACCTCTTCGACGAGAGCGACCGCACCGTCCGCGTCACCCGCAGCGGCGGCAGCAACAAGACCTGCGCCACCCCCCCCCCCGCCCCGCGCGGGGGGCCTGCGGCGACCGCCGACGGCGGCGCCGCGCCGCCGGCGGGCAACGACCGCGAGGGCGCCGGCGGAGGGGAAGACACCGACAGCCCGCCCGCCGCGGGGACCGATCCGAACCTCGCGGGCGATCCGCCCACGCCCGACTTCGCCGGGAGCGAAGACGGCGAGGCCGCCGCCGGCGGACGCGCGCCGATCGCCTACGAGGGCCGCGCCGCCGACCTGCTCGAGAGCCCGGAGGCGCTCCCCGGCGCCGAGGCCTCGCCGCTCGCGCCGCTGCCGCCCTCGAGCGGCACCCTCGCGGCCTCGCCCGAGGACCTGCGGCGCGCGCCGCTGCCCGGCCTCACCGGCGACGAGTCGCTCGAGGAGCTGAAGCGGAAGAAGGCGCAGCTCGAGCGGATGGCGGGCACGCTCGAGCGTCGCGCGTCGGCGCTCGACGCCGAGGCGAAGCGCCTCGGCGACGGCCGCTAGGCTCGCGCGCTAGAAGACCGCGACGTCGACCTCGAAGGTCGCCTTCACCCGGATGGTGGTGTCGAAGCGCGGCGCCTGCCCGGTGGCCTCGGTGGTGAGCGTCATCGCCTTCGCCGTGGCGTAGGGCTTCAGCTCCACGTCCTGGACGTCGAGCTCGACGATCCGCTGCCCGTCCTCGACCGGGTCCTTCGAGGCGATCGGCTTGCGCTCCTCGCCCTCCGCCTCGACGAAGAACGTCACCGACTCGAGGAAGTCGAAGGTGCCGTCGGGGGGCTGCGGCTCGGTGACCTCCATGGTGAGCTTCACCAGGCGCACCGAGTCGATGTCGTCGGCGTCGTAGCCGCCGTTCTCGAACTCCTTCGAGCTCGTGAAGTCGATGTCGGCGAGGCCGGCGAGCGGGCCGAGGGTCGAGAGCGGGAGCACCGTGCCGAACGGCTGACCGGCGATGGTGGTGCCGCCCTCGACCTCGATCTCGATGGTGTCGAGGCCGCAGCCCGCGAGCGCACCGCAGGCCAGCGCGGCGAGGAGCGCGGGCTGCCGCATCGGCGTCAGAGCCCGGTCGCGAAGGTGACCTGGAACACGCCGTGGATCGCCAGCGTGGTCTCGACCGGCGGCGGGCGGCCCACCGGCTTCGCGCTGATGAGCAGGTTCCCGCCCTTCACGTACTCGGCGAGGTTCTCGCCGGTCGGGGTGAGCTTGATGGTGGTGCCGCCCTTGTCGTTCTCCGACAGGGTCAGCTCGGCGATCGCCACCGTCGGGAGCGAGCCGTCGCTCGAGGTCGCGTTGAACGTCATCGAGGTGAGCCACGAGAAGTCGGTGGCGCCCTCGCTGATGTCGATGGTGAGCTCGGACAGCTGCATGTCCTCGATCTGGTCGACGACGCCGCCGGCCGACTTGAACTCGGGCTGGTCGGCGAGGTTGAAGTCGGAGACGCCGGGGATCTCCGGCAGCGCCGGGATCTCGGGGCACTCCTGGCCAACCGGGCAGGCGGGGATCGTGGTCTCTCCGTCGAACGGCACGTCGATCGGCGGGAGGGTCTCGCAAGCGAGGAGCGCGGCCGTCGAGGCGGCGGCGAAGACGAGGCGGGAAGTGAGGTTCATGCGTGGAAGCGTAGCAGGTCGCCCCGTGCCGAGGTGCGATCACGATCACACGGCCGCCGCCGTGGAGGTGGGGTACGCTCCGCGGCGTTCCCATGCGCGCCCACCCCACGGCCCTGGCGGTGGCGGTCCTGCTCCTCGCCGGCGCCGCCCGTGCCGCGGACGACGAAGAGGGGCCGGTGCGCGCCCGCCTCTCGGCCGGACCGGTGTGGGACTCGAACGCCACCCGCGTCCCGGAGGACCAGGGCGCGGTGGCGGACGGCGCCCTGCAGCTCGTGGGAGGTCTCGACGGCGTCTTCCGCGCCGGCGACCACGGCCTCGGCCTCGAGCTCGACGCTGGCGGCAAGCTCTTCCTCGAGCAGCGCGGGCAGGACCAGGTCGTCGTCCGCGGCGGCGCCACCGACGCGCTGCGGGTCGGCGAGCGGCTCGTGCTCGTCGGCGAGCTCTCCGCCAAGGACAAGACGCTCCGGAGCGGCGACCGCGACTACACCGACCTCGGCGCCTCCGCCGGCGCCGACCTGGGCCCGTTCGCGGGCGTGCGGCCGCGGCTCCGCGCCGGCTTCCGGCGCTTCGTCTACAAGCCGGACGACCGCTTCACCTCGCACGGGCCGTACGCCTCGGCGGCCCTGGTGGCCGCGCCGTTCCGGCGGCACCAGGCGATCGTCGGCTACGAGCTCGCCTACCGCACCTACCCCGACGGCAGCGCCTTCGACGAGGCGGGCGCGCGGCTGGGCACGCGCCACGACCTCCTGCAGACCGGCCACGTCGGCTGGAGCTACCGCTCGCGGGTCATGCTCTCCGGCGGCTACGCGCTCACGGTCGACGACGCCAACGGCGTGGGCTTCTCCACCGAGCGCCACCGGGTCCACGCGCTCGTGGGCACGAAGCTCCCGCTCGAGGTGCTGGTCGCGGCGCAGGGCTCGTTCCAGCTCCTGCGCTTCCCCGACGGGTTCCTGGTGTCGCCGGAGCTGCTCCTCGTCGAGGACGACGAGAACCTCTCCTCCGTGGGCGTGAAGCTGTCCCGCCCGCTGTCGGACGAGGTCTCGCTCGAGCTGCGGTGGCAGGTCTACGCCTCGACGTTCGCGCGGACCGACCTCCGGTTCGTCCGGCAGGTCGGCGGGCTCGGCGTGTCGCTGCGGCTGTAGCGGTTCTGCCGCGCGGGCGGCGCGGCCGGGCGGCTACGTGCTGCCGGGGCGGAGCAGCGCCGCGGCGCCCTGCTTCAGGTAGAGCTCGAGCTCGACGGACGGCACCGCGAAGGCCGCGAGCTGCACGCGGAGGCTGCCGCCCGGGTACGAGACCTTCGCGCTCCGGCCCTCGCCGGGGCGCACCTTGAAGCTGCCCTTGCCCTTCTCGACCTTGCCCGGGACGGAGACCTCGAAGGCGATCTCGTAGCCGCCGTCGCCGGTGCCTTGCGGGTCGAGCCAGAGGCTCATCCGCGGCTCTTCCTGGCCGGGATCCGAGAGGTTCATCTCCACCGGCACGCCGCACATCCCGAGGAGCTTCGGCTCGGCGAGCACCGCGCCTGCTTCGTCCTCGATCGACATCGCGAAGAAGAGCCGATCCTCGGCCTCGCAGGTCTGGCCCGAGAGCTCGTCGTCGGCCGCCGGCTCGGGCGGGGACATCAGCGCCACCAGGGCGACGAGGCCTGCGAGCAGGGCGGGGATGGTGCGGCGATCCACGGCGGGCTCCTGCGCGGCCGGGGAAGAGCCGTCGCGCACGGCGTCATCATACAAGCCGCGTGCCGGCGCCGCAAACCGGGCTTCATTCCCGGCCGGATTCATTCCCGAGGGATGTCGGCAGGTTACGGGTTCGTGTGGTTTTCCTGAGGGACGTTTTTGTGGGTCCCGGTGCGGTTTGGTATACCAAGATGTCAACACTTCGAAGGTTTCCGGCCGAGCGGGCTCTCGCCTGAGGGGGCGCGATGGCGCTGCGCAAGTACGACTGGAAGAAGCTCCGCGCGCAGTTTCCCGCGCTCAAGAAGTACACGTACCTGAACGCGGCGGCGGCCTCGCCGCTCCCGAAGGACGCCTACGAGGCGGGCGAGGCCTTCCTCGCCGACATGCTCGCGAACGGCGACGCCGGCTTCGAGGCGTGGCTCGAGGAGAAGGAGAAGATCCGCGCGAAGCTCGCCCGCTCCATCAACGCGGGCACGCGCGAGCTCGGCTTCGTCTCCGGCACCTCGATGGGGATGAACCTCGTCGCCCAGATGATCTGGGAGTCGGGCGGGCGGAAGATCGTCACCCTCTCCACCGAGTTCCCGGCGAGCACGCTGCCGTTCCTCCACCGGCGCTTCGAGACGCGCTTCGTGGACCCGAAGAACGGCGTCTTCCGGATCGAGGACATCGCCGAGGCCGTCGACGGCCACACCAGCGCCCTGGTCGTCTCGCACGTGCAGTACGGCTCGGGCTACGCCATCGACCTCGAGCAGCTCGGCGCGCTCTGCCAGGCGCGGCACGCGAAGCTGGTGGTGAACGCGAGCCAGTCGCTCGGCGCCCGGCCCATCGACGTCCGCGCGGCGCGGATCGACTTCCTCGTCTCCGCCAGCCACAAGTGGCTCTGCGGCGGCTACGGCGCCGGCGTCATCTACGTCCGGGACGCGCTGCTCTCGGAGCTCCGGCTGCCGATGGTCGGCTGGACGAGCGTGTCGCAGCCGATGCTGATGGAGAACCGCCGCCTCGACGTTCGCCGCGAGGCCTCGGCCCTCGAGGTCGGCTGCCACGACTACGGCGCGGTGATGCGGCTCGGCGCCGCGGTGGACGCGCTGCTCGCGCCGGGCTACGCGCGCATCCACGAGCGGATCGTCGACCTCACCACCCGGCTCCGCGAGGGCCTGCGCGAGCTCGGCTGGGCGCCGAACACGCCGGACGACCTCGCGATCCGCTCCGGCATCACCGCGTTCGCCGCGCCGGATCCGGCGGCGTTCGTCGCCGGCCTCGAGAAGCGCAAGGTGCTGGCGTCGGTGCGGCAGGGCGCGGTCCGCCTCGCGCTCCACGCCTACAACGACGAGAAGGACGTGAAGCGCGCCCTCGACGCCATCGAGGCCGTGGGCAAGCGGCAGCCGCGCCTCGCCCAGGCCGCGGTCGGCTAGCCCTCGCTCCGTCGCGCCGCGACGCGGTGCCTCAGTCGCAGGGGAACGACAGCGCCGGCGCCGGGCGGCGCGCGGCGAGCGCGTCGAGCCGCTCCGCCGCTTCGCCCGCCTCCGCCGAGCCCGGGAAGTCGGCGACGACCGCGCGGTACGCGCGCTCCGAGGCGCTCCGGTGGGCCGCGGCCTTGGCGCCGCCGAGCCGCGCCAGGTCCTCCCTGGCGCGGCCGAGGGCGAGCAGCGCCTTCCCGCGGTGCGGAGACGCCGGGAAGCGGTCGAGGAACGCGCCGGCGCGGTCGGCCACCGCCGCCGGACCGCACGGCGCCGCCTGGACGGTGACGAGCAGGGCCGCCGCCTCGGCGGCGCGCGGGTGCTGCGGGTGCTCGGCGACGAGCCGCTGGAGCACCTCGCCGCCGTAGGCGAGGGCGTCCCTCGAGGCGACCCAGCGCAGCGGGAGCCCGGCGCGCTTCCAGGCCTCGAGCTCGGGCAGCTCCCGGAGCGCCGCCTCGCGCGCCTTCGGGTCCGGCTCGGTGCCGAGCGCCGCCTTCGCCTTCGCCGAGAGCGCGGCGGCGCCGTCGATCGCGGCCACGCCGGCGCGGA
>CAZDGH010000055.1:0-10084 GCA_964504805.1 uncultured Myxococcales bacterium | reverse complement strand
GCTTTGAATATCCAATGCGCATCCGCCACATAATCGGCCACGCCGGCGCGGAAGAGCAGCTCCGGCGTCTCCGGGGTCTTGCCGAAGCGCGTGGCGCCGCGGAGGGCGAGCGTCGCGGCGTCGAGGTGGCGGCCCTCCGAGGCCAGCCGCTCCGCCACGGCGCCGAGCTCCGCCGCGGGCTCCGGCCCGAGCACGGTGAGCTCGTAGGAGGACTCGTGGTCGGCGCCGTCCGCGACCTCCACCGCGACGTAGAGCGGCCCCGCCGAGCTCCGCGGCGCCTTCCAGAGCTCGCCGGCGGCGGCCGGGGACTCGTCCACCGGCTTGCGCGGCAGGGCGGGATCCTCGAACGCCGCGAGGACGAGGTCGGCGCCGGGGACGCCGGTGACCAGGACGCCGCTCACCTCGCCGGCGGCGTCGATCCGGTAGAGGTCGCGGTCGCCGGTGGCGCCGGCGACCCCGCGGATCGTCGCGCCGGCGGCGAGCGGCGCGGCCTGCTCGAGCTCGTCGTTCGGCTCGACCTCGACGCCCTCGGCCGGCGGCTCGAGGGTGACCGCGAGCGAGTAGCCGTCGACGGAGTTCTCCTTCGGCGCGCCGCCGTCGGGGTTCTGCCGCACCTGCACGAAGAGCCGCTCCTTCACCAGCACCCGGGTCGCCACCTCGGCCTGCCCGGCCGGCGCGCGGTCGATCTTCTGGAGCGGCTTGCCCTGTGCGTCGAAGAGGTAGAGCAGGAGGTTGATGTCCGGGATCGGCGAGAGGGTGACCCTCGCCACGTGGGCGCCCGGCGGCAGCGGCAGCTCGAAGGTGTCGCGGTCGCCCTCGTTGTCGAAGCGCCCGGTCATCGTGCCGCGCACCGGCTGCCCGGCGGCGATGAGGTTCGCGTCGCCGGAGGTGTTGTTCGGCTCCTCCTCGGTCTCGGAGACGGCGCCGCTCCGGAGCGCCGCGGAGAGCTCCTTGCGGTAGACGATCCCGGCGGCGCCGGCGGCGAAGAGCGCGAGCACCAGGCCGGTGGCGACGAAGCCGCGTCCGGAGATCTCGCGACGGAGGCGCTGCTCGAAGCGGTCCCAGTCCTCGCGGCTGGCGATGTCGCCCTCGACGGTCGGCGCCGCCGGCGACAGCCGCGACGCGGCGCGGAGGCCGGCGGCGTCCTCGAGGGCCTCGCGCATGGCGTCGGCGCTCGGGAAGCGCCTGGCCGGGTCCTTCTCGAGGGCGCGGAGGATCACCGCCTCTAGCGCCTGCGAGATCCCGGCGTCGGGCGCGACGTCGCGGGGCCGCGGCGGCGCCTCGGTGACGTGGGCGGTGACGATCCCCATCGGCGTCGGGGCGTCGAACGGGATCCGGCCGGTGACGAGCTCGAAGAGCATCGCCCCGACGGCGTAGAGGTCCGCGCCGGGGCCGAGCTTGCCGCCCCGGGCCTGCTCGGGCGCCATGTAGCTCGGGGTGCCGACGAACTCGGAGACGCCGGTGATCGCCTTGCCGTCCTCGAGCCGCGCCTCGGCGAGCTTGGCGATGCCGAAGTCGAGCACCTTGGCGAAGTCCTCGCCCTCGCGGCTCTTGAGGAGCATCACGTTGCCGGGCTTCACGTCGCGGTGGACGATGCCGGCGTCGTGGGCC
This sequence comes from uncultured Myxococcales bacterium, assembly GCA_964504805.1. Lineage (GTDB taxonomy): Bacteria > Myxococcota > Myxococcia > Myxococcales > Vulgatibacteraceae > CAZDGH01. The sequence continues at coordinate 8,473 of CAZDGH010000055.1, read as the reverse complement.
TCGCCGAGCGAGCGGAGCACCTGCGAGACGACCCGCGCCGCGCGGCGCTCGCCGAAGCGGCCGTCGACGCGGAGGTGGAAGGCGAGGTCCTTGCCCGGGCAGAACTCCATGGCGATGTACTGCGAGCCGTCCTCGGCCTCGCCGAAGTCGAAGACGGAGATGGTGTGGATGTGCGAGAGCCGCGAGACGATCCGCGCCTCGGCGACGAAGCGCTCCACCGCGGCCTTGTCCCGGGAGAGCTCGCGGCGCATGAGCTTCAGCGCCATCACCTTCCCCATCCGCACGTGCTCGACCTTGAAGACGGCGCCCATGCCGCCCTCGCCGAGCTTCTCCCGGAGGCGGTACCGGTCGGCGATCACCTTGCCGACGTGGGCGCCCGAGAGCGTGTCGTTCGAGGGCGAGAGGCCGCGGAGGTCGTTGCCGCACTTCGGGCAGAAGTTCAGCGCCTCGGCGGGCTTGAAGCCGCAGGCCGTGCACGTCGTCACGCTGGCCGGTGCCGGTAGCAGGTCGGGCTCTCGAGGGGGTTCGGCGCGAGGGTACCAACCGGCGGAAGGCGGCGTCGAGGGACGCCGACCGCGGCCGCTTGACCCCCGTGGGGCCGGCCGGGTCCCTGGCCGCGAACGGAGACGACCATGATCCCGAGCCTGCTCCTCCTCACCCTGGCCGCGTCGCCCGCCTGCCAGGAGATCCGCGACGTCCGCGCGCTGGCGATCCGCGAGGGCCTCGACGACGCCACCCTGCGCACGCTGGAGGCGCGGCACTGCGCCGCCCCGGAGGCGCCCCGCACCGAGCGCCGCGAGCGCGACCACGACCGCCCGCGGCGCCACCGCGCGGACGAGCTCCAGCCGCCGTCCGGCGCCTCGCGCACCTGCGTCGACCTCTCGATGATGGCGAGGCTCGCGGCCGTCGCCGGCGCCCGCGAGGAGCTGCGCGCCACGGTCGAGGCGGAGCGGGCCACGTGGTGCGCGCTCGGCCGCGAGCGGGAGGGCACGCTCTCCTGGCCGAACGGCACGACGATGCGCCACGCGAACGGCAGCTGGCAGTGGCCGAGCGGCACCACCGCGAAGTACGCGAACGGCAGCTGGCAGTGGCCGAGCGGCACCACCGCGAACTACGCGAACGGCGCCTGGCAGTATCCGAGCGGCACCACGGCGAAGTACGCGAACGGCAGCCGGCAGCGGTCGGACGGCCGGACGATCGACGAGGAGGGGCTCGTCGCGGCGGCCTGCCGCGAGGAGCCCGGGCGCTGCGGCGCGATCGTGGAGCGGCTGCGCGGGCTCCCGGGCGACTTCCGCGAGCTCGCGCTGATCGAGCTCGGCCTCCGCCGCTGACCTTCGAGGGCCCGCCCGGTCGGCCCGGCGGGGGAGCGACCGCCTCGGGGAGGAGCCCCCTTTTCCTTGTGAGCCGTGCCGCGCCGCGCTAAGAACGCACGGCTTCGAAAAGGGGCGCCCGCCACCGTGTTCGACTGGCTCTACCGGCTGTTCTCCCGCGACCTCGCGATCGATCTCGGGACCGCCAACACCCTCATCTACATCCGGGGCCAGGGCATCGTCTCGAACGAGCCCTCGGTGGTCGCCGTGCAGCAGGACGTGCGCGGCGGCAAGAAGGTGCTCGCGGTCGGCAAGGAAGCGAAGGAGATGCTCGGGCGCACGCCGGGCAACATCGTCGCCATCCGGCCGATGAAGGACGGCGTCATCGCCGACTTCGAGATCACCGCGGCGATGCTCCGGTACTTCATCCAGACCGCGCACAACCGCAAGGCGCTGGTGCGGCCGCGGATCATCATCGGCATCCCCTCGGGGATCACCGAGGTCGAGCGGCGCGCGGTGCGCGAGGCGGCGGAGAGCGCCGGCGCCCGCGAGGTCTACCTGATCGAGCAGCCGATGGCGGCGGCGATCGGCGCCGGCCTGCCGATCACCGAGCCGTCCGGCAACATGATCGTCGACATCGGCGGCGGCACCAGCGACGTGGCGGTGATCTCGCTGGCCGGCATCGTCTACTCGAAGTCGGTCCGCGTCGGCGGCGACAAGATGGACGAGGCGATCATCCAGCACATCAAGCGGAAATATAACCTCCTCATCGGCGAGCGGACGGCCGAGCTGATCAAGATGGGCATCGGCACCGCCTACCCGACCGAGGAGGTGCTCACCATGGACATCAAGGGCCGCGACCTCGTGGCCGGCGTGCCGCGCACGCTGACGGTGTCCTCGGACGAGATCCGCGACGCGCTCTCCGAGCCGGTGAACGCCATCGTCGAGGCGGTGAAGGTGACGCTCGAGCGCACGCCGCCGGAGCTCGCCGGCGACATCGCCGACCGCGGCATCGTCCTCGCCGGCGGCGGCGCGCTGCTCAAGAACCTCGACACGCTCCTGCGCGAGGAGACGGGCCTGCCGGTCTTCCTCGCCGAGGACCCGCTCTCGTCGGTGGTGATCGGCGCCGGCAAGGCGCTCGAGGAGATCGACATCCTCCGGCAGGTCGCGGCGCAGGCGTGAGCCGGCGCGTCGCGATCGCCGCGGCGCTCGCCCTCGCCTGCGCGCCGGGCTGCGCCTTCTTCCGGGTGCTCACCGGCTCCTTCGAGCGTCCGACGGTGCGGCTCGACCACGTGGAGCTGAAGCGCCTCTCGCTCCGGCAGATCGACCTCGGCGTCCACCTCGAGGTCGACAACCCGAACGACGTCGAGCTCACCCTGGCGCGGATCGACTACCAGCTCGACGTCGAGGGCCGCCGCGTGGCCGCGGGCACCAAGGACGACGAGGCGACCCTCGCGCCGCTGGCGAAGACGGTGGTCGAGTTCCCGGTGAAGGTCGACCCGGCCGACCTCGGGCCGGTGGCGGCGGAGATCCTGAGGCGCCGCTCGTTCCTCTACGAGGTCACCGGGACTGCCGGCCTCGACACGCCGGTGGGCGTGATGGAGTACCCGTTCCGCCACGAGGGCCGGGTGAAGGACTAGGCGCGCTCCACGCCTCGGGCGCGCCGTCCAGGGCCTGGACGAGCCTGTCGCAACCATCGATGACCAGTAGTGTTCTTGTTCGAGCGTCGCGCTGGACGCTACCTGCCTTGACGCCCGGAGGCTCCAGGCCGGCACCGCAGGCGCCGATGTAGGCGGCCTCCCCACCTCGGCACGTGGCGTGCAATCCGGTCCGGCACGACGCCGACCGGAGGACCGCCGATGCCCGCCGCCGCCCGCCGCTTCGATCCCGACGCCGAGGTCACCGAGATCGTCCCCGCGCTCCAGCTGGTGCCGGCGCCGGGCCTCGGCGACCGTCGCGGGGGCGAGCGCCGCGGCACCGGCATCCCGGTGATCTGGTTCCACGGCGAGCGGCGCCTCAAGGCCCGCCGCGGCGGCGAGCGGCGCAACGAGAAGCGCGCCCCGGTGTGCCTCGAGCTCGAGGAGCTCTCCGGCCGCTACACCTTCTGGCGCTACACCGCCGACCTCTCCGAGGGCGGGCTGTCGGTGCGCCACGCCATCCCGCACCCGAAGGGCTCGCTGGTGCTGCTCCGGTTCTCGCTCCCCGACGACCGCGAGGACGAGCTCGTCCGCGTCTGGGCGCGGGTGGTCGGCGTGCGCGACGGCGGCGAGGGGATGCGCTACCGGTTCGTGGGCCTCTCGCGAGCGGACCGGGCGCGGATCGAGGCCTACCTCGACGCGTACCCGCCCGCCCTGGCGCTTGCGTAGACTCGCTGCCGCGAAGCGAGGGGGGCCGCCCGTGACCGTCGACCGCCGCAAGGACGAGCGCCACTCGCTCGAGCTCCCCATCGAGCTCGAGAGCGGCGGCTCGATGGTGCTGCTCAAGTCCCACGACCTCTCGGTCGGCGGCGCGTTCTTCGACCGCGCCATCCCGCACGCGGTCGGTACCCGCGTCGTGGTGCGCTTCACCCTCCCCGGCGACGACCGGCCGGTGACCTGCGAGGCCGAGGTGGTGGCGAACCGCAAGGGCCAGCTCGGGATGGGCGTGAAGTTCCTCTCGCTGGCGCCGGACGACGCGGAGAAGGTGGAGCACTTCGCCGAGGTGGTGGCGAAGGCCCCCGCGGGGGGCGGCGCGGGCAAGCCGTAGCGATCCGCGCTACGTTCGGACGCGATGGCGCTTCCCTCCCTGGCCCGGCTCCCGCGGCTCCCCAGAAGCTTCGAGGCCTTCCTCCTCGACGAGATCGGCAAGGCCCGCCTCAAGCTCGCCGAGCTCGAGCGCGCCCACCCGGGCGCCTCCCGCGACGCGCTCGCGCAGCGGCTCATCGACCAGAAGAAGCAGGTGGCCCTCACCGGCGGCGCGGTCGCCGGCCTCTTCGGGCTGATGGCGATCCCCGCCGACCTCGCCCTGGTCGCCTGGCTCGAGCTCTCGCTGGTGGTCGAGCTGGCGGTGCTCTACGGGGTGAACCTGAAGACCGAGCAGGGCCGGGCCGAGCTGCTCGAGACCCTCGGCTTCGAGAACGGCAACCTCGGGCCGGTGTACCGGGCGGCGCCGATCGTCGCCGGCAAGCTCTCCACCTCGCTGCTCGCGAAGATCGGCTGGGGCACGCTCGGGCGCGCCGTGCCGCTCGTCGCCGCGCCGCTCACCGCGTACCTGAACAACCGCGACATCCAGAAGGTCGGCGACGCGGCGATCCGCAGCTTCGGCAAGTTCCGCTCGCGGCGGCAGATCGAGCGCGAGACGGTGGACGTGAAGTGAGCGCGCTCGCGAAGAAGCGCTGCGTGCCGTGCCGCGCGAGCGAGGGCGCGCGGAAGCTCTCCGCCGAGGAGGCCGCCGCGCTCCACCGCGAGGTGCCGTCGTGGACCCTCGCCGGCGAGCGGCTCTCGCGGACCTTCCGGCTGCCGGGCTTCCGCGAGGCGATCGCCTTCGTGGGCCGCGTCGCCGAGCTCGCCGAGGCCGAGGACCACCACCCCGACATCCTGGTGAAGTACCGCGAGGTGACGCTGACGCTGTGGACGCACGACGTCGGCGGCCTGCACGAGAACGACTTCGTCCTCGCCGCCAAGGTCGACGCGCTCGGCTGACCGCGCGCTACTCCTCGGGCGGCGGCCCGCCCGCCATCGAGGCGAGGTCCTGCGGGCGGATCTTCGACGGGTCGAGCTTGGCGAGGCCGGCCATCATCTTGTCGAGGGTCTTGTCGAGGTCGGCGCGCGAGGCCTTCTGCCCCGGCTTCGGCGCCGGGACGAAGCGGAGCGGGTTCACCCGCGCCACCACGAACGGCTTCAGGTACGCGCTCTTGAGGCCGGCGGCCTTGAGCTTCTCCACCGCCTCGACCACGCCGTCGTCGAGCTCGAGCACGCGCTTCGCCTGCTTCGCGTGCACCTTCATGCTCTCGGCGATCGGCTCGGTGGAGAAGTCGACGCAGCGCTTCAGGATCGGCAGATAGGCGCCGCCGGAGAAGCGTGGCCGCTCCTCGTAGCAGAGGCCCACCACCAGGTAGGCGGGCTCCTCGAACTCGAAGGCCCAGGTGTCCTCGGGGAGCTTCTTCGCGTCGGCGCGGCCGGCGAGCGCGTGCGCCATCCGCACCACCTCGAGGCTCTTGTCCTTCAGGTTGTGCGCCTTCTCGGTGTTGAGCGCGAGGATGCGCAGCGCCACCTCGGGCTCCGGCACGACGAGCGCCATGATCGCCTTGGCCCCGAGGCGGCGCATGGCGTGCAGCCGGTGCATGCCGTTCGGCGACCAGTAGCCGCCGTCGTGGCGGATGGCGACGATCGGGTCGAGGAAGCGGCCGACCTTGGGGATCACCGCCTCGAGCTTCTTCACGTGGGTGTCGGAGAGCTCGCGCTGGTACGGCGTGGGCTCGACCTTGTCGAGCGGCAGGGCCGCCATCACCACCCACTTCCCCGCGAACGGCTCGCGGTAGCTCGCGAGCGCGGTGCCGCCGTCGGCGGCGATCTGCCTGGCGAGCGACGCCACCTCGGGCGGCGGCGCCTCGGCCCCGACCTCGGTGGCGGCGATCCCGGTGGTCCCCGCGGCTACCTTCTTGCGCCTCGCGGCCATGGCGGTCCCTCCCCGGCCGCGGACTCTACCGCGTACGGCGATCAGGGCGAGGTGTTGGCGCTCGGGGCGCTCACCCGCTCGAGCACCTCGTCGACCATCAGCTCGTCGGCGCTGGCGTCGAGGGCGAGGTCGGCGAGGGCGACGATGCCCGAGAGCCGCTTGTTCTCGTCGACGACGACGATCCGTCGGACCTGCTTCTCCTCCATCAGCTCGGCGACGTCCTCGATCGAGTCGTCCTCGCCGCAGGTGATGACGCCGCCGCTCATCACGTCGCGGACCTGGCAGCTCGCGTCCTTCCCCTCGGCGATCGCCCGCACCGCGATGTCGCGGTCGGTGACGATGCCGGCGAGGCGATCGCCGTCGCAGACCGGCACCGCGCCGCAGTCCACGTCGCGCATCAGCCTCGCGGCCTCCTGGATGGTCGCGTCCGGGGCGACCGTCTGCACGTTCGCCGTCATCACGTCTCGTACCGTCTTCATGGCCGTCGGGCCTCCGTCGGGAAAGGGTCCCGAGAAAGCTACGGACGGGGCGGGCGCGGATCAGCCCAGCCAGAGCGCGGCGAGCGCGAGGCCGCCCGCCGCCAGCACCCCCGCCTGCGCGGCGAGGATGAGCTTCCCGAACGAGCGGCCGCCGACCGCGAGCGCCATCCCGCCCTTCACCAGGGTGTTGGCGAAGACGCCGAGGAGGATGGTGGTGACCGCGACCTCGCCGGGGAGGCCCTGCTGCGCGAGCGAGGCCATCGAGAGCGTGATCGCGTCCACGTCGGTGAGGCCGCCGACGACGCCGGCGAGGTAGCTGCCGCCGCTCCCGAGGTAGGTCGAGGCCGCCTTCGAGGCGAAGAGGATCGCCGCGTAGAGCAGGCCGAACTTCACCGCCGACGAGAGCTCGAAGGGGTTCGCGAAGGTCGGGCCCTCGCCGTCCGTGCGGGCGGCCGCGCGCCGGTGATCGCGCCAGAGGACCGCGCACGCCACCAGGCCGGCGACGAGCATCGCGCCGAGCGGGAGCGCGAGCATCGAGAGGAGCGGCGGGTGCACGATCGCCGTCTCCACCGCCACCCGGACGTTCATGATCGTCGAGGCGAGCACCACCGCAAGCGCGCACGACGGCGCGAGCTCCGGGTGCGCCTTGGCGCGACCCGACATCGAGAGGGTGACGGCGGTGGACGAGACCAGGCCGCCGAGCAGGCCGGTGACGCCGAGGCCGCGGCCGGGACCGAGCAGCCGGATCGCCGCGTAGCCGACGAAGCCGAGGCCGGCGATGAGGACGATCATCAGGCCGATCTCGAACGGGTTCAGCACCTCGAGCGGGCCGTAGGTGGCGTCGGGCAGGAGCGGCAGGACGACCACGGCGACGATGAGGAACTTCAGCGTCGCCAGCACGTCCTCGCGGGAGAGCTTCCCGGCGATGGCGTGCAGCGGAACCTTCGCCGAGAGCAGCAGCGTGCCGACCACGGCGACGCCGAGGACGACGATCGCCTCGTGGCCGGCGGGCTCGATCACCCCGCGGGAGCCGGCGAGCGCGCCGAGCAGGAAGGTGAGCAGGAACGCGACCTCGGAGGTGAGGCCGCGGTCGCGCCCCCGGCGCACGTCGTCGAGGTAGCCGACCGCGAGCAGCACCACCAGGGCGAGGAAGAGCGCCGCCAGGAGCCAGGCGCCGACCGTGGGCAGGAGCAGCGAGCCCAGCGCCGCGCAGAGCGCCACCAGCGGGTGGGTCCGCACGCCGCCGGGGAACGGGCGGTGCTCGTCGCGGCCCGCGGCCTGCTCGCGCTCGAGGCCGATGAGGAGCCCGGCGGCGAGCGCCACCCCGAGGGCGCCGAGCGGCTCGAAGCGCTCCACTAGCCGCGCTCCGGCGCCGGCGCGACCAGGCCGTGGGCGGCGGCGCGGGCGAGCGCCTCGGGCGCCACCTTCGCGCCGCGGCGGAGCTCCGAGAGCGTGGCCGCGAGCGCCTCGTCGAGCGGGAGCGGGTCGAGGCGCTCGCCGCGGCGCCGGAGCGCGAGGAGCCAGCGGCCCTGCGGCGCGCGGGCGGCGATCGCCGAGAGGACCTCGAGGTCGGCGAGGTCGGCGCGGCCGGTCGCCATGGCGCGGGCGGCGAGGTGCCGGCGCAGCGCGGCGGCGGCGTGGAGCAGCTCGGTGAGGTCCACCGGGAACATCGTCAGGCGCACGCCGGGCGCGAGGACCGGCGTGCCCGCCGGGACCACCGGCTCCGCCACCTCGCGGGCGAGCTCGCCGTGGGCCCAGGTCTCGAACGCGAGCGCGGCGTCGGCGCCGGGTACCGGGCGCTCGCGGAGCCTCCTGCGCGCCCAGGCCGCGAACGCGCCGGCGAGCGTCCGGCCGGTGCCGTCGTACACCCCGGCGTGCTCCTCGGAGGCGGCGAACGCGGCGAGGCCCTCGGGCGTGCCGGCGACGAGGAGCCGCGTGAGCGGGTGGTGCACGTCGAGGCGCTCGGCGAGCACCGCCAGCCGGTAGCCGAGCTCGACGGCGACGCCCTCGGGATCCTCGGCCGGCGCC
>CAZDGH010000054.1:0-20051 GCA_964504805.1 uncultured Myxococcales bacterium | reverse complement strand
GTCCGCCGCGTCGCCCACGCCGCTGCCGTCGCCACCGCCCGGCGCGTCGGCCGTGCCGTCGCCGCCGCCGCAGGCGGGCGCGACCGCCGCCACGAACAGCGCCACGAGCAGCGCCGCGCCGCAGAGCTCCGCGGTGCGCATCCGGCTCCCTCCCGGCGTCTCCCGCGACGCCGCGGCCTTCCGAAGCCGCCGACTCTACCGCCCGACGCACCGCGGCGGAAGCGTGGCGGCCGGGCCCCGGAGGTCAGGCGCCGGACACCGTCAGCTCCGCGAACCGCAGGCTCGGAGAGGCCACCGTGCCGCGGTGCTCGAGGTCGTCGCCGACCGCGTCGATGGCCGCGAGCATCTCCAGCATGTTCCCGGCGACCGTGATCTCCTGCACCGGCTCCGCCAGCTCGCCGTCGCGGATCCAGATCCCGTTCGCGCCGCGGCTGTACTCGCCGGTGACGGTGTTCACGCCGCGGCCGAGCATGAAGGTGACGAGGAGGCCGTTCTTCACCCCCTTCACCAGCTCCTCCGCCGGCGTCGCCCCACGGTCGAGGTAGAAGTTGGTGACGCCGACGTGCGGGAGCGACGCGTACGAGCGCGAGGCGTTGCCGGTGCTCGCGGTCTTCGCCCGGCCCGCGGTGTACGTGTCGTAGAGGTAGCTCCGGAGCACGCCCCGCTCGATCACCGGCGTGCGCCGCGTCGGCACGCCCTCGCCGTCGAACGGGTGGGTGCCGAGGCCGCCGGGGAGGAGCCCGTCGTCGACCACGGTGACCGTCGCCGGCGCGAGCTTCGCGCCGAGCTTCCCGGCGAGGAACGAGGAGCGCTTCAGGATCGCGTCGCCGTTCACCGCGCCGGCGAGGCCGGCGACGAAGCCGGACGCCATCGGCGCCTCGAAGACGACCGGCACGCGCTGCGTCGCCGCCTTCTTCGCCCCGAGCATCCGCGCCGCGCGCCGCGCCGCGATCCGGCCGATCTCCTCGGGGCGCATCAGGTCCGCGAGCCTCCGCCGGGTGTCGCTCCAAGACGCGTTCTGCAGCTCGCCGCCGTCGCCCTTCGCGACCGGCACCGCGTAGAGCGACACGTAGGTGCCGCGGTGCGTGTCGACGAAGCCCTCGGTCGACGCCACCGCCACCTCGGCGACGTAGTCGCCGGCGCCCACCGACTCGAACCCGGCGATCCGCCGGTCCTCCGCGCGCGCCGCCCGCTCCATCTCGAGCGCCGCCTGGATCTTCCAGTCCGTCGAGAGCGCCTCCACCTCGGGATCGAAGAGCCCCGGCGGCGCGGCGTTCCGCTGCTTCAGCGCGGCGCGGCCCGGCAGCCGGTTCTTCTCGTCCTTCGCCGACAGCGCCGCGAGGTCGAGCGCCTTCCTCACGAAGGACTCGAGCCCGTCCTCGGAGAAGTCGCTCGTCCAGGCGAAGCCGAGCCGGCCGCCGCGGATGACCCGGAGCCCGAGCCCCTTCGACGTCGCCTCGGTGAGATCCTCGATCTCCCCGTCGCGGACCCGCACCGACGCCTCGCGGCTGCGCTCCGCGTACGCCTCCGCCTGCGTCGCCCCGAGCTTCTTCGCCCGCGCCGCGACCTTCTCGCAGAGCCGGCCGAGATCGATCCTCACGCCTTCCTCCCGCCCGCGACCTTGGTCCCGCCGACCGTCATCCCGTCGATCCGCACCGTCGGCAGCCCGACGCCCACCGGCACGCTCTGGCCGTCCTTGCCGCAGGTGCCGAGCCCGGGGTCCGCCGTCGGATCGCAGCCGACCATCGAGACGTTCTGCAGCGCGATCGGCCCGACGCCGATGAGCGTCGCCCCCGCGACCGGCGCCCCGAGCTTCCCCTTCTCGATCAGGTACGCCTCGGAGACCTCGAAGACGAAGTTGCCGTTGGTGATGTCGACCTGGCCGCCGCCGAAGTGCTTGCAGTAGAGCCCGCGCTCGACGCTCCGGAGGATGTCCTCGGGGTCGTCGTCGCCGGGCGCCAGGTAGGTGTTCGTCATCCGCGGCATCGGCGCGCACTTGAACGACTCGCGGCGGCCCGAGCCGGTGCTCTTCTCCTTCATCAGCTTGGCGTTCAGCTTGTCGAACATGTAGCCGCGCAGGACGCCGCCCTCGATGAGCACCTTCCGCTCGCCGGGCACGCCCTCGTCGTCGACGTTGATCGACCCGCGGGAGTTGGCCACGGTGCCGTCGTCGATCACCGTGACCTTCTCCGAGGCGACCTTCTGCCCGAGCTTCCCCGCGTAGAGCGAGGTGCCCTTGCGGATGAAGTCGGCCTCGAGGCCGTGGCCGATCGCCTCGTGGAGCAGGATCCCGGACCAGCCCGGCGCGAGCACCACGGTCTGCGGCCCGGCGGGCGCGGCCACCGCGCCGAGGAGCGCCACCGCCTGCCGCGCCGCCTCCCGGGCGACGTCCTCGGGACGCACGCCGTCGAAGTAGCCGAGGCCGACGCGGCCGCCCGCGCCGTAGAAGCCGGTGCGCCGCTCGGCGCCCTTGCCCTCGACGACCACGTGGACGCCGAGCCGGCAGAGGTCCTGGACGTCCTCGGCGTAGTGGCCCTCGGTGTTCGCCACCGCGATGCGCTTGGTGTGGTCGGCGTACGACGCGGTGACCTGCTTCACCCGGCGGTCGTGGGCGCGCGCCGCGGCGTCGGCCCGGCGCACGAGCTCGACCTTCCGCGTCACGTCGACGTCGGCGAGCGGCTCGAGCACCGCGTAGTACCGCGGGATCGCCTGCCGCTTCACCGCCACCGGCGCGTCGGAGCCCGAGCCGGCGGCGATCGCGGCGGCGGTGTCCGCGGTGCGGTCGAGCACGGCGTCGTCGAGGTCGTCCGAGTAGGCGTAGCCGACCTTCGCGCCGTGGACCGCGCGGACGCCGACGCCCTGGGTGACGCCGACCTGCGCCGAGCGGACGCGGCCCTCCTCGAGGACCACCACGGTGGTGGTGCCGCGCTCGACGTACACCTCCGCGAACTGCGCGCCCCGCGACATCGCCCGGCCGAGGAGGCGCTCCACCGTCGGGATCGGCAGCGGCGGGGCGAGGACCGGCCGCTCGTGGGGCGGCCGCTGCAGCCCCGGCGCGGCGGCGCGGCGGGGCTTCGGGGCGAGGCGGGCGGGCTTCCGGCGAGCGGCGGACTTCCGGGCGGCGGGCACGTGCGACCTCCGGGCAGGGGAGTGGGGTAACAAGCGCCCACGTCCGGATCAACCGCGCCTTGCTAAGCTCCGTCCCCCACGTGAAGGGGGGAGGTCCATGGAACCCAACGAGCTCCGGGCGCAGGGGCGCGCCGCCCTCGAGGCGGGCGATCACGGCGCCGCCCTCGCCGCCCACGCCGAGCTGGTCCGGATGGCGCCGGCCGATCACCGGGCGCGGTTCGCCGCGGCCCGGTCCCTCGTCGCCCTCGGCGAGCGCGAGCGCGCCGTCACCGCCTACCACGCCGCCGCCGAGGGGCTGCTCCGCCGCGACTACCTGCTCTCGGCGATCGCGGCCTGCAAGCTCGCGCTCCTGGTGAACCCGGTCGAGAAGCGGCTGAAGGACACCCTGCGCCGCGTCCACGCCCGCGCCTCCGCGAGCGCCCCGGGCCGCGCGCAGGTGCCGCCGCCGCTCCCGCCCGAGACCCTCGTCGAGGAGACCGGCCGCGGCTCGCTCCTCGGCCTCTCCGGCAGCCGGCTGTCGGACCGCGCCCACGAGATCCTGGGCCGCCCGGACGAGGAGAGCCCGCCGGCCGATCCGGGCGCGCGCCCGCCGCTGCCGCTCTTCGCCGACCTCGACCGCGAGGCCTTCGTCGACCTGGTGCAGAAGATGGCCTACCGCGAGTACCGGGCCGGCGACCGCGTCGTCGCCGAGGGCGATCGCGGCGACTCCGTGTTCGTGCTCGTCGCCGGGAAGGCGAGCGTCGGCAAGGCCGAGGCCGGCGCCGGCGCGCTGGCGACGCTCCCCGGCGGCGCGCTGTTCGGCGAGATGGCGCTCCTCGCCGGCTCGCCGCGCACCGCCACCGTCGACGCCCTCGTCGACACCGAGGCGTTCGAGATCACCCGCGGCGTCCTCGACGAGCTGGCGAGATCCCACGAGGGCGTCCCGCAGGCGCTCGCCGAGTTCGGCCGGCGGCGGCTGGTGCAGAACCTCCTCGCCACCTCGACGATCTTCAAGCCGCTCAGCCACGAGGAGCGCTGGGAGGTGTGGGGCCGCTTCGGCTCGAAGGTCTACAAGCCCGGCGAGTCGATCATCGTCGAGGGCCAGGACCCGGGCGGCCTCTTCCTCGTCGTCACCGGCGAGGTCGAGGTGTCGAAGGCCGACACCGGCGGCGACCGCGTTGTGCTCGCGTACCTGCGCGAGGGCGAGGTGCTCGGCGAGATCTCGCTGGTGAAGGAGCGGGGCGCCACCGCCACCGTGAAGGCGACGCGCAAGACGGTGGCGGCGTACCTGCCGCGGCCGGCGTTCCAGGGCCTCGCCGACGTGCACCCGGAGCTGCTCGCGTACCTGGAGAACGTCACCGAGGAGCGGCTCCGCTCGACGGCGCAGGCGCTGGCGCCGAGCGAGATCCTGGACGCCTCCGAGCTGCTCGTATGACGGTGAAGAAGCTCGTCGCGGCGTCGGCGGGCGTGGCGCTGCTGGTGGCGCTGGTCGTGGTCCTCGGCCGCTCCCGCGAGACCGACGAGGAGAAGCTCCGGCGGATCGTGGACGAGCTGGCCGACGCGGCGTCGCGGCGCGACGTCGCCGAGGTGCTCGACCACGTCTCCGAGGGCTTCCAGGGCGGCAAGCGCGGCGTCGCCACCAAGGAGCAGCTCCGGGGCCTGCTCCTCGGCGTCCTCCTCCGCCAGGGCTGGGCCCGGGTCTACGTCCTCGACGCCTCGTTCCACCCCGCCGAGGGCGGCGGCTACGACGGCGACGTCGTCTTCGTCGGCGCCCAGGGGCAGGAGCTCCCCGACGACGTGCGGCAGCTGTCGCCGAACCGGGTGCAGGCGTACCGGGTGAGCGCCCGGTTCCTGGCGGAGGAGGGCGACTGGCGGATCGTGGCCGCCGACTACGCGCCGCTCGACGCCACAGGCCTCTTCGGCGGTGGATGACCGGGGCCGGACGCGTCGCAACCGCCTGGATTCCTTGGTACGTCAGACGTCCGTCGGTCACCCGACCGATGCGCGTGCGCCTTTCCAACCGTGAAGTCCCTGGCTACACTTCCGTCCACGGTCGCAGCCAGCGGCACGGCGCGCAGCACGAGGAGGCCACGGACATGGTCATGCAGAAGCTGAATCGGCGGCGTCAGTCGGGCCAGGGCATGACCGAGTACATCATCATCGTCGCCCTCATCGCCATCGGCACCATCGGCGTCGTCACCGTCTTCGGCGACAACATCCGCAAGATCTTCGGCACCTCGGCGAACGCCCTGAACGGGCAGACGGCCGCGACGACGGGCACCAACAACGTCGACGACCGCATGACCGAGAAGAACATCGTCAACTTCGCCGACCGGAACGAAGGCCGCTAGGCCGCTCCGTTCGTCCGGCGCGCCGCCCCGCCCACGGAAGCCGTGGCGGAGGCGGCGCAGCCGTTCCTGGGCGCCGCTACCGCGGCGTGCAGTTCACCGCGACGCAGACGCCGCCGACGCACTCGCCCTCGCGCACGCCGACGCCCGGGAGGCTGAACAGGCACTCCTCGCTCGTCTCGCACAGGCCCGCCGACGCGCACGACATCGTGCCGCCCGAGCCCATCCGGCAGCCCGAGCTCTCCCCGGGCGAGCAGTCGGCGTCGGTCGCGCAGCAGTCGCCGAAGATGCCGCCGGTGTCCTCGGACGCGCAGGCGTTCGCCTGGAGCGGGCCCGCCGGCGTGTCGAGCGCCTGCGAGGTGCACGTCTCCGAGACGCCGGCGCACCCGAAGTCGTCGAGGCACGGCGAGGTGCAGATGCGGCGGCCCGACGGGCTCGCCTCGGAGCAGAGGCCGGTCGCGCACTCGGCGCCCGAGGTGCACACCGCGCTGATCGCGCCGGCGCCCGCGTCGAGCGAGCACGCGCCGACCTGGGCGCCGGCCATCGTCCAGTAGGTGCAGGCGGCAGAGCCGGGGCACGGGTCGATGCCCTCGCACTCGGTGAACGCGTCCGAGACGCAGCGATCCACCGCGGCGACGCAGTGCGTGCCCGCGGGGCACCCGGCGCCGCAGGGCGCGACGCAGAGGCCCTCGCCGGTCACCGAGAAGGCGCACTCGCCGCTGGTGCACTCCGCGGCCGCGGCACAGGGCGCGCCGATCGACCCGGCGTCCGGCAGGCAGATGCCGGCCTGGCAGGTGAAGCCCGCGCCGCACGCGGGGTCGCACGGCTGCGTCGAGACGCAGGTCTCCGTCTCCTCGTTGCACGCCGTGCCCTCGGGGCAGCCGCCGCAGGCGTCGCCGCCGCCGCCGCTCCCGCCGGCGCCGCCGCTCCCGCCGCCGCCGTCCCCGCCGCCACCGTCCCCGCCGCCACCGTCCCCGTTGCCGCCGCCGGAGGGCGGAGGGAGCGGATCGGGATCGCCGCAGGCCGCGAGGAGCGGCGCCGCGAGCGCGAGGACCAGCACGGCGGGGAGGAGCGTGGCCTTGGACATTCGACTCTCCGGAGGAAGGGCCGAAGTATCCCAGAAATGACGACGGGGGAGCCAGGGCGAACCCGGCTCCCCCGCCTGTCACGCCCGAAGGCGCCGCTACGGCTTACGGCGCGTACACGTTCCGCGACTCGATCGTGTTCTGGACCGTCAGGTTCACCTGGCTCGCGCCGTTGTTGGTGGTGCGGGTGAACGTGGCGATGTTCCAGACGTTGCCGGTCGAGCGCGGCGCGGTGACGGTGCGGAGCTGGCCGTTGCCGATCCACATCGTCACCCGGGCGCTCGAGCGGCCGAAGGAGTCGATCGGGCTCGCGGCGTTCTCGTAGTCGTGCGCCCAGATCTTGTAGGTGCCGTCGACGAACCGGGTGAAGTTCGCCGTCTCCGGACGGCCCGCGGCGTTCGCGCCGCCGAAGGAGACGTACGGGTAGGTGTCACCGGAGCCCGGGATGGTGCGGATGCGGCTGTCGGTGGAGATCT
Organism: uncultured Myxococcales bacterium; assembly: GCA_964504805.1. Lineage (GTDB taxonomy): Bacteria > Myxococcota > Myxococcia > Myxococcales > Vulgatibacteraceae > CAZDGH01. The sequence continues at coordinate 13,034 of CAZDGH010000054.1, read as the reverse complement.
TCTGCGCCGCGCCGCCCGCGTTCTCGGCCGGCACCTCGACGACCATGTCGAGGTCGAGGGTGCGGAGGTTGTCGACGTCGTCCGGCGTGGCGCGCACCGGCTGGTAGCTCATCGTCGCGTACGACGGCACGCAGGTGCCGGCGGTGCTCGACCAGAGGTTCGGCCAGTTGCGCTGGAAGAGCTGCCACTCCTTCTCCTTCTTGTCGATGTTGATGACGAGGAGGTTGAGCGGCCCGAAGTACGCGCTCGCCTTGCCGCCGATGGAGGCCGCGAGCACGTGGCTCATGTTCGGGGCGACGCAGCGGCTGTTGAGGCTCGCCGTCGCGTTGACCTCGACCGCCCCGCCGAGGATGCCGGAGATGTCGGCCTCGATCTTCGGGGTGACGGTGGCGTTCGCCTCGAGGGTGAACTGGATGTCGCGGCTCACGAACGGCGTGATCTGCGCGGAGTCGTCGTTGAAGTAGGTCCGCCAGTTGCCGTTCTCCATGATGATGCCGGCGCCGACGGTCTTGACGATGTCGACCTTGGCCTCGAGGTCCATCGCCCCGTCGACCTTGTAGCTGCCCTGGAACCGCATGCTCGGGCAGATGCGGGCGGTGACGGGGAGGATGCCGATGGAGCCGCCGGCCTGGAAGCAGTTGATGGTGGCGAGCGCGCCGGACTGGCCGACGACCATGACGTCGAGCTGGCCGGACGAGGCCGCGGTCGCCTTGATCTTCATGCCGGCCTCGAGCTCGAGGCGGCCCTCGGCGATCACCCGGACGTAGTCGACCTTCGGGTTCAGCGAGCCGAACGGGTTGGCGAGGTTGAAGTTCTCGCAGCAGGAGACCTTGCCCTGGACCTTGATGCTCGGGCTGAAGGTCGAGTTCAGCACCGGCATCACCTTGAGGCGGCCGGCGCCGTCGAGGTTGTACCAGCGGTTCGGGAAGGTGATGCCCGCGGCCGCGACCAGGTTGATCGGGCTGCCCCAGGTCCGGTCGAACTCGTAGGAGAGCTTGTAGTGGCCCTGGCCGAACGGCGTCTCGTCCTCGACGGGCGCGGCGACCGGCGCCTCGACGCCCGGACGGAGGAAGGGGTTCTCGGCGTCGTCGTAGAACGCGATCGCGCCGGTCTGGTGATCGATCTCGCCGACGATCTTCAGATCGAAGGTGCCCTGCAGCACCGCGTCGGTGATGTGCGCCTCGACGGTGTCGAAGACGAGGAAGTCGCCGTCACGCTCGACCGCGGTCACCTTGCGGAAGAAGAGGTACTTCGACGCGAGCACGTGGCCCGGCTCGACGAGGAGCAGGGTCTCGTTGCCCTCGACCGGCACGACGAGCTTGTTCGGGAGGATCCCGAAGTGCTGCGCCTCGTACGGATCGAAGACCGTGACCGTCTCGCGCAGCACCGGCTCGACGAACTCGGGCTCCGGCGGGAGGACGTTCAGCTCGTGATCCGGGAGCTCGTTCGGCTCGGGCAGCATGCCCCCGTCCGCTTCCTGCCCGCACGCAGCCAGGACCAGCGCCGCGAGCAGCGTCGTCGATAGCACCTTCCGGTTCATCGTTGAGTCCTCCACCAGGAGCGGCGTTTCCGCCGTCGGGTTCCCCGCGCAACCGAGCGAGAGCTTGCACGCGGAGAGTACGCCTTTTGCTCCCCCCTCGGTACATCGGTCATCGTGACGGTGGGAGCAGGTGGGATACGCCCGGAACTCGTTGATGGCTGGTTCGCCGCGGGCCTACACTCCCCCTTCCGCGGCCGCCGCGGTCACCTCGGAGACCCCATGTCGCGCCACCTCGCCGTCCTCGCCGCCCTCGCCCTCGCCCTCGCGGCGTGTGGCGAGGACGAGCCGCTGCCGCCGGTGCCGGGCGACGGCGGAGACGGAGGTGGCGGCGCGGGCGGCAGCGGAGGCGGCGCGGGCGGGACGGGCGGAGAGGGCGGCACCGGCGGGAGCGGCGGCGCCGCGGATCCCTGCGACGATCCGGCGGACACCTGCACCGACGGCGTCTGCCGCTTCCCGGCGGAGGAGATCGACTGCGCGATCGCCGCCGACAACTACGTGGCGCTGTGCCCCGATCCCGCCTGCGGGCTCTCGATCCCGGGACAGCCCTGCGCCGATCGCGCGACGCAGATCGAGAACTGCCTCGCGGGCAAGCGCAACAGCCCCTCGGACAACGTCAACTGGTGGTGCCTCGCGACCACGACGACGTGCCAGGACAACGCGCTCGGCCTCTGCATCCTCTCGACCTGCGCGGAGTAGCGCCCCGCTTCAGATCCCCGAGACGATCTTCCACTGCTCGCCCTCGCGGACGAGGGCGACGCGGTTCACGTCGGTGTCCTTGCGCCACTCGCCTTCGCCGGAGCCGGCGAGCTGCAGCCGGTAGCGGTGGTCGTAGACGTAGTCGACGACCGCGGTGCGGAGCTCCTCGTCGAGCGCGAGCTTGCGCGCGGCGAGCTCGAGGTGCTGGTCCTTCACCTTCGCGAACGACTCGTCGAGGCGCGCCTTGAGGCCGGCCTTGTCGTAGTCGTCCTTCGGGTCGTGGGGCGTGCCCGGGTCCTCGAAGAACTTGTCGGAGGTGAGGTCGAGGATCCGCTGCACGTCACGGTCCTCCACCGCGCGGCGGTACTGCTCGACGACCCGCAGCACCTCGCGGTTCTCGTCCGTGTCCTCGATCTGGGTGTCGCCGATGTAGCGGGTGGAGCAGCCGGCGGCGACGAGGGGGATCAGCAAGAGGGCGCGGCGGGACACGTGGCGGAGCTCCTTCGGCGCGCCGGCGGAGCGGCGCACACGGGCCTTCATCTCGCCCGCCAACCGCGGCGGTGTCAACGAATTCCCCGGCTTGCGAGGCGAGCTCCCGCTCCGTTGTCCGCCGCGGGAAAGGTGTGATAGTCGTCACCGCCCCACGTGAATAGGGCCCGGTAAGGTTCGTCCTTCCCCGGCCTTTTTCCACGGGGAAGGGGGTCGTCCGCCGCTGTGCACCGACGGCGCGGGCGCAGGGAAGACTCTGTTGGGCGCGCGTCGCCCGCCAATCAAAGGGAGAGGTCTCAGATGAAGGTCGTGAACCCGAGGTGGGCGCTGCTCGTGGCGCTCGGCGCCGTCGGCATCGTCGGCGCGGTCGCGTGCGAGCTGCCGGAAGAGCAGGGCGCGCCGTGCGAGAGCGACGAGGACTGTGCCGTGGATCAGGGCGAGCTCTGCACCGATCCGGACGGTGACGGCTCCACCAACTGCAACTGCGCCTGCAACACGTCGACGAACTGCGACCCGGCGGGTCCGGACAACCGCAACGTCGAGTGCGCGTGCGACGCCGACTGCGGCGCCGGCACCGAGTGCACCTCGAACTCCGACTGCGCCGCGGACGAGATCTGCCAGGGCGGCAACTGCCGGCCGGCGGGCGGCGGCGGCTGCACCTCCGACGCCGACTGCTCCGGCGACGACGTCTGCCGCAACGGCGCCTGCATCCCGGGCGGCGGCGGCGGCTGCGCCTCCGACGCCGAGTGCGCCGCGGGCCAGATCTGCCAGGCCGGCGTCTGCATCCCGGACGGCGGCGGCGGCTGCACCTCCGACGCCGAGTGCGCCGCGGGCCAGGTCTGCCGGGCCGGCGCCTGCGTGCCGGGTGGCGGCGAGGGCTGCACCTCCGACGCCGACTGCCCCGCGTCCGCTCCGATCTGCGCCACCGACGGCCAGAACAACTTCTGCGTCGAGTGCCTCGAGAACGCGCAGTGCGGCGCCGGCGAGATCTGCGACTTCGGCACCTGCGTGCCGGACGGCGGTGGCGGCTGCACCTCCGACGCCGAGTGCGCCGCGGGCCAGATCTGCCAGAACGGCGCCTGCGTGCCGGGCGGCGGTGGCGGCGACTGCGCCGACGCCTGCGCGCACGTCTACCAGGACTGCGGCTTCGCGTTCGGTGACGGCCAGGGCGGCCAGCTCTCCGAGGCCGAGTGCGTCCAGGCCTGCGAGGGCGGCGGGATGACGGCGGACCAGGCGGCGTGCGTGGCCGTCGCGGAGTGCAGCCAGGCGGGCCTCGACGGCTGCTTCGGCGGTGGCGGCGGTAACGGCGAGTGCACGGCCGATCCGAACAGCCAGGCTTGCGCCGCGTGCCAGCAGGCCGCGTTCCAGCGCTGCGCCGCGCCGGGCGGTGTCTGCGATGCCGACTACGGAGTGTGGGAGACCTGCCTTCGCAACAACAACTGCGTCGATGCCAACAACAACATCGACCAGGCGTGCCTCGAGGCCAACTGCATCGAGCAGACGAACGTGCTGTTCTCGTGCGTCTTCGAGACCTGCGCGGACGGCGTCGCCTGCTACTAGGCCGCCGCTCCAGCTGAGGTAACGCCCGGGGCCCCGTCGCGAGACGGGGCCTCGGCGTTCCTGCGGGCGTCGGCGAGGGCTGTTCCTAGCGAGACGAACCCGCGAGCCGAATGGCCTGACTTTCGTCATGAAGGGCCTCTGCCTGCTCGGACGTTCCTTCGCTCGTGGGATCCCAACGAGCGGAGGACGCGATGAAGGCGACATGGATCTTGATGGCGATGGTTGGAGTTGCTGCCTGCGAGCCGACGGTCGAGGCGGGCTCAGGGGACGCACTGCCGACGGAACAGACCTCGCAGAATCTGAGCCCGCGACTGCAGGCGTCGTACACGATCGCGCTCGGCGAAGCCCATACTTGCGCGACCAAGGACAATGGGACGTCGTACTGCTGGGGTGACGACTTCTTGGGCCAACTCGGAAACGGGGCGTCGGGCTCGGCGACCACCCCGTCCCAAGTCTCGGGGTTGTCCACCGCCGTCGAAGTCTCGACGGGCGCGGGGCACTCTTGCGCGGTGCTCCATGGGGGCACCGTGAAGTGCTGGGGTGCCAACGACCACGGGCAGCTGGGTGACGGGTCGACGACCGTGCGGACCTCGCCTGTTGCAGTGTCGGGGATCACGACGGCGATTCACGTCGCGGCCGGCGAGGGCCACACGTGCGCACTCCTCGAAGGTGGCGAAGTGAAGTGTTGGGGCCTGAACGCCGACGGCCAGCTCGGCAACGGTACGGTGATCGACTCCACGAGTCCCGTCACCGTGTCCACCATCACCGACGCCCAAGCCATTGCCACGGGGACCGACCACTCGTGCGCTCTGGTCGAGTCCGGATACGTCTACTGCTGGGGCGACAACTCGTACGGCCAGCTCGGCAACAACTCGACCACTGACCGGTCGACGCCAGTGCAGGCGTCCGGCGTCTCGAGCATAGCCGCTCTCACGGCCGGAGGTGACCACACCTGCGTGATCGACGACGACAGCGACTCGTTCTGCTTCGGTCTGAACAGCAACGGCGAGCTCGGTGATGGAACCACGACCGACCGGCACACCGCGGTTGCGGTGCTCGGCGGGACTACGCACCGGTCGATTGTCGCCGGTCTGCGCCACACCTGCGCAACGGACGGCACCGGCGAAGTGTACTGCTGGGGCGACAACCAGTACGGACAAATTGGCGACGGCACGACCACGGATCGCTCCTCGCCTACCGCGGTGTCCGGGGCTGAAGACGCCTCCGACCTCGCCGCAGGCCACTTCGCCACCTGCATCAAGACCGCAGCTGGCACCGCGAAGTGCTGGGGTCGGAACCACGCTGGACAGCTCGGCAACGGCACGACCACGTCGTCCACCACGCCGGTAGCCGTCTCGTCCTTCAGCGGCGCGAGTGGAAACCCCATCGTCGGAGCGGGCTACTTCCACACGTGCGCGCTCTACAACAACTCGGCCTACGTCAAGTGCTGGGGTCTCGGCACGGCCGGACAGCTAGGAGACGACCCAAACTACCCGTTCCCGCCCTCCTCCAGCACGACCCCGGTCACGACCCAGAGCCTCTTCGCGCCGGCGGTACACGTCGACGGCGGCTACTACCACACCTGCGCCACAACAATCGACGGAACGGGGAAGTGCTGGGGCGACAACGCGTACGGCCAACTCGGCGACGGCACGACCACTGACCGGAACAGGCCCACGAGCGTGACGGGCTCCGCTGATTTCGTCGAGATTACGGCGGGTGCCTGGTTCAGCTGCGGCCTCGTGATCGGTGGATCTGTCCAGTGCTGGGGACGCAACGACCAAGGGCAGCTCGGGGATGGTACCACAGTCGACGACCCCACTCCGTCGACCGTTCCGCTCTCGGGGTTCTGGTACCATCACGTCGACATCGAGGCCGGCTTCGCTCACATCTGCGGGCTTACCTCGGGCGGTTCCGTCCAGTGCTGGGGTGACAACTCCGCTGGCCAGATTGGTGACGGGACGACGACCGACCGGACGTCGCCGTACCTCGTGAGCGGCTTGAACAACGCGATCGACATCGCGACGGGCGATGCGTCCTCGTGCGCCCTCACGGTCGGCGGCGAGGTGAAGTGCTGGGGCGCGAACTCCGTGGGCCAGCTTGGCGACGGCACGACTACGGCCAGCACGACTCCCGTCACCGTGTCAGGTATCAGCTCGGCGATCGAAGTCGCCGTCGGCTCGTTCCACGCGTGCGCGATCCTCGTCGATGGGACCGTAAAGTGCTGGGGAAAGGGAACCGAAGGTCAACTCGGAGACGGCCTCGACACAACCAGCAGCACGCCGGTCACCGTGAGCGGCCTCACGAATGCGGTCTATCTGAGCCTCGGGCGATACCACTCGTGCGCCTACAAGGTCGACGGGACGGCGAGCTGCTGGGGCTGGAACCCATACGGCCAAGTTGGTGATGGCTCGACTACGGAACGCAGCACGCCAGTCGCGGTGAGCAGCTTCCCCTAGCGGCCGAAAGCACCTGGCTCTCGCGCGGTGCGTGTTAGGCGCTCTGCGCGGCAGTTCACGATGGGCAGAGCGCACCAGGCACCTGCCGAGGCCCCGTCGCGAGACGGGGCATCGGCGGGGCCTCGGCGTTCCTGGCGAGCCCGCGTCGCTGCGAGGTCCGGTTCCGGCCAGACGGCGACGGGGCTCGCTGGTACATGAAGCGTCGTGGAGCTCGACGACGCCACCTGCTTTCGCGCCCTCGCCGCCAGGGACGGCCGCTTCGACGGCCTGTTCTTCGTGGGCGTGACGACGACCGGGATCTACTGCCGGCCGATCTGCCCGGCGCGGAGCCCGGGCCGAGCGCGGTGCCGCTTCTTCCGCACGGCGGCCGAGGCGGAGGCCGGGGGCTTCCGCGCCTGCTTCCGCTGCAGGCCCGAGCTCGCGCCCGGCGCCGCCTCGACCGAGCGCGCCTCGGCGCTCACCCGCGCGGCGGTGGCGCGGATCGAGGCCGGCTTCCTCGACGAGCGGCCGGCGACGGCGCTCGCGGCGGCGCTCGGCGTCTCCGATCGTCACCTCCGACGGGCGATGGAGGCCGAGCTCGGCGTCGGCCCGAAGGCGCTCGCGCAGACGCGCCGCCTCGCCCTCGCGAAGCGGCTCCTCCACGACTCGTCGCTCTCGCTGGCGGAGATCGCGCTCGCGAGCGGCTTCGGCAGCGTGCGGCGCTTCAACGCCGCGTTCCGCGAGCGGTTCGGCACGGCCCCGTCGGCGCTCCGGCGCCGCGAGGCGAGCGGCCTGCCCGGCGTGCTCCGGGTGCGGCTCGAGCACCGCGCGCCGTACGACCTCGAGGGCATGCTCGCGTTCCTCGCCGGCCGGGCGATCCCCGGCGTCGAGCGGGTCGAGCGGGGCCGCTACGTGCGCGCGGTGGCGCTCGGCGGGAAGGTCGGGCGGCTCGAGGTCACGGCGGATCCCGAGCGGCCCGCGCTCCTCGCGCACGTGCCGGTCGAGCTCGCGCGGTCCGTCGGCGCGATCGTGCCGCGGCTCCGGGCGGTCTTCGACCTCGACGCGCGACCGGACCGGATCGCGGAGGTGCTCGCGGCCGATCCGCTCCTCGCGCCGCTCGTCGCCGCGCGGCCGGGCCTGCGGGTGCCGGGCGCGTTCGACCCGTTCGAGACCGCGGTGCGGGCGGTGCTCGGCCAGCAGGTGACGGTGAAGGCGGCGACGACGCTCGCGGGGCGGCTCGCGGCGCGCTTCGGCCGCGCGGTCGAGCTCGGCCCCGGGCTCGAGCGGGTCTTCCCGACGGCGGCCGAGCTCGCGAGGGCCGGCGTCGACGAGCTCGCGAGGCTCGGCATGCCCGGCGCGCGCGCCGCGACGATCGTCGCGCTCTCGCGGGCGCTCGAGGACGGCACCGTGGATCTCTCCGGCGCGATGGAGCCGGACCTGGTGATCGAGCGGCTCGACGCGCTCCCCGGCATCGGGCCGTGGACCGCGCAGTACCTCGCCATGCGCGCGCTGCACTGGCCCGACGCGTTCCCGGCCGGCGACCTCGGCGTGCAGAAGGCGCTGGGGCGGCCCGGGTTGCGCGGGGCCGAGGCGCGGGCGGCGTCGTGGCGGCCGTGGCGCGCGTACGCGGTGCTCCACCTGTGGCTCTCGGGAAGCGAAGGAGGCTGACCATGCTCGTCGAGCGGATCGTGGCTTCACCCATCGGGCCCTTGCGGCTCCTCGCCTCGGGCGACGAGCTCGTCGCGGTCGAGCTGCCGGGGCTCCCGCCGTCGCGCACCGCGCGCGTCGGCGCGAGCGCCGCGCTCGACCAGGCCGCGCGCGAGCTCGCGGCGTACTTCGAGGGGCGCTCGTCGACGTTCGAGACCCGCCTCGCGCCGGAGGGCACGCCGTTCCAGCGAGAGGTCTGGGCCGCGCTCCGCGAGATCCCCGCCGGGGAGACGCGGACGTACGGCGCGATCGCGAGGGCGATCGCCAGGCCGAAGGCGGTGCGCGCCGTCGGCATGGCGAACCACCGGAACCCGCTGCCGCTGTTCGTGCCGTGCCACCGCGTCGTCGGCGCGGACGGCACGCTGGTCGGGTTCGCCGGCGGCCTCGAGATGAAGCGCGCCCTGCTCGCGCACGAGCAGCGCTTCGCGGGCGTGCTCCGCCTCTACAGCCCGACCAGCTCCCGGAAGCCTGCCGGCCCCATGGCGTCGAGCGCCCGGAGCCGCGCGAGGTAGCGCCGGAAGCTCTTCTTGCGCAGCCGCTCCGGCGGGAGCGGCGACAGCTCGAAGTCGCGGATCCGCGAGAGCGTGTAGCGGAGCGCGCCGAACCGCGCCTCGGCGTGGAGGCCGGCGCGCTCGGCGGCGGAGAGCGGCCGCTCCGACACGTAGCCCTCGACGAACGCCCGCGCCCGCGGCCGGTCGTAGCGGTCGTCCTCGCCGAAGCACCAGGCGTTGAGCGCGATGGCGAGGTCGAGGGCGAGCGCGTCGCGGCACGCCATCTCGAAGTCGAAGATCGCGGCGAGGTTCCCGCCGATCCACTTCACGTTGTCGACGAAGAGGTCGAAGTGGCCGAGGCCCCGCGGCAGCGCCGGGTCCCGCCCCGCGTCGATCGACGCCCGCGCCGCCTCGAGCTCGGGCCGGAGCGCCTCGACGTCGGGGCGGCCGGGCGCCGAGAGCTCGCGGAGCCAGCGCGCCACGGTCTCGGGGCCATAAGGATTGGGCCGCGACCAGGCCGCGCCCTCCGAGAGCACGTGGAGCCGGCCGAGGTGCGCGCCGACCTGCCGCGTGTGCCCCTCGCCGATCGCCTCGGGCGCGAGCTCCTCGCCGGCGATCCACGGGAAGCACAGGACCTGCCGGCCGCGCGCCTCCCCGATCGACCCTCCCGGGCCGGCGAGCGGCCGGGGGCACGGGAAGCGCGCCGCCGCCAGGTGGCCGAGCAGCGCGACCTCGCCCTCGACCTCGTCCCGCCGCTTCCCCTCGCGGAGGGTGAGGAAGAAGCGGCCGGACGGGGTCTCGAGCCGGTAGTTGGTGTTGATCGAGCCTGCCGCCAGGCCCTCGAACCGCCCGGGCGGCGGCAGGCCGAAGAAGCGGGCGAGCGCCGCGATCTCCGCCTCGTCGAGCTCCGTGTGCACCGCCATGCGCCCGCCTCCCTGGTGCGCTTCTCGCCAGGAAAACCCCGCGGAGTCAACGCGATGCGGCGTTCGTCGCTCGCTTGACTCCGCCGGAACGCCTAGGTATCTCAACGGCCCCGCAACTTCCCGTACCCACCGCGAGATCGCGGCGGAGGACGCATGGCCGACACCGACCCCCGCAGCCCGGGCGACGACGACTGGAGCAAGGAGAAGGGTGCCGGACGCTTCTTCCGCGACGTCGTGATCGTCGCGGTCGTCCTGGCCGGCGGGTTCGGCTTCTACTACTACCGGACCCAGAACGCCTCCATGGCCAACAAGACGGCCAAGGAAGCGAAGGATCTCCTCCTCCTCGACAACCCGAAGGACTACGTCGCGGCCGAGGCGAAGCTGCAGGAGGTCCTCGCCAAGTACGACTCCTCGCACGCGTACTCGCTGGCGGCCCTCGGCGAGCTGAACGCGCTCCTCTGGGGCGATCACAAGCTCGCCGACCGGAAGGCGAAGGCCGAGGAGTTCGCGCAGAAGGCGATGGACGAGAACCCGGGCATCGCGGAGCAGTACTCGGCCCGCGCGCTCGTGGACCTCTACAACGGCAAGGCCTCCGAGGTGGAGGGCTGGCTGAAGCGCGACGTCCTCGACAAGGGCGCCGGCGCCGGCCGTGTCTTCGACGCCTACGGGCGCTCGCTCCGCGCGCAGGGCAAGCTCGAGGAGGCGCGCCGCGCCTTCAAGGGCGCCCACGACGCCGACTGGCGCAACCCGCGCTTCGCCGCCGACATCGCCGAGAGCTACCTCGAGGACGGCGACACGCTGAACGCGCTGACCTATTACAACAAGGGCATCCAGTCGAACGCCGACCACCTGGTCTGCAAGCTCGGCTGGTCGCGCACCCGGATCCTCCGCGGCGAGGGCCTCAAGGAGGCCTCGGACGTGATCGCCGACGTGCTCGGTCGCCCGGACGCCGAGGTCACCCCGAACATCAAGGCGCGCGCCCTCGTCGCCCGCGCCGAGCTCCGCCTCTTCGAGCAGAAGCCGGCGGACGCGGTCGCCGACGCCGACCAGGCCGTCGCCGCCGACGCCGGCTACGCGCCCGCGTACGCGGCGAAGGGCCTCGCGCTCGCGCGCCAGAAGGACGCCGGCGCCGCCGCCGCGTTCGAGAAGGCGATCTCCACCGACCCGTACGTCGCGTCCTTCTACTACGACGCCGCGCACTCGCTCATCGACGCCGGCGTCGCCACCGACAAGGCGCTCTCGTACCTCGAGAAGTTCCCGCTGCCGAAGGACGACCGGTACCACGTGAAGTACGGCGACGCCCTCCGGAAGCTCGGCAAGCTCGACGAGTCGATCGTCGCCTACGACGCGGCCATCAAGGAGAACGGCCTCAACGCGCAGGCGCACTTCTCGAAGAGCCTCGCGCTCTGGGCGAAGAAGGACGCGGAGAAGGCCCTCGCCGAGGTCGACATGGCCCTCGGCGCCCAGGAGATCTTCCCCGACGCGCAGATCCACAAGGGCGACATGCTGTTCGAGGCGAAGAAGTACCAGGACGCGCTCCAGGAGTACTTCGCCGCGCTCAACCACCTCCGGCTGCTCAAGGCGCCGCGCGAGCGGCTCACCGGCATGGTCGAGAAGATCAAGGCCGACCTGCTGAAGGCGAAGGAGAAGGATCTCGCCAAGGTCTGGGAGACCGAGGCCGGCGCCGCCATCAAGTAGCGCGGCCGCAGCCTCCGATGCACCCGGCGCCCCGCCCTCACCGGCGGGGCGTCGTCGTTTCCGGGCGGGTCAGCGCGCGGCGGCGGTGCGGCGGCCGTCGGCCCAGCGGCAGATGGCGAGGAGGTCCTCGGCGGCGAGCCGCTCGCCGGCCTCGCCCTGCTCGGCGAGGGACGCCAGCTCGGGGCAGGCGCGGTCGGTGCGGCCCGAGGAGAGCAGCGCGATGGCGCGCTGCCGCCTCGCCTCGCGGGTGAGGACCTCGGACGGCAGGCCGTGCTCGAGGGCGCGGTCGAGGAACGTCACCGCCAGCTCGTCCTCGTCGCGGGCCTGCAGCCGGCGGCCGACGAGGTAGTGGCCGGTGCCGTAGTCGGGCCGTTCCCGGAGCAGCTCGAGCACGCGGACGAGCTTGGCGTCGGCGCCGTCGGCGACGTAGGGCAGCACCGCGCGGGCGAGCTCGCGATCGCCCATCGCCTCGATCTTCACCTGGAGCTGCCGCTCGCCGGCGCGGTCGGTGACGAGGCCCGCGGCGGCGGTGTACGCGGCCCGGGCCTGGGCGTACTCCTCGCGGTGCACGTGGGCGTCGCCGAGGTACGAGAGCACGTCGCTGCGGAGCACGGCGTCGGCCGACGGGTGCACCTCGAGCTCGCCGAGGAGCTGCTGCACGCCCGGGACGTCGCCGCGGCGGGCGAGGGTGGCGGCGAGGTCGCGCAGGTGCGCCGGGTCGCCCGGGTCGAGGGCCCGGCAGCGGCCGTAGTGCGCGGCGGCGGTGGAGAGGTCGTCGGCGGCGTAGGCGGCGTCGCCGCGGCCCGAGAGCTCCGCGACCTCGCGGGCGCAGGGCCGCCGGAAGATCGGCGGGCGGCGGAAGCGGCGCTCGGCGACGGCGCGGGCCCGGGCCGGCAGCTCGACGCCGTCGAGCCACGCCTCCCACGACGCGACCAGCGACTCGAGGGGCTCGCCGTAGGCCTCGGCGAAGTCGCCGCCGCCGTAGGCGCGGGCGAAGCGCGAGGCGCCTCGGGTCTCGACCAGCCAGCGCACGAACGAGCCGGCGTAGACGTAGGCGCGGCGCTGCTGCTCGCCGTAGAAGCCGAAGACGCCGAACAGCCTCGGTAGCTCCGGCGCCAGGCCCAGATCGCGCATCGCCTTCGCCTGCTCGTGGACGGTGAGCTCGCCGGCCGGCCAGTCGGCGGCGACCGCGGCGCCCTCCACCAGCGCCGGGATCGGCACCAGGCCGCCGAGCTTCGCGGCGACGCCGAACGGCGCGCGGCCGACCGGCGCGGCGATCACGTGGGCGAGCTCGTGCTTCACCACCGGGTGCGGCCAGCCGCGGCGGTCGACGTGGATCTGCCCGAGCCACGGCTTCGCGAACTGCGTGCCGGCGGCGCCGACGAGGAGGTGCTTCTCCGCGGCGCTCCTGTACAGGAACACCGTGGGGCGCTCCGGCGCGACGTCGAAGAAGGCGGCGAGCTGGTGCACGCGCAGGTCGCACTCGGCGGCG
>CAZDGH010000053.1:0-20182 GCA_964504805.1 uncultured Myxococcales bacterium | reverse complement strand
CGCCGAGGACCAGCTCGTCCATGACGCCGGCGAACTCCGCCGGCACGGCGACGGCCTGGAGCGGGAGCGCCGCGGCCTTCCGGCGGGCGGCCGCGGCCTCCGGCGCGGCGGTCGCGGCGGCGGCCGGGTCCGGCGTCCCGGGCGGCACGTCCGGCAGCGCGTCGGACCGGCCGCTGCCCTCGCCGAAGTCGCGGCCGAACACGGTCTTGTCGAGCGTGCGCTGGCCCTCGGCCCAGTCCTCGCTGATGGTCTTGCAGCCGGCGAGCGACACGAGCGCGGCCAGCGCGAGGGCAAAGACGCGGTACATGGGACGGTTCTACTACGGGAACAGGGGTGACTGCCCGAGGCCCGCGTCCTCCGGCAGGCCGCAGGCGACGTTCGCCGCCTGGATCGCCTGCCCGCTCGCCCCCTTCACCAGGTTGTCGAGCGCGGCCACGACCACGAGCCGCCCCGCCCGCGCGTCGACGACCGCGCCGAGGAGGCAGTGGTTCGAGCCGCGGACATGGACAATGGCCGGGAACTGCCCCGGCGGCAGCACCCGGACGAACGGCTCGCCGTCGTAGTGCGCGGCGAGCTTCGCGCACAGCCCCGCGGTGTCGAGGCCGCGGGCCGCCGCGGTGGGCTCGGCGTAGATCGTCGCCAGGATCCCGCGGCTCATCGGCGCGAGGTGCGGCACGAAGGTGAGCCGCACCTTCGCGCCGGCCACCCGGGCGAGCTCCTGCTCGATCTCCGGCCGGTGCCGGTGGGCGTCGACCTTGTACGCCGACATCGACTCGCCGGCCTCGGGGAGCAGCGAGCCGACGGTGGGCGAGCGCCCCGCGCCGGAGACGCCCGACTTGCAGTCGGCGACGATCCCGTACGCCGGGTCGGCGAGGCCGAGCGCGAAGAGCGGCGCGGCGCCGAGCACGGTGGTGGTGACGTAGCAGCCCGGCGCGGCGACGAGCCTCGCGCCCGGCAGCTCCTTCCGGTGCAGCTCCGGCAGCCCGTAGACCGCCTGCGCCTGCAGCTCCGGCGCGTGGTGCTCGCCGTAGAACGCGCGGAACTCCGCCGGATCCGTGAGCCGGAAGTCGGCCGAGAGGTCGACGACGCGCACCCCGCGGGCGACGAGCTCCTTCGCGTGCGCCGCCGCCGCCCCGTGCGGCAGCCCGAGGAACGCGAGGTCCGCCTCCTTCGCGACGCGGTCGGGCTCGAACGCCTCGATGACGACGTCGCGGTACCTCGACGCCCACAGCTGCGGGAACACCTCGGGCAGCCGCTTGCCGACCTCGCTCCGCCCGAGCGCGAGGGTGAGCCGGAACGTCGGGTGCCCCGCGAGCAGCCGCAGGAGCTCCGCGCCCGTGTACCCAGTGACTCCGACGACGGCGACGCGCACGGAAAGAGGCTCCAGGCTCCAGGCTCCAGGCTCCAGCCGGAGAAGCAGGCTCCGGGCTCCAGGCTCCAGGCTGCAGCCTTCGGTCCGTTGTTTGGGTTCGGGGGGAGCGTCCCCGGGGCGGGGGCGCGCCCCCGCGCGCCGGGCGTGCCGGTGCCTGGACCCGGGCCCCTGGCCGCGCGAGCTGGCCGCCGGCGGCCGGGCGGCGCAAACGCCGAGGCCCGCGCCCTCGCGGGCACGGGCCTCGGCTGCCCCGGGGGTCTCTGGCCCCGTGGCCGTCCTACGCGGAGGGGCGCGGCGCCGGCTTCTTGGCCACGCCGTTCGCGCCCGGGCCCGCCTTCTTCTCGGCCTCGTCGGCCGCCGGGGCCGCCGCGGCGGGCGCCGGCCCGCGCTTGATCCCGTACTTCTCGAACACCTTCACCTCGATCTTGTTGGCGATCTCCGGGTGCTCAACGAGGAACTGCCGCGCGTTCTCGCGGCCCTGGCCGATGCGCTCGCCGTCGTACGAGAACCAGGCGCCGCTCTTCTCGACGATGCCCTCGTTCGAGGCGAGGTCGATGAGGTCGCCCTCGCGGCTGATGCCCTGCCCGTAGAGGATGTCGAACTCGACCTCCTTGAAGGGCGGCGCCACCTTGTTCTTCACCACCTTCACGCGGGTGCGGTTGCCGATCACCGACTCGCCGTTCTTGAGCGCGCCGATGCGGCGGATGTCGATGCGCTGCGACGCGTAGAACTTGAGCGCGTTGCCGCCGGTGGTCGTCTCCGGGTTGCCGAACATCACCCCGATCTTCATGCGGATCTGGTTGATGAAGACGACGCAGGTGTTCGACTTGGCGATGGTGCCGGTGAGCTTGCGGAGCGCCTGGCTCATGAGCCGGGCCTGCACGCCCATGTGGGCGTCGCCCATCTCGCCCTCGAGCTCGGCGCGCGGCACGAGCGCGGCGACCGAGTCGATGACCAGGACGTCGATGGCGCCGGAGCGCACCAGCATCTCGGTGATCTCGAGCGCCTGCTCGCCGCAGTCCGGCTGCGAGATGAGCAGGTCGTCGGTGCGGACGCCGAGCTTGCGCGCGTAGCCGACGTCGAGCGCGTGCTCCGCGTCGACGAAGGCGCAGACGCCGCCCTTCTTCTGGGCCTCGGCGATCATGTGCAGGGTGAGGGTCGTCTTGCCCGACGACTCCGGCCCGAAGATCTCGATGATGCGCCCGCGCGGGAAGCCGCCGACGCCGAGGGCGAGGTCCACCGAGATCGACCCGGAGGAGATGACCGCCACGTCCTTGACCAGCGCCTCCTCGTTGCCGAGGCGCATGATCGAGCCCTTCCCGAACTGCTTCTCGATCGCGGAGACCGCGAGCTCGATCGCCTTCTCCCGCTCCGTGTTCTGGCTCATCTCTCTCGTCCTCTCTCTCGGCTTGGTCCGTGGCGCCCGGTGCCGAGCGCCTGCACGTTTGTTTAGTACGCCGGGATATCGGGGTCAACTTCTAGCCTGTGGATCTGACATCCGCCCCCGGACCGCGGCGCCTGCCCGCCCGGTCGTGCCTCGCAGGGCCGCACCCCCGGGGCGCACCTTCGAAGCGGCGCCGCGCGCGCCCGGAGGTGCCCGATGGCCCAGGTGAACGTGCCGCCCCGCCGCCGCGTGCCGGCGACCTCGATCCGCTCGATGACCACGCTCGCGGTGCTGGTCGGGATCGCGCTCCTCGTGGCGATCGTCATCGCGCTCGACGGCGTGGTGCAGCCGGCGAGCGGCGAGGTCCCGCTCGCGGGCCGCACCGTCGCCGAGGCGTCGCCGGAGCTCGCGCCGGTCGCCATGGACACGAGGGCCGGCGTGCTCGCCGACGTGCACGGCGGCCAGCTGCTGCTCGTCGACGCCGCGGGGACCGTGGACGAGCCCGACGTCGCCCTGGTCATCCCGAGCGACGCGGTCATCACCCGCGACGGCAAGGAGATCTCGCGCAGCGACCTCACCGAGGGCGACCCGGTGCGCGTCGCCTTCGAGCCCGAGCGCGGCAACCGCGTCGTCCGCCTCGACGTGCTGCAGGGCGACGTCGCCGCGGAGGTGGTGGAGCAGACGCTCGAGCCGGCGGAGGAGTAGCCGGCTACCAGCGCGCCACGTGGTCCTCGGCCACGCCGAGGAGCCGCTCGACGCGGACGCCGAGGAGCGTCCCCGACCACGCGCCCACCGGCTGCGCGTAGCGCGAGACCGCGAGCTTGAGATCCACGTCCTCGCGGCGCACGGCCTCGGGCGCGAGCCGCAGGTCGACCGCGCCGTCGTCGGTGACGACGCGCCACGGCGCCTCCGGCCGCGACGGCTCGCGCTCGAACCGCGGCGCGCCGACCTTGACGATCGCGCCGCCGAGGAACGCCACGTTCTCGACCCCGTCGTTGAAGCCCTCGGTGACGTTGAGGCCGATCGCCCGGCCGTCGGCCAGCCGGCCGAACGCCGCGGCCCAGCGCCACGAGGTGTCGCGGGCGAGGAGGCCGTGGGTGTGGTCGGTGAAGCCGCTCCCGCCGCGGAGCTCGAAGGTGCGGCCGGCGGCGCGGATGACGGCGTGGGCGTCGAGGCCGGCCTGCTTGTGGGTGACGTTCAGCCCCGCCGGGATCGGGCAGATCGCCGCCATCGGCGCCCCGCGGTCCTCGAGGGCGAGCTCGACGTCGGCGCCGAAGAGCCGCGCCCGCACGGTGGTGAGCGACCCGTCGCGGCCGAGCTCGAAGGTGCCGCCGCGGAGCCGCGAGGCCCGGGCGATCACGCCGCCGGCCGGCGTGTCGGACACCTTGGCGCGACCGGGCGGGAGGAGCGACGAGCCGTCGACGAGGAGGGTGCCGGTGCGCCGGTCCACGACCCAGAGGAACACCGAGCCGAGGAGGCCGAGGTCGACCACCGCGCCACCCGCGGCCACCTCGTCGTCGCCGGCGCCGAACCACGACCAGCGCTTCTCCCGGGCGAGGCGCGCCGGCAGGGAGAGGCCCAGCTCCGCCGCCGCCGCCGCGAGGTCGGTGTCCCGCACCCAGCCTCGGTACGCCCCCACGAGCGACGGCACCGCCACCGCGGGCGCCGGACGCTCGATCGTCTCGCCGATCTGCATGGCCCTCCCTACCGCGGCCGCCGCGCGGCGGCCAGGCCGTGTAAAGATCGCCGGCCTTGGCCCGGCCGCCCCCACCCCCCGCCGCCGCGACGAGCGGCAAGGAGCGCCTGCTCGAAGAGCTCGCCGGGCTCGACGTGGCCGACCTGCTCGCGCTCTGCCTCCGCGTCGGCGCGGCCGGCGG
The DNA here is from genome assembly GCA_964504805.1 of uncultured Myxococcales bacterium. Taxonomy (GTDB): domain Bacteria; phylum Myxococcota; class Myxococcia; order Myxococcales; family Vulgatibacteraceae; genus CAZDGH01. Next base: position 15,549 of record CAZDGH010000053.1, on the reverse strand, counting down.
CGAGGACCGCCGCTGGCTCTACCTCTCGGTGCTGCGCTCGCGACACGGGCAGCGGGCGCAGTTCGCCGCCTGCCTCGTCTGCTTCGACCTCGCCCGGGCCGGGAGCGCCGTGGCGCAGCGGGAGTTCACCGCCCTCGCGCCCACCGTCCGCGCCCTGGCCGGCAACCGCGCCCTCGTCGACGGGCTCCTCGAGGGCGACCCCTACCTGGTGGAGGCATGGGCCGCGTGCGCCTCCGCCCTCGCGGCGGGCGATCCGCGGGAGGCATGGGCCTCGCTCGAGGACGACGTCGAGCTCGTCGGCGAGCTCGACCTGCTCTCCGAGGACGAGCTCGCGTCGATCGACCTCGACCTCGAGGAGCTCGAGATCCTCGAGGACGACGCGGCCACCCAGGACGAGCGCGACCGCGCCGCCGCCGACGCCTTCGCGGCCTCGCTCGCCGCCCACCTCGGCCACGACGTCGCCCGCGGGTTCTTCGACCGTGGCCGCGGCTTCGCCACCTCGACCGCCGCCGAGGTCGACCGGCTCGAGCGCTTCCTCCGCGAGGCCGCCGCCCTCGGCCCGCGGGTGCCGGTGGCCGCGGGCTTCGCCTCCCTCGGCTACCTCTTCCTCGCCGTCCACCTCCGCCGCAAGACGCTCTTCGGCTCCTCGAACCCGCGCCGCATCGCCGCCCTCCGCGCCGGCCTCGCCGGCCTTCCCGACCGCCCCGAGGGCCTCGCCTGCGCCGCGGCGATCCTCGAGTTCGAGGGCGAGGCGGTGCGGGAGCGCTTCGAGAAGGTGCTCGAGCTCATCCTCGACTACGGCGCCTTCTGCCGCGAGAAGCGCCTCGACCCCCACGGCGCCGCCGCCGTCGACGCCTACGTGGCCGCGGACCGCGAGCCGCCGTCGGTGCTGCTCCAGGGCGACAACCGCAGGCGCCGCTAGCGACGGAACCGGCGCTGATCTATACGAGGTGCCCATGGCCCAGACCCCGACCGCCGTCCTCTTCGGCCTCGCCGACGTGCTCGTCCACCTGCGCCTCGAGCGCGGCCTGCGCACCCTCTCCGCCTACGCCCGCGGCAACGCCCAGCGTCCTGCGACGCCGGACCGGCTCTTCGGCTCCGACCGCGCCCTGGCGTACCAGACCGGCCAGCTCACCCCGGAGCAGTTCCTCCTCGGCCTCGCCCAGGGCTACGGCTGGCCCGACGTGAGCTACGCGCAGCTCGCGTCCGCGTGGTCCGACGCCCTCGATCCGTGGCCGGAGATGGCCGCGCTCGCCGAGGACGTGGTCGGCAAGGGCCACGCCGCGTACCTGTTCGCCAGCACCGATCCGCTCCACTTCGCCCGGGCCCGGGAGCTGCTCCCGGTGCTGAAGCGCTTCGTGGCGCTCTACCCATCGTTCGAGAGCCACGCCCCGGCGACCACCCGCGTCTACTTCGACCGCGCGCTCGAGCGCTTCGGCCTCTCGGCGGCGGGCTGCGTCTTCCTCGACGCCGATCCGCGCTCGGTCGACGCCGCGAAGTCCGCGGGCATCCCGGCCTTCCTGGTGCGCGACGATCCCGAGGCGGTGCGCGTCTTCCTGCGCCGCTGGGGCGTCGGGGTCTAGGCGCCGTGTCGGGCACCCGCGAGCGGCCGCCCCGCGCCGTCGCCGAGGAGCCCGCCGAGGCCACCTTCGACCAGGAGGCGGTGCAGCGCGTCCTCGCGCGCGCCGCGGAGCTGGCCCGGACCGCGCCGGCCACCGCGCCGAAGAAGGTCGGGCTCACCCTCGCCGAGCTCGAGGCGATCGCCCGGGAGTCGGGGATCGACCCGGCCCACGTGCGCGCCGCCGCCGGCGAGCTCGCGGTGCCGGCGCCGTCCTTCGGCGAGAAGCTCCTCGGCGGGCCGGCGCGGATCGTCCGCGAGCGCTCGCTGCCGGGCGAGGCCGACGAGGCGCGGCTCGCGGAGCTCGCCGATCGCGCGCGGCAGGTGGTCGGCGATCCGGGGCGGGTGGAGCTCCGGCCCGGCAGCCTCACCTTCACCACCATCGCCCGCACGCGCCCGGTGCTCGTCACCGTGCTCTCGCGGGCCGGCCGCACCCGCGTGCGCGTCGAGATCGTCCTCGGCCCGGCGATCGGCGGCCTCTTCGGCGGCATCGGCGGCGGCGTGGGCGGCGGCCTCGGCGGCACCCTCGCCGGCGTGCTCGGCGGCGCGCTCCACATGCCGCTCCTCGGCCTCGCCGGCATGGCGGGCTCGATGGTCTTCGCGTTCTTGCTGGCGCGGACGATCTTCGGTGGCGTCGCCCGGCGCGACGTGGAGCTCGCCGAGCGTCTCGCCGGCGAGCTCGCGCAGCCCTGAGCCCTTCGCGGGCCCGGCCCGACGACGCCGGGGGGTGAGCCCACCGCCGGTGGAACGCAGCCCCCCCGGCCGCGCTCCGCGACGATGGGCTCGCCTCGCGACGCCGGGGCGCAGCGCCTGCGGCGGCAGATCGAACGATTTCCGACATCGTGGATCGCGCCACGCGGCGTGGCTGTGACCGTGCGCACGCGGCGCCCGAAACCGCAGAGGCCCGCCGTCTCCGGCAGGCCTCCTTGGTGCTCGGGCAGGGGGGGCTGCTGCTGGCCCGAGCGGGCGGATGATACGTCAAGTGGAAGGAGCGAGGACTCCCGGTGCGTCCGTTCAGGGCGTCACAGGTCGATCTGCATGCCCAGCTCGACGACCCGCCCCGGCGGCAGGCCGTAGTAGGCCGTGGCGGTGCGGGCGTTCTTGGAGAGGAACGCGAACAGCTCCTTGCGCCAGCGCATCATCCGCGAGGTTCCGGTGGTGAGCAGCGACTCGCGGCCGAGGAAGTAGCTCGTCGTCGCCGGGTCGGTGGTGAGGCCGAGGCGCCAGGCGCGGCGCAGCACGTCGGGCACGTTCGGCGTCTCCATGAAGCCGTAGCGCGCCTGCAGCCGGTAGAAGTTCTCGGGGAGCTTCTCGAGCGTCACGCGCTCCGCGGACGCCACCGTGGGGACGTCCTCGGCGAGGATCGACAGCAGCACGACCTGCTCGTGGAGCACCTGGTTGTGCTTCAGGTGGTGCAGGAGCGCCGGCGGCGTGCCGTGCGGGTCGGAGAACATGAACACCGCGGTGCCGTCGACGCGGTGCGGCTTCCGTCGCTCCACGTCCTCGAGGAACAGGCCGAGCGGGAGGATGCCGCTCTTCACCCGGGCGGCGAGCTCGCCGCGGCCGCGCTTCCAGGTGGTCATCACCGTGAACAGCGCGATGGCGATCAGCACCGGCACGAACCCGCCGTCGAGGAACTTGAACAGGTTGGCGCCGAGGTACGAGACGTCGAAGGAGAGGAAGAGCAGCGTCAGCGGCACCGCCTTCCAGAGCTGCCAGCCCCAGGCCTTTCGGATCACGTAGTAGAAGACGAGCGAGGTGATCACCATGTCCATGGTGACCGCGATGCCGTAGGCAGCGGCGAGCCGGCTCGACTCCTGGAAACCGAGCACGAGCGCGATGCAGGCGATCATCAGGCCGTAGTTCACCTCGGGGATGTAGATCTGCCCCTCCTCCTTGCCCGAAGTGTGGACGATGTGCACGCGCGGCATGTAGCCGAGCTGCACCGCCGCCCGCGTCAGCGAGAAGGCGCCGGAGATGAGCGCCTGCGAGGCGATCACGGTGGCGAAGGTGGCGAGGCCGACCATCGGGTAGAGCAGCGCCCGCGGCACCATCGCGTAGAACGGGTTCGCCGCCACCGACGGATCGCGGAGCAGCAGCGCCCCCTGTCCGAAGTAGTTGAGGAGCAGCGCCGGGAAGACGAGCGCGAACCAGGTGAGCCGGATCGGCTTCTTGCCGAAGTGGCCCATGTCCGCGTAGAGCGCCTCGGCGCCGGTGATGCAGAGCACCACCGAGCCGAGCACCACCGCGCCGTGCCACTGGTTCTCGGCGAAGAAGCGGACGGCGTAGCGCGGATCCACCGCGACGAGCACGCCGGGGTTCTTCGCGAGGTGCGCGAGGCCGAGGACCGCGAGCGAGCCGAACCAGACCACCATCACCGGGCCGAAGATCTTGCCCACGGTGCCGGTGCCTTTCTTCTGGACCAGGAACAGCCCGAGCAGGATCACCACCGTGATCGGCACCACCGCCGGCTCGAGGGCGTGGGTGGCGACGCCGAGGCCCTCGACCGCGGAGAGCACCGAGATCGCCGGGGTGATCACCCCGTCGCCGTAGAGCAGCGACGCGCCGAAGATGCCGAGCAGCAGCACCGCGCCCCGGCCCCACCGCGACCTGAGCTTCTCCGCGCTCGGCACCAGCGCGAGGAGCGCGAACATGCCGCCCTCGCCGCGGTTGTCCGCGCGCATGATGAAGCCGATGTACTTGAAGGTGACGACGACGGTGAGCGACCAGACGACGAGCGAGAGCACGCCGAGGACGTTCAGCTCGGAGATCGGGATCGCGTGGATCCCGTGGAAGCACTCCTTGATCGCGTAGAGCGGGCTCGTGCCGATGTCGCCGTAGACGACGCCGAGCGCGCCGAGCGCGAGCGGCCAGAGCCGCTTCGGACCGTGGTCCGGGGGAGGCGCTTCGCCGGGACTTCGTTCGGGCATGGTCGGGGATCTTAAACGCGAACGCTGCCGGCGCTCGGGTGGCGCCGGCAGCGTCGTGGCGTCGCGACCTTACGCCGTCGCCTTGGCGCTCGCCGCCGCCGGCTGCTCGCCGCCCTTGAGGCCGCCCTGGATCCGCATGCCGTAGAACGACCGCCACACGAACACCGCGGAGACCGCGAAGAGCGCCGTGGCGATGAAGTACCGCCAGTCGGCGTTCAGGCCCTCGGCGAGCTCGACCGCGAGCAGGCCGAAGAGGGTGGTGAACTTGATCACCGGGTTCATCGCCACCGACGAGGTGTCCTTGAAGGGATCGCCGACGGTGTCGCCGACGACGGACGCCGCGTGCAGCGGGGTGTTCTTCGCCTTCAGCTCGACCTCGACGAGCTTCTTGGCGTTGTCCCAGGCGCCGCCGGCGTTGGCCATGAAGATCGCCTGGTAGAGGCCGAAGATGGCGATGCCGATGAGGTAGCCGATGAAGAAGTACGACTCGAGGAAGGCGAAGGCGAGGGTCGAGAAGAAGACCGTGAGGAAGATGTTGAACATGCCCTTCTGCGCGTACTGCGTGCAGATCTCGACGACCTTCTTCGAGTCCTCGATCGACGCCTTCTCCGCGCCGGTGTCGAGCTTGATGTTCGCCTTGATGAACTCGACCGCGCGGTAGGCGCCGGTGGAGACCGCCTGCGTCGACGCGCCGGTGAACCAGTAGATCACCGCGCCGCCCATGATGAGCCCGAGGAGGAAGGGCGCGTGCATGAGCGAGAGGTTCGAGAGGAGCGCGGGCTTCAGGCCGCCGGTGAGCACGAAGATGATCGAGAAGATCATCGTGGTGGCGCCGACGACCGCGGTGCCGATGAGCACCGGCTTGGCGGTGGCCTTGAAGGTGTTGCCGGCGCCGTCGTTCTCCTCGAGGTACGCCTTGCCCTTCTCGAAGTCCGGGGTGAAGCCGAAGTCCTTCTTCACCTCGTCCTTGATGCCCGGGATGTTCTCGATCACCGAGAGCTCGTAGACGGACTGGGCGTTGTCGGTCACCGGGCCGTAGGAGTCGACCGCGATGGTCACCGGGCCCATGCCGAGGAAGCCGAAGGCCACGAGGCCGAACGCGAACACCGCCGGCGCCGCCATGTGGTCGCCGAGGCCATAGTTCGAGACGATGTAGGCGATGCCCATCAGGCCGACGATGACGACGCCCATCCAGTACGCGGAGAAGTTGCCGGCGGTGAGGCCGGCGAGGATGTTGAGCGACGCGCCGCCCTCCTTCGACGCCGTGACGACCTCGTGCACGTGGCCCGACTCGGTCGAGGTGAAGACCTTGATCAGCTCGGGGATGATCGCGCCGGCGAGGGTGCCGCAGGTGATGATCGTCGAGAGCTTCCACCACATGGTGGGGTCGCCGCCGACGTTCGGGATGAGCAGGTAGCTGACCAGGTAGGTCATGCCGACGGAGACGATCGAGGTGAGCCACACCAGGAAAGTGAGCGGCGCCTCGAAGTTCATCTTGTCGACGTTGCCGTAGCGGCTCTTGGCGATGAGCTCGTTGATGCCGTACGACGCCGCCGAGGCGACGATCATCATGATGCGCATCACGAACAGCCACACCAGGAGCTGCACCTGGGTGGCCGGGCTCTGCACCGCGAGGAGGATGAAGGAGATGAGCGCGACGCCGGTGACGCCGTAGGTCTCGAAGCCGTCGGCCGACGGGCCGACCGAGTCGCCGGCGTTGTCGCCGGTGCAGTCGGCGATCACGCCGGGGTTCCGGGCGTCGTCCTCCTTGATGTTGAAGACGATCTTCATCAGGTCGGAGCCGATGTCGGCGATCTTGGTGAAGATGCCGCCCGCGATGCGGAGGGCGGAGGCACCGAGCGACTCGCCGATGGCGAAGCCGATGAAGCACGGGCCGGCGTAGTCGGCCGGCATGAAGAGGAGGATGAAGAGCATCAGCACGAGCTCGGTGCTGATGAGCAGCATGCCGATCGACATGCCGGCCTTGAGCGGGATGGCGTAGGTCGGGAACGGCTTGCCCTTGAGCGAGGCGAACGCGGTGCGCGAGTTGGCGAACGTGTTGATGCGGATGCCGAACCACGCGACCATGTAGCTGCCGCCGATACCCACCAGGCTGAAGAGGATGATGGTGACGACCTTCATCGCGCTCAGACGCTCGCCCTGCGCGTCGTGCGAGAAGAAGCCGAAGTACACCACCATGATCGCGCCGATGAACAGCTCGAGGATCAGGATGAACTTGCCCTGGGTGAGCAGGTAGGTCTTGCAGGTCTCGTAGATGAGCTCGGAGATGTCCCGCATCGACTTGTGCACGGGCAGGTTCTTGAGCTGCATGAACATCACCAGGCCGAAGCCGAGGCCGGCGATGCAGATCACGCCGCCGATGAGCAGCAGCGTGTGGCCGTCGAGCCCGAGGAACTTCTGCGACCGGAGATCGGGAAGGACGAGGGACGCCTCGCTGGCGCGGGCGGCGCCCGCCACGAGGAGGGTGAGGAGCGTCGCCGCTCCCTGAAGAACGCGCTCGCGAGCGGAGCGCAGCAGCCGGGTGCCCATGAACTCCTCCAGAACGATGGCGAGGCCGGGGGTCTCTCCCGCTGCCGGCCCGCACCTCGCGGACCGGTGGCCTCGACCTGTGTCCGAGGGGTTGGCCGCCGGTTCGCGCTTCGGGGCCGCCCGCCGAGCCCTCCGCCGTTCCGCAGGGGCTCGCGTGCGGTGCCGTGGCCGCGCGCCGACGCTTCAGCACAACCTCGTTCCCCCCGCCGGGTGGGCGCAGGGACGGGGGGCTCATAGCAGACCGGGGGCGCGGAGGAAAGGCCGACGACGCGGCGAAGTCGGCCAGTGAATGTCGCGGGTTGGAACGGGTCCGGCGCCGGTCAGCCGCAGGTCACCGGCAGGTCGCGCACGGTGATCCAGGCGTCGAGCGGCGCGCCGCCGACGTCGCCGACCACGTCGCAGCGGATCGCCCACGCGCGCTCGGCGAGCAGCTCGCACGTCCCTTCGCCGTGGGTTGTCACGAAGGTGCCGTCCGGGCCGGGGAGCCAGAAGTCCTGCTCGGGGAACTCGAGGCCCTCGACGACGAGCTGGTGCGCCTCCTGCTCGAGGGGGAGCGCGCCCGGCCGGAACGAGAGCCGGTCGCCGTCTCGCACGAGGCGCGCGCAGGTCGGGTCGCCTGCGACGGGCCCGGGCAGCGGGGTCGCCGAGGCCTGCACCACCTTCACCTCGTAGGCGCAGGGATCGGTCTCGAACCCGATGCAGCTCCCGTCGCCGTCGTCGCCCGCGCCGTCGGACGGCGTCGAGCAGCCGGCGAGCGCGAGGGCGAGCGCCAGGGCGACCGGCGCCCTCACATCACGTACCCGCCGCCCGCCCCGTTCGACACCTGGAGCAGCACCTGCGCCACCGTCTCGGAGACGAGGTCGAGGCGCTTGCCGACGTCGGTCTCCTCGAGGAACTCCTGCCGGAGCCGGTGGTCGACGAGCACCGCCGCGCCGACGATGTCGGCGAGCTTGCCCGGGTCCTTCTCCTTCACGCAGGCGTCGGCGAGCGGCGCGCCGGCGTTGTCCGGGAGCGCGCCGGCGAGATCGACGACGAGCTGCCGCAGCGTCCGCGCGCCGGCGTCGACGAGGAGCTCGGAGCCGGGGCGCTTCACGTCGGGGTACGGCACCGCGCGGACGATGCGGTACGGCTCGTTCGCCGGGAGCTCCTCGACGATGCGCACCCGCATCACGCCGTGGAGCAGGATGTTGTAGCGGCCGTCGGGGAGCTTCTCGTCGCCCTGCACGAAGCCGGCGCCGACGATCTTCGCCATGTCGGGACGGCCGTGGTAGTCGGCCTCCCAGCCCGGCTCGAGGAGCGCGACCGCGAGGACGCGATCGGAGGCGAGGCAGTCGGCGACCATCGAGCGGTAGCGCGGCTCGAAGATGTGCAGCGGCAGGTGACCGCCGGGGACGAGCACCGAGGACGGGAGCGGGAACACCCGCAGCCGGTCGAGGCTGGCCTCGACGATCTTCCGCTCGTCGGCGTCGTTCGGAAGCGCGGGCACCGGCCCCCCAGCCTAGCCCGGCCGGCCGCCGGGCAGAAACGACGAGGCCGGCGCGGCGCATCGACGCCGGCCGGCCTCGCTCTCGAACGGGCGCTGCGGCTTACGCGCCCTCGTCCGTCTTGGGAGCCTCGGTCGCCGGGCCGCCCTGGTTCACCGCGAAGTTGATGTTGCCGTACCCGGCCTGGGCGCAGCTGTACATCACCCGCTTGATCACCTTGAACGGCACCTTGCGGTCGGCCTGGATGTTCACGTCGCCCTTGAACTGGCCGCCGTCGCCCTGGTGCACGAACTCGTAGCGCTTCTTCTGGTCGCGCAGCTTCTCCTCGAGCGCCGGGATGTTCCAGTACTCGTCGCGGCCGATGTCGTCGATCTCGGCGACGCGCTCGCCCTGCAGCGCGATCACCTCGCTCGAGATCTGGACGGTCGGCACCGGCTCGATCTGCTCGGAGTGCGCCGCCTCGGGGAGCTTGATGTCCTTCGACATGTAGAGGATCTCGCCGGAGGCGGCGAACTGCTGGATCAGGAAGACGACCAGCAGCGTGAACATGTCGACCATCGGCGTCAGGTTGAGGTCCGCGAAGCCGCTCTTCTTGCCCTTGAGGAACTTCGGGCCGAAGACCTTCGACTTGGCGAGCCGCTTCCCCGGGCGCTTGCCCGGCTTGACGACGACGTTGTGTACGTGGCGGGGCATGAAGCGCTCCTTACATCGCCGCCTGCACCGACACGTCGGGCAGGTCCGCTTCGATGCAGAGGTCGACCACGCGGACGAGGTCCTGGTACTCCACCGCGTCCTCGGCGGAGACCGTGATCGTGCGCTGGTCCGGGTTGTCCGACTTGACCACCTTGAGCTTCTCCATCAGGCCCTTGCCGTCGTAGGTCCCGTCCTTCTTGGGGACCTCGATGGCCGACGCGCCCGCGGAGAGCAGGTAGCCCCGCTCGGTCAGGGTCAGGTTGAGCTGCAGCGTGGGCTTGTTGTCCGGCGGCGTGTCCGCCGACGGCCCGCCCTGCTGCGCGACCTGGAGCTTGCCGACCTGCGTCCACACCGCCGTCATCATCAGGAAGGCGATGAGCGAGCAGAGCAGGTCGATGAAGGGGACCAGGTTCACGTTGGCATCGACGGACTTCTTCCCGCCTTTGCCGCCGGTATCTACGGAAACGCCACCCATGGATCGCTCCGGTCACTTGCGGCCCCCGCGTGAAGCCGCGGGGGCTCGTGGGTACGGACACGAGGTGACGCGGGAAGTTCCCTCGTCACCTCGCGGCGTTCCGCTACTCCTCGACGCCCGCCTCGAGGTTCGCCGGGATCTTCATCTTGTCCTTGTTGGCGACCACGAGGTTCAGCAGGCCCACGCTCGTCTCGTTGATGTCGTCGAGCATGTGCTGGGTGCGGCCCTGGAGGACCGCGAAGGCGAGGAGCGCCGGGATCGACACCAGGAGGCCGAACGCGGTGCAGTTCATGGCCTCGGAGATGCCGAGCGAGAGGATCGTCGCCTTGTCGGCCGGGTTCACGTTCGCCACGGCCGAGAAGCAGGAGATGAGGCCGGAGATGGTGCCGAGGAGGCCGAAGAGCATGGCGGCGTTCGAGAGCATCGCCAGGTAGCCGGTGCGCTTCTCGATTTTCGGCGCCTCGCGGAGCATCGCCTCGTCCATCGCCGCCTGGACCTCCTCCGGGCCCTTCGGGACGTTGATGAGGCCGCTCTTCACCACCGCGGTGAGCGGGGTGCGCTTCTGGCCGGCGACGTAGCTGATCGCCTTGTCGAGGTCGCCCGCGTAGATGTGCTTCTTGAGGCCGCGGAGGAAGGCGTCCTTGTCGATGGAGGCCTTGCCGAAGAGGACCATGAAGCGGTCGGCGACGATGGCGAGCATCACCACCAGGGTGCCGAGGATCGGCCACATACCCCAGCCGCCCTCGTGGAACCGCCGGGCAAGCATGGCGAAGAAGGACTCGTCACCACCGCCACCACCGGCCGCCTCCTGGGCGACGGCGAGCAGCGGGACCAGGCTCACGAACTGACCCATGTGCTGGACCTCCACGACTTTCCCCGCCGCTTGGGGAGGGGAACCGACGAGCCGTTCGACCGACCGCCGGAGCTGGTGAATAACCGCGACACTGCAACCGAACCGCGTGGCCGTCCGCCTTTCGATCGCTCGAAAATCGGGGTTGGCCACGAAATGGGACGGCAGCCTAGACCTGCCCTCCGGACCCTGTCAAGCAACGCCCGGGGAAGTTCCCGTGCCGAAAATCCGAGGGATTCCGATCGCGTACGACGCTTCGCCCGTGCGCTCGAGGGGCGGCCGGGCGGCCGGGCGTCCGGCGGGGCCGAAAACTTGGTCGAGCGTGGGACCCACTGCTACCCTCCCAATGTTTCTGCCTACTTGCATCGGCATCGGCCCCGGAGGGCCACATGGCCCGGAAGAAGATCGGCGAGCTGCTCCTCGAGCGCGGGGTGATCTCGCTCGAGCAGCTCAACGCCGCCCTCGCGCACCAGCGGCAGTACGGACACCGGCTCGGCGCCGCCCTCGTCGCGAAGGGCTTCCTCACCGAGGCCGGCCTGGTGAAGGTGCTCGGCGAGGCGCTGAACCTGAAGGTCGTGGACCTCTCCAGGGAGACGCCGGACTGGAGCGCGGTCCACCTGCTCCGCCCGCGGTTCTGCGAGGCGAACGACCTCTTCCCGCTCGGGCTCGAGGACCAGCGCGGACGCAAGCTCCTCACCGTGGCGATGGCGGACCCGCTCAACCTGCCGGCGATCGAGGAGATGGAGTTCACCACCGGCTGCAAGGTCGCGCCGGTGCTCGCCACCCACTCGTCGATCCTCGACGCCATCCGCCGCTTCTACTTCCGCAACCAGCCCACCGCGGCGGCCACCGCGTCGTCGTCGGAGAAGATGCAGATCGTCCGGCCGGGCGGCTTCACCGAGGAGGTCGACACCTCCACCGCCGAGCCGGTCGAGGACACCGACGTGGTGGAGCTCGCCGAGGAGGTCACCGAGCGCACCGCGCTCGCGGACCTGATCAAGAAGCGCGAGGAGCAGCGGCGCGCCCGGGCCGCGTCCCCGCCGCCGGTGGTGTCGAAGAAGACCCAGCTCGACGACGACCTCGGGTTCCTCATCGGCACCGAGGTCGCGCCCGGCTCCGACGAGCGGCTCGAGAAGCTCGAGCGGAAGTTCTGGGCGGTGATGCGGATCCTCGCCAAGAAGGGCGTCCTCACCAAGGACGAGTTCCTCGAGCAGCTCGACGACTAGTCGACGTCCTCGCCGCCCTCGGGGAGCCGGATCCGGAACGCGGTGCCGCGGCCGAGGGCGCTCTCGACGGTGATCGTCCCGCCGTGCTTCGAGACGATCCCCTGGACGATCGACAGCCCGAGGCCGGTGCCCTTGCCGTCGGGCTTGGTGCTGAAGAACGGCTCGAAGATCCGCTCGAGGAGCCGGGGCTCGATCCCGGCGCCGTCGTCGTGGATCTCGATCTCCACCCCGCCCGGCACCGCGCGGGTGACGAGCTCGATGGTGCCCTTCGGCCCGAGCGCGTGGCAGGCGTTGGTGATGAGGTTCACGAACACCTGCTCGAGGTTGTTGCGCATGCCGGCGACGGCCGGCGTGGCCTCGTAGCGGCGCACCACGTTCGCGCCCGCGTCCCGGATCACGTGCTCGCAGAAGGAGACGGCGGCGTCGAGGAGCGGCTCGGCGCGGATCGGCTCCAGCCGGTCCGACGAGGGCCGCGCGTACGACATCAGGTCGCGGGTGAAGCGCAGGATGCGCTGCCCGCTCTCGACGATCTTCTGGACGCTCTCGAGCTCGCGCTTCGCCGCGGGGTCGAGGGCGTAGCGGGAGCGGAGCGACTCGCCGCTCACCACGATGGCGGTGAGCGGGTTGTTGATCTCGTGGACCACGCCGGCGGCGAGCTGCCCGAGGCTGGCGAGCTTCTCCGCCTGGATGACCCGGCCCTCGAGCGTCTTGAGCTGGGTGAGGTCCTGGCCGATGGCGATGACGCCCTCGACCTCGCCGTTCGGCGCCAGCACCGCGGCGGTGGAGAGCACCACCCGCTTCTCCTCGCCCTGCTTGTCGAGGAGGCGGAGCTCGAGGTTCGAGACCGGCTTGCCCTTCAGCGAGCGGGCGATGACGCGGAACAGCCGCTTGCGCTCGGCCTCGGGGACGAAGTCGAGGAAGTCGTTCCCGAGCACCTCCTCGCGGTCGTAGCCGGAGAGCCTCGAGAGCTCGCGGTTGAAGACCAGGATGCGGCGCTCGCGGTTGGTCACCAGGATGAGCGCGTTGGCGTGCTCGATCAGGTCCTCGAGGTACTTCCGCACGAAGGTGAGCTCGTCGATGAGCTTGGCGTTGCGGATGCCGACCGAGGCGGTGTTGGCGATCTGGATCAGGGCGCGGTCGTCGAGCTCGGGGTCGGAGTGGGCGCCGCCGTGCTCGACGTCGAGGAGGCCGAAGAGCTGGCCGCTCGAGACGAGCGGCACCGCCATCGCCGCCCTGGCGCCCTCGAAGATCGGCCGCACCTCGTCGACGAGCTCGACGCGCTCGGGCGCGAGGAGCTGCGGCTCGAGGCCGGCGTGGCGCGCGGAGCTCCGGCGCATCCGGAGGACGTCGGCGGCGCCGGGCACGAGCTTGCCCTCGGCGTAGAGCGCGGTGAGCGCGATCGTCTTCGGGTCGACGATGCGCACGCAGAAGGCGCGGCCGGGGAAGATCGCCCGCACCGTCTTGGCGATGGCGGCGACGAGCGCCTCCTCGGACTGCGCGGCGGCGACCTCGCGGCCGAGGGTGAGCAGCGCCTGCGCCTCGGTGCGGCCGTCGCGCGGCAGCACCGCGGCGACGAGGGCGCCGCCCCGCCGAGAGAGGTGCACGTCGACCTGCGAGCCGCGGCTGGCGGCGCGGAAGACGCAGGCGTCGCCCTCGGCCGGGACGACCGGCGGCGGGCCGGCGGGCGGGAGGAGCGCGAGCAGCGAGGCGCCGGCCGCCGCGCCGCCGGCGAGCGGCTCGAAGGCGGCGTTGGCGGCGACGATCACCAGGTCGTCGCCGACGACGGCGAGCGGGACCGGCGCCGCGGCGAACGCGGCGTCGAGCGCCGCGGCGGCGGTGGGCGTGGCGTGCCGGCTTCGTGCTGCCTCGTCTCGCATGCGGCTCCCGGTCCCCCCGGGGCGTCGTTACTTGGGCTCCTCTTCGCCCGTCGACCGCTCGAGGTCGACGATGCGGGCCTTCCCCACGTAGGCCTTGGTCTCGTAGCGGGTGATCTTGCCGATCTTCCGGACGATCTCCGCCATGCGCTCCGCCTCGCGGAAGATGATGTCGACCGCCCGGTAGAGCGGGTCGTCCTCCTTGAGGCGGCGCTTCAGGAGCTCGGCGTAGCCCATCACCGAGGTGAGGGGCTGGTTCAGCTCGTGGGCGGCGGTGCCGGCCAGCTCGGCGATCATCGCCGCGCGCTCGCTCTTCTCCAGGCGCTGCTCGGCGAAGACGAGCTTCTCCTCGGTGCGGAGCCGCTCGCGGAGGTCGGTGAAGATGCCGACCGAGGCGATCTCCTCGTCGCCCTCCTTGATCACCGCCGCGCTCATCTGCACCGGGATCCGGGTGCCGTCCTTGTGGAGGATCTCGCGGCGGTGCGCGGTGAGGCGGCCGGGCCCTCCGAACTGCTCGGAGCGCAGCATCCGCATCACCTCGTGGGCGCCGCCGTCCGGGTAGAGGCCGGTGACGTGGAGCGAGCCCACCGCCTCCGGCGCGGCGTAGCCGAGGAGCGCCTCGGCGCCCTTGTTGAAGAGGATGATCCGGCCCTTGAGGTCGGCGGCGACGATGCCGTCGACCGAGCTCTCGATCAGCTTCTCCAGGAACTCCTTGGTGCGCTGCAGCTCGCCCTGGAAGCGGCGCCGCTCGGTGACGTCGCGGAAGAACAGCACCACCAGGCCCTGCGACTCGAGCCGGGCGGCGCCGACGGACAGCTCGATGGTGCGGCCGTCGGGCCGGAGCACCCGCAGGTCGAGCGAGCGGACGATCTCGCCGGCGGCGACGCGGTCGACGATGGCGCGGTAGCCGGCCTCGTCCACCGGCCGCACGATGTCGCGGGCCTTCTTGCCCCGGACCTCCCCGGCGGTCAGGCCGAGGATCTCCAGGCCCGAGGGGTTGATCGCCAGCGTGGAGCCGTCGCGGGCGGAGACGAGCGCCATGCCCTCGGAGACGTGCTCGAAGACGTCCTCGAACTGCCGGAGCTCGCCGACCTTCTTCTCCGCCTCCTCGATCCGGCCGCGGATCTCCTCGACCGAGCGGGCGTTGCGCAGCGCCACCGCGGTGGCGTTGGCGGCGGCGGCGGCGAAGCCGATCTCCCGAGGCGCGAACGAGCGGGCGGCGGCGCGGAGGAAGAGCACGCCGAGCACCCGGTCCTCGAGCACCATCGGCAGCACCGCCAGGGCGCCGAGGCCGGCGGCGCTGATCGCCTCCTTCACCGGATCGAGGAGCGGGTGACGGTCGGCGTCCTCGACGACCACCGGCCGGCGGGTGCGGAGCGCCTCGAGGATCTCGGGGTACTTGAAGAGGTCGATGCGCTTCTTGGCGGCGCCCTTCGGCGCCGCCGCGTCGTCGCTGGCGGCGACCACGGTGCCGCGCTCGCCGCGGTCGTCGATGAGGACGATCGAGCAGCGGCGCAGGTCGAGCTCCTCGGCGAGGCGTCGCGTCACCTCGGGGAGCAGCGCGCCGGTGTCGAGGGCGCCGGCGAAGGAGCGGGTGAGGTCGACGAGCGAGCGGAGGTC
This sequence comes from uncultured Myxococcales bacterium, assembly GCA_964504805.1. Classification (GTDB taxonomy): domain Bacteria; phylum Myxococcota; class Myxococcia; order Myxococcales; family Vulgatibacteraceae; genus CAZDGH01. The sequence goes on along the minus strand of CAZDGH010000053.1, from coordinate 229 downwards.
GCGCTCGCGGCGGCGCAGCTCCTCGCGCGCCTCCCAGGCGCGCTTCTGCACCGCGAGGCGCAGCGGCAGGTCGCGGCCGAGCTGCACCTCGCGCACGAAGTCGTCGGCGCCGGCGAGGATCGCGCGGCGCAGCGCCTCCTCGTCGTCGTCGCGGGCGATCACCAGGAGCGGCACCTCGCGGGCGCGCCCCTCGGCGCGGAGCGCGGCGACGGTGGCGGCGGCGTCGGGG
>CAZDGH010000052.1:0-20219 GCA_964504805.1 uncultured Myxococcales bacterium | reverse complement strand
GGCCAGGCCCGACACCGTGCTGCTCACCGCGATCGCGGCGACGCCGCCGATGCCGACCGCGGCCAGCCGGACCTCGAGCGTGTGCACCGCGTCGCCCCGCGGGATGAGCAGCACGTAGATCGCGGTGAAGGAGGCCACCGCGTAGCCCGAGCCCTGGCCGGTGCGGAACGCGAGCCAGATCGCCAGGCCGACCGCGAGCGGCAGCGCGAGCTCGAGCGGCAAGCCCGCCAGCGAGGCGAGCGCCGCGAGCGCGCCGCCGATGGCGCTGCCGGTCACCTGCGCGAGGGTCCGGCGCAGGCCGGCGAGGATCGTCGGCGTGGTGCACACCACCGCGACGAACGTGGCCGACACCTGGTCGGGGTTGCCGAGGAGCGCGCAGCCGGCGAGCGCGAGCGCCACCGCGAGCGCGGCCTTCCCTGCGAGCCAGCGTGGGTTCGAGAGCTCGGTGCCCAAGGCGGCGCGAGCCTACCCCGCGTCGGGCGCCTGGCAGACCGGGATCGACACGGTGGCGCCCTCGGACGCGAAGCCCATCGGGCGGCACACGGTGCCGGGCTCGAGCTGCTCGTCGCAGCGATCGATCTCGAGCAGGCACGGCGACGAGCAGAACCGGCCGCCGCCCGGCGACGGCAGGCAGAGCGCGCTCGAGCAGTCGGCGTCGGCGGCGCACGGCCCGCCCGGCCCGGCGCCGGTGTGCGGGTGGCAGAGCGTGTAGAGCCGCTCGCCGAGGTAGGCGATCCCGCAGGCGCCGCCCTCGTCGGTCCAGCCGCCGACGCAGCGACCCGCGCCGTCGACCGACGGGCAGCAGTGGAGCTGATCGAGGCAGCCCTCCTCCGCGAGCTGGCAGAACGCGAGGCGCCGCCCGTCGGTGAGCCAGTCCTCCCGGAAGTGCTCCTTGCACACGTACGGCGCGGGGCAGTCGTCGGTCGTCTCGCACGGCACGGTGCAGCGATCCTGGCCGTCGTAGCAGACCTGGACGTTGCCCTTCTGGCACTTCTCGCCGCAGTAGCCGCCGGGGCAGACGCCGTGCTCCTCCAGCCGATCGCACAGGTCGAAGTCGCCGCGGTCCACCGTCGCCGGCGGCACCTGGCAGACCGGCAACATCCGGCGCTCCGACGGTTCCTCCTCGAGGAACCGGCACACCCGCGGCGCGGTGCAGTCGCGTGGGCCGCGGCAGGTGGTGAGCCCCGGATCGTCCGCGCCGACGCAGCCGGTGGCGCGGCGTCCGTCGCCGAGGGTCACGACGCCGCAGGCGAAGCCGGGCGGGCAGGCGATGTCGTTCACGCAGGCGCGGAAGCAGCTGCCGCCGGCGCAGACGCCGCTCTGGCAGTCGCCGTCCGCGTCACACGGCAGCAGGCCGGGGCGCTCACCCGCGACCGGGGCGCACGAGAGCGGCACCGTGCAGCCGTCGCCGGTGCAGCGCGCGCCGGCGACCACGGTGCAGGTGCCGCCGGCGCACGCCTCGTCGAGCTCGCGGCTGCACGGCGACGCCGCGGCGAGGACGGTGCACCGCCCCTCGAAGCAGCGCTCTCCGGCGGAGCAGTCCGCGTCGCCGGCGCACGCGCCGTCGCGCACCGCCTCGAGGTCGATCGGCACGCAGACCCCTTCCTCGCAGCGCTCGAGGCCGGCACAGTCGACGTCGAACCGGCACGCCGGCTCGGCACAGCCGGCGGTGGCGCCGAGCGAGAGGCCGAGCGAGGCCAGGGTCGCGCGGAGGGAGGGCACGACCGGATCGTACCCCGGTTGCACGGCGGGCCGTCGGGTCCGACCTTGCCCGGTGGAGGTGCCCATGAGCGAGCCCGACGAGCTGGCGCCGGAGAACCCCGCCGCCCAGGCCGAGGACTGGATCCCGGGGCCCGTGCCCGCCGCGCCTCGAGGACCGCCCGCCCACGACGAGCCGCCGGCGGACGCCGCCGACGTGCCGCTCGGCGAGGGCTCCCACTACTTCCTGCGCGAGGGCACCAGCGTCGGGCACGATCCCCTCGCGGGCGAGCTCGACGTCGAGGACGTGGCCCGCGGCGCTCGACGCGCCGCCGCGCCCCGGGCCCGCCACCTCCGCCGGCCGCGCCGCCGCAAGGAGCTCGCGCTCGGCATGCACGCGCTGCCGCTGCTCGCGGCGATCGGCGGCGGCCTCCTCGCGGGCTTCCTCGGGAGGCTCGCGCTGCGGTAGCCGCCGCGGTCACGAGGGCGTCACGGCTCGACCTCGGACTCGACGGCCTCGGCGGCGTCGCCGCGCAGCACCTCGAGCTTCACGATCTCGTCGGGGCCATCCTCGACCCGGTAGAAGACGCGCACCGGGTCGCCCTCCCGCACGCCGGCGCCGCCCTGCTGGATCTCGCCGTTCACGAGGATCACCGGGTCGTCCTTCAGCGAGAGGACGACCTCGTCCTCCGGGGGGCCGCCGGTGGGCGAGGGCTCGACCCAGAGGCGCCTCCCCTCCTTGCGCCGCACCACGCCCGAGGTGCCGGCGAGCTCGCCCTCCTCCGGCGGCAGGTCGTCGGAGAACACGGCGTAGCCCGGCATCACGTCGGCGGTGGCGGCCCGGTCGTGGCCGCAGCCGGCGCCGACGGCCAGGACGGCGGCTGGGAGCATGAGGGAGCGTCGCATCGGGTCCTCCTCGTGGGGGACACGCTGCGGTCTGCCCCGTGCCGCCGCGAGGCTCGGCGCGGCGGCGAGGCGCCCGGCGGGCGGCCTACCAGGAGCCGCCGGAGAGCCGGATCGTCGAGCTCTCGCAGCGGCTGCCCTTCGGGAAGGCGACGCGCTTCGTGCCGCTCGCGCGCTCGGCGATGGCGTGGAGCCGCACCTCGTGGTGCGCCTCGGGGCACTGGATCTCGAACACCACCTCGTCGACGCTGCGCGGCGCCCGGTTCGTCGCCACGATCTCCGCCTCGACCCGCCCGTCGTCCCACGACTGGATCGTCGCCGCCGGCTTCACCCACGGCTCGAGGTCGAGCTTGCGGTCGGGGGCGCCGCCGCGGGGCCGGAGCACCATCCGGCGCTGGTCGGGATCGAGGGTGACCAGGAACTGGCTCGAGACGTTGAGGCCGAGGAGCCCCTTCGCCTCGTGCGACGCGCAGGTGTCGCAGACCGCGATGGTGACGCCGCCCACCGGCAGGCCGCCGAGCGTCACCCGCGGCGCGAGGACGAGCCGCGCCTGGTGCGCGCCGGTGGCGGCGTGGAGGGTGTCCTCCGGCGCGTCGTCGGGCACCGGGATGCCGAGGGCGTCGAGGGTCACGGTGTCGAGGGTGGTGAAGGTCGCGCCGGTGTCGAAGATCATCCACGGGATCGACACCTCGCCGCCCGGTCCCTCGAACACCACCGGCACCCGCAGCGACTGGCCCTCGCCCTGGTACTCGACGGTCGCGTCCTCTCCCGCGGCGGCCGGCGGCGGCGCCGCGGGCGCGGGCTCGACCGGGGCGGCGGCCGCGAGCGGCGGCGGGGCGGGCGTGGTGACCGCCGGCTCGGGCGCCGGCGCCGGCGCGGCGCCGCCCGCGAGCGCCGCGTCGACGAAGGCGCCGAGCTTCGTCGCCACCGGCCCCGGCTCGTCGGCCGCGCCGATCCAGGCGACGCCGTGGGCGATCGCCTTCGCCCGCTCGCCGGGGAAGTAGGCGCGAACCCCGAGCAGCAGCGCGAGCGACCAGACGAGGAGCGCCGCGCCGACCGCCGCCGGGCGGTTCCGGGCGAGGCCGGAGAGCCCGAGCGCCGGCAGGAACGTGAGCGCCACGGCGCCGCCGGCGACGACGAGCGGCGAGGCGTCCCGGAGCGCGCCGAGGCCGACCAGCGCGAGGAGCGCGAGGACCGAAGGCAGCAGGGCGAGCCCGAGGAGCCCGAGGACGGGGCCGAGCGCGCCCCCGCGCCGCGGCTCGGGCGCCGCGCCCGCGAACGGTCGAAACGGAGGAGAGGCCATCGCCGGGAGCATACGCGCGGGGACCGCGGTCGGTTCCCTGCGCCCACGGTGCGCGGCGCGGCGGCCAGGGTGGGATGAAGCCGGCGCCGGCCCGGGTTGACAGGTCACGAGGACGGCGTAGGTTGCCGTCGGTCAGGCGGTCCTCGAGGAGGGGCCGCGCGGTACCCCGAAGAAGGTTTCGGGGGCGATCTGGCTTCGACGAGGGTAGCGAAGCCCGAGGAGCGTGCCGAGCTCGTCAAGGAAGCTCGTAAATTCACCTTGGCAAAGCACAAAAGCCAACGACAACGTTGAGCTCGCCGTCGCCGCCTAACTAGCGGTCGCACGACGCGGAGGCCGGGAGCCCGCCGGGGGCGTCCGTCACCTCCGTCATCGATCCCGGCCGACCCCCCGAGTGCCTGGGCGAGGGAGGGCCGTACCAGCCAGGAAACTCGACCGGGAAGCCTGCCCTGGAGCGGCCCGGAAGAGTACAAACCCAGGGCTACGCACGTAGAGCCATCGGGTGGAGCACTTTCGGACGCGGGTTCGATTCCCGCCGCCTCCACCATTCCTCCGAAGGCCCCGGCATCGCGAGGTGCCGGGGCCTTCGTGTTCCTGCGCGGGACGCAACCTTGACCAGCCGGCTCCATGGTCAAGGTTCGTAGGGTAACCTTGACGACGGTTCGGCGAGGGCCGGGATGCCGCGGTACGAGTCCAGACGGTGGGAGGCGGAGCCGGGCGCGCTCGGCGGGCGGCGTGCCCGCGCCTCGTACACCTACCGGGCCTTCGTGCCGGACGCGATCGCCGGCCTCGAGGTGCTCCTCCCGTCGGCCGTGGCGGCGACCGTCTCCGCGTCCGAGCGGGAAGTGGCGGCGCTCGAGGCGAGCGGCCTCGAGGGGCTCGAGGTCCTCGCGCGACGGCTCCTCCGGGCGGAGTCGGTGGCGTCGTCGCGGATCGAGGGGCTCGAGCTCTCGCACCGGCGCCTCGCCAGGGCCGAGGCCGGCGGCCCCGACGCCCGCGACGAGACGGCGCGCTCGATCCTCGGGAACGTCGCGGCGATGGAGCAGGCGGTCGCGCGCGCCGGCCGGCGCGCGCCGCTCCGCGCGAAGGACCTCCTCGCGATCCACGCGACGCTGGTGCGCGCGACCTCGAGCCCGCAGCACGCGGGCGAGGTGCGCCTGGTGCAGAACTGGATCGGCGGCGGTCCCTACGGCCCGCGCGACGCCGAGTTCGTGCCGCCGCCCCCCGAGCTCGTGCCCGGGCTCCTCGACGACCTCTGCGCGTTCTGCGCGCGCGTCGATCTGCCTCCGATCGTGCAGGCGGCGATCGCCCACGCGCAGTTCGAGTCGATCCACCCCTTCGCCGACGGCAACGGCCGGGTCGGCCGGGCGCTCGTCCACGTGATCCTGCGCCGCAGGGGTCTCACGCCGCGCTACGTGCCGCCGGTGAGCCTCGTCCTCGCGGGCAACGCCATGGACTACGTCGCGGGCCTCACCGCGTACCGAGCGGGCGACGTCGGGGCCTGGTGCGAGACGTTCGCCGCGGCGACCGCGACGGCAGCGCGCGAAGCCGCCGGGCTCGCGCGTGCCCTCGAGGCGCTGCGCGCGCGGTGGCGCGAGCGGGCCGGTCGCCCCCGCCGGGACTCCGCAGCGCACGCGCTCCTCGAGCTCCTGCCCGGCAACCCGATCGTCTCGGTGGCCACGGCACAGGCGCTCACCGGCCGCTCGAAGCAGGCCGCGAACGAGGCCGTCGCCTCGCTCGAGGCCGCGGGCGTACTCCGGCAGGTGAGCATCGGCAGGCGCAACCGCGCCTGGGAAGCGCCGGAGGTGTTCGAGCTCGTCGACGCGTTCGAGCGCCACCTCGCCACGCTCGGGCCCGCCGTGGGCCGCACGCGACGGCGGCCGTACGGCGCGCCGCGGCGGTAGGCGCGCGGCCTACGGGTCGCTGCACTCGTAGGTGCAGCGGAACCGCGTCGCGCAGCTCGAGTAGCAGAAGATGCCGCCCACGTAGCTCGAGCCGCGGCACTCGGCGCCGCAGAGCTGGGCGCAGGTGCCGCCGTCGCAGCCGTAGCCGTCGCAGCAGTCGGCGTCGGTGGCGCACGCCCGCACGTCGAAGCAGTCGGCGCAGCGGCCCTGCAGGCAGGCCCGCCCCGAGGCGCACTCGTGGTCGGCGGCGCACGGCTCGCCCTCGGCGACGAGGCAGCGCTCGGTGTAGACGGGCGGCGCGGGGTCGTAGGTCGGGGTGAGGCCGGGGCAGCAGCCCTCGCCGTCGGACGTCTCGACGATCGCGCCGAGCTCGCGGCAGGGCGGCGCGCAGCGGGCGTCGTCCTCGCCCTCGGCCGCGCTGGTGCAGACGGTGCCGTCGGGGCACGGCTCGACGCCGTGCTCGAGGCCGCACCCGTCGGTCCAGACGCGGCCGTTCGAGCGGAGCGAGCACGTCGCCGTGAGCTCGGCGTCGGCGTGGATGCAGAAGCCGGTCTCGGAGCAGCGCGACAGGCCGGGGGCGCAGTCGGCGTCGCTCTCGCAGGCGCTCGAGCAGAACGAGGCGGCGTCCGGGATCCCGAGGTAGTGGCGGCAGGCGCCGCCGCGGCAGTCGTTCGGCTGGTCGCAGGGCTCGCAGTTCGCGGCCGCGCCGGTGCCGCAGACGGTCACGTTCGGGTCCCGCGAGCAGTCGAAGTCCTGGCAGTCGACGTAGCCGTCGCAGTCCTCGTCGTCGCCGTTGGCGCAGGCGGCGTCGCCCTCCTCGAGGCCCGACGGCGTGCAGGGCGGCCGGCAGTGGCTGCGGCCCGGGTCGGCGGTGCACGACTCGTCCTCGCAGTCGGCGAGGCCGTCGCAGTCGTCGTCGCGGCCGTTGGTGCAGGCCGCGGCGGCGTCCTCGGGCTCCGGCGTGCAGCAGAGCGGGACCGCGGCGTTCCGCGAGCAGGAGAAGTCGCGGCAGTCGACGTAGCCGTTGCAGTCGTCGTCGACGCCGTTCGCGCAGCGCTCCGGCGTGTCCTCGGGGCCGCCGTCGCCGCAGCAGGCGGTGACGCCGTTGCCCGCGCCGCAGCCGAAGTCGTGGCAGTCGGTGAAGCCGTTGCAGTCGTCGTCCCAGCCGTTCGCGCAGAGCTCGTCGGACGACTCGGGGACGCTCTGCCCGTCGTCGCCACAGCAGACGGTGACGCCCGAGCGGGCGGAGCAGGAGAAGTCCTGGCAGTCGACGTAGCCGTCGCAGTCGTCGTCGAGCCCGTTGCCGCAGCGCTCGTCGTCGGCCTCGGGCTGGCCGTCGCCTTCGCAGCAGAGGTTGCCGGCGGGCCCGCGGCTGCAGCTGAAGTCGCCGCAGTCCACGAAGCCGTCGCAGTCGTCGTCGACGCCGTTGTGGCAGGCGTCGCGGCTCGCCTCGTCGGCCGGGACGCACGGCCCGCCGCCGCCGGCGCCGCCCGTGCCGCCGCCGCCGTCGCCTCCGTCAGCTCCGTCGCCTCCGCCGCTCGCGCCTTCGCAGGCCGCGAGCGCGAGGACGGCGCCGAGCGCCACGAGCGAGGTGCGAGCGTCCATGGTTCCCCCCCGGAAGCGCAGCGAGGCCGCTCTCATACTACGGGCGCGGCTCGCCTTCACCTCCGCCGCGCCGCCGCCGCGACGTGGCAAGCTCGCCCCGTGACCCCGACCGACTTCGAGGTGGCCGCCGACATCGCGGTGGCCGAGACCCTGCCCGCCGCCGCGTTCCTGGAGCGCGCGTTCCTCGAGCGCGAGCTCGCCACCACCTTCGCGCGGCGGTGGCAGCTCGTCCCGGAGCGGTCGGCGCTCGAGCGGCGCGACGACCCGCGGCCGCTCGCGGAGCTGCTCCGGCTGCGCGGCGCGCGGGCGCCGATCGCGGTGCTCGACCGGCCGCTGTTCCTGCAGCGCGGGTGGGACGACGACGAGCTGCGCTGCTTCCCGAACGCGTGCACGCACGCGTGGTACCCGCTCGTGACCGGCCCCGGCCGCGACCGGCAGCTCGTCTGCGGGCAGCACGGGCGGAAGTTCGACTGCGCCGGGCGGTTCCTGGCGCAGCCCGGGTTCGGCAAGGACCTGCCCGGCTTCCCGCGCGACTGCGATCACCTGCGGGCGCTGCCGGTGGCGTCGTTCCTCGACCTGCTCTTCGTGTCGCTCGGCGCGCCGGTGGCGTCGCTCGCCGAGGTGCTCGCCGGGGTCGAGGCCTCGATCGCGAGGCTCCCGCTCGAGCGGCTCGAGCGGAACGTCCGCGCCGAGGTGCGCGAGGTCGCCGGCAACTGGAAGCAGCACGCCTGGAACTACATGGACAAGTTCCACGTCGGCTTCATCCACCGCGCGCCCGGCGGCCTCGCCGACGCCATCGACCTGCCCTCGTACCGCACCGAGCTCTACCCGCACGCGTCGCTGCAGTGGGCCTACGCGCGGCGGCCCGAGGACGGCTTCGAGCCCTCGCTCCTCCCCGACCGCTTCGCCGATCCGTCCGGCCGCCGCGTCTACGCGCTGTGGTGGCTCGTGCTCCCGAACCTGACCCTGAACTTCTACCCGTGGGGCCTCTCGGTGAACGTCTACGCGCCGATCCCCGACCGGCCCGACGCGACGCTCTTCCACTGGTACCACCACGTCTACGACCGCGAGCGCTACGCGCGGCGCGACGAGATCTGGCTCGACCGGCAGGTCGACGCCGAGGACGTGGAGGCGATGGCGCAGGTGCGCCGCGGGCTGCGCTCCGGCGTCACGCCCCGCGGCCGCTTCTCGCCCACGGAGGACGTGGGCCCGCACTGGCTGCACCGGAAGCTGTACGAGGACGTCTTCGGCTAGGGGCTGCGGAGGACGAGCCGCACGCCCTTCTGCCCCGGCGCGAGGTCCTCGGCCCGGGCGGCAGGATCCGCCGGATCCTTCGTGGTCGCGACGCCGTCGGCGTCGATGCGCGCCTCGACGGTCGTCTTCTCCGGCCACGGCAGGCCCTGGATCATCGCGTCCTCGGGCCCGAGGGAGAACGTGAGCGGGAAACCCGCGGCGGGGAGGCGCTTCACCGCGGCGGGCGGGCCGCCCTGGGCGCCGGAGGCGCGGGCGACCACGAACAGCACCGAGCCGGGACCGACCTTCGCCGCCGCCGCGGGGTCGAGCTCGATCGTGCCCGACACCGCCTGCGCCGACGGCGCGCCGCCGCCGCGCGGGGCAGCGGGCGCGGCGGCGGACATCGCCGGGCCGGGCTTCGGCTCCGGTCGCCAGCCGGTGGCGCGCTTCTTCGCGTCCTCGAGGATCTTTCCGATCGCGCTCCGGCCGTCGGGGCGGAGCTCGAGCGCGGTCTCCCACGACTTCACCGCGACGTCGTACTTCTCGAGCTGGTACGCGACGAGGCCGCGGTGCACCCACGCCTCGACCTGCGCCGGGTCCTTCCCGACCGCGCGGTCGAGGAGGCCGAGGGCGACCTCGCCCTGCCCCATCGCCAGCCGGACGATCGCGGTGTACGTGAGCGCCCGCGGGTTGTCGGCCTCGGTCGCCAGCACCGCCTGCGAGAGCTCGAAGGCCTCGACGAGGCGGTCGCGGAAGACGAGGGCCTGGGCGAGGTCGAGCTTCGCCTCGGCGCTCTCCGGGTGCTGGGCGACGAGGGCCCGCAGCTCCGCGACCTCCTCGTCGTCGGCCTCGGGCTCGGGCTCGGCGGCGCCCATCCCGGCGCCCATCGGCGCGCCGCCGCTCGGCGCGTTGCCGGTGGCGGTCATGCCCTGGGCGCGCGAGGCCGTGTTCGCGTTCAAGAGGTTGTTGAGGAAGAAGCCGAACAGGCCGGCGCCGACGATGCCGATGGTGAACGTCAGCGCGCCATGCCGGGCGAAGAAGCCGGCCTGCGCGGCGGCGGGCGCGGGCGCCGGTGCGTCGGAGGCGGGCGCCGGCGCGCGGACCTGCTCGGCGCGATCCAGGTCGCGCCACGCCGTCGCCGCGGCGAGCTCGAGCTCCGCGCGCCGCACCCGCAGCACCTCGGGCGTGAGCTTCTCGGCGGTGGCCTCGAGCTCCTTCAGCTGCGCGATCAGCGCGTCGCGCTTCGCGCGCAGATCGCGCGCGTCGGCGTCGGCCTCCGGCGCCGGCGCCTTGCCGCGGAACCGCAGCGCGAAGACGAGGCCGAAGACGAGGCCCACGGCGAGGACGACGAGGCCCGGCGTCCAGTTGGTCTCAGCCACCCCGCGACTCCTCGCCGGCCACCGCCGCCCGGACCTTCTTCACGTACGCCGCGAGCTCCGGGTCCTCCGGGAGCACGTCCTCGGCGACCGCCGCGATCACGGCCGGCTCGTCGCCGCCGCGCTCGGCCCGGAGCTTCCGCACCGCGAGCGCCACGAACGCCGCGCCGACCAGCAGCCCCGCCGCCGGCCCGAGCCACACCAGCCAGCCGAGGCCGTCGGTCTTCGGCTCGAGCCGCACGAACTCGCCGTACGACAGCTCGAAGTAGTGGAGCACCTGCTCGCCGTCGAAGCCCTGGGCGAGGAGGTCCTTCACCTCGCGCCGCATGTTCTGGGCGGTGTCGCTCGGCGAGTCGGCGACGGCGCTGCCCTGGCACACCGGGCAGCGGAGGAGCAGCGCGACCTCCTGGGTCCTCGCCTCGAGCGCCTCGCCGGCGAGCGGCGGACCGAGCGGCGCGCCGACGAGCTCGGCGACGTGGGCGCGGCGGGAGGCGGCGGTGGCCGCGTCCTCGTCGGCGCGGATGCCGAGCTCCCCGCCGGCGGCGAGGGCGGGCGCGGCGAGCGCGAGGATCGCCCCGACGACGAGCGCTCTCACGTGCCCTCCTTCAGCTTCGCCACGAGCTGCGCGAGCGCCCGCGGCGAGAGCGGGCCGTTGTACTTCTCGACGATCGTGCCGTCGGCGGAGATGAAGAACGTCTCGGGGACGCCGCCGACGCCGTAGGCGATGGCGGTCTTCCCGCCCTCGTCGACGAGCGCCGGGTACCCCGCGCCGTGGCGCTTCAGGAAGTCGAGGATCCGCGGCTCCTCGTCCTCGTAGACGATCCCGATGAACTGCACCTGGTCGGCGAACGCCTGCGAGCCCTCGTAGAGCACCCGGTGCTCCTGGATGCACGGCTGGCACCAGGTGGCCCAGAAGTTCACGACCACCGGCTTCCCGCGGAGCGAGGCGAGCGAGATGGTCCGGTGCTCGCCGCCGGCCTCGACGAGCTGGAACGGCGGCGCCTGCCGGCCGACGAGCGGCGAGCGCACGGCGTGCGGGTCGTTGCCGAACGAGAGGCCGAGCACCACCAGGAGCGGCACCGTCAGCAGCGCGCCGCCGAGCAGGACCCACTTGTTCGGGCCCGCCTTCCTCGCAGCCGCGGGCGCGCTCACGGCGACGCGACCTCCGGCTTCGGGACCGCCGCCGGCGCCTCGCGGCGCGCGCGGGCCCGCAGGAGCCCCGTCGGGAAGACCGCCAGCAGCGCGCCGAGCACCAGGATGCCGGTGCCGATCCAGATCCAGATCACCATCGGGTTCACGAAGGCGCGGAGGCCGAGCACCTGCGTCCGGGTGTCGACGCTCATCACCGAGAGGTAGAGGTCCTCGACCGGCGTGCTCTTCACCGCCGGCGTGCCGATCGGCTGCCGCTGGGTGAAGTAGTGGTTCATCCGCGGCGAGAGGCTGCCCACGGGCTTGCCGTCCCGGGCGATCGAGACGTGGGCGAGGGTGGACTCGCGGTGCGGCTCGCGGACGGTCTCGGCGCCCTGGAAGGTGAGCTCGTAGGCGCCGACGCGCATCGTCTCGCCCTTCGCCAGCGACTGCTCCGCGTGGAGCTTGCCGCTCGACGAGACGCCCACCGCGACGAGCACGATGGCGACGCCGGCGTGGATCACGTAGGCGCCGAGGCGGCGGCGCCCCGGGCCGAGCAGCGTGAGCAGCGCGGCGCCGAGCCCGGCCTTGCCGCCCTTCAGCTTCTGCCGCACCGGCAGGAGCAGCTCCGCCACGGTCACCTGCGCCGCGAACCCGCCGCAGAAGAGCGTCACCAGGAGCCACGGCGCCCGGCCGCCGAGCGCGAGGCCGAGGCCGAGCAGTCCGACGCCGCCGATCACCGGCTGGAGCAGCGCCTTCTTCGCCTGCGCCGGCGAGGAGCGGCCCCAGGGCAGCGCCGGGCCGACGCCCATGAGGAAGAGCACCGCGACGCCGAGCGGCACGCCCATGCGGTTGAAGTACGGCTCGCCGACCGAGATCTGCCGGCCCTGCGCCGCCTCGACGATGAGCGGGAAGACGGTGCCGAGCAGCACCGTCAGGGTGAGCATCACGAAGAGCAGGTTGTTCACCAGCACCGCGCTCTCGCGGCTCTTCGCGTCCTCGATCCGCCCCTCGGGCTCGAGGTGGCCGATGCGGAACGCGAGCAGCACGACCGAGAAGACGATCCCGAGGCCGAGGAAGGCGAGGAACGTCGGGCCGATGTCGCTCTGGGTGAACGAGTGCACCGAGTTGAAGACGCCGGACCGCGTCATGAAGGTGCCGAGGATGGTGAGCAGGAACGTGGCCAGGACGAGCGTCGTCGTCCAGCCCTTGAGGATCCCCTTCCGCTCGACGACCAGCGCCGAGTGCACCGCCGCGGTGGCGGTGAGCCACGGGAGCAGCGACGCGTTCTCCACCGGGTCCCACGCCCAGTAGCCGCCCCAGCCGAGGACCTCGTAGGCCCACCAGCCGCCCATGACGATGCCGGCGGAGAGGAAGGTCCACGGGACGAGCAGCCAGAGGCGGAGCGGCTTCACGAAGTCGCCGCCGAGGCGGCCGGCGAAGAGCGACGCCGCCGCGAGCGCGAACGGCACCACCATCCCCACGTAGCCCAGGTAGAGCATGGGCGGGTGGATCACCATCAGGATGTGGTTCTGGAGCAGCGCGTTCGGCCCCGGGCCGTCGAGCGGCGGGTTCGGGACCGCGTGGAACGGGTTCGCCGGGCCGGCGATGAGGAAGGTGAAGAAGACGCCGCAGGCGAGCATCACGCCCATCGCCCACGGCACGTGCTCGGGCCACCGGCCGCGGAGCGACCGCGTCGCGGCGGCGACGTAGAGGCCGAGGATCGCGCCCCAGAACAGGATCGAGCCCTCGAGCGAGGACCAGAGGCTCACCACCGCGACCCAGGTCGGGACGCTGCGCGAGCCGACCTGCGCCACGTACGAGACCGAGAAGTCGCGGGCGAGGAGCGCGTAGATCATCACCAGGTTCGCGGTGACGATGAGGCCCGCGAACAGGTAGGCGGCGCGCTGCGACCAGGCGAGCGCGTCGGGGCTCTTCCGGATCGCCGCGGCGAAGCCGAGCATCGAGCCGACGGCGGCGGAGAGGAGCGAGGCGAGGACGAGGCCGTTGCCGAGGGTGGAGAGCATCTAGTTCGAGAGCCCCTCGGTGGAGTCGATGAGCTTCTTCGAGTCGTAGCTCTCGCCGGCCTTCGGGGCCTGGTACTCGTTGCCGTGCGACACCATCAGGCGGTTCGCCTCGAACGTGCCGCCGCGGGTCATGGTGCCCTCGACGACGACGCCGATGTTCTCGCGGAACATCTGCGGCGGGACGCCCTGGCTGTGGACCTTCACCTGCTCGACGCCGTCGGTGACCTCGAAGACGAGGCTGGTGGCGCCGGCGTCGAACGCGACGGTCCCGGGGGCGACCTGGCCGCCGAGGCGGATCGAGGCGCCGATCGCCTTGTCGCCGGCGGCGCGCAGCTCCTTCGGACCCCAGTAGTAGACGAGGTTCTCGCCGATGCCGCCGAAGGCGAGCACCGAGAAGGCGGCGGCGGCGACGAGGATGGCGCCGGCGGCGAACAGCTTGGTGTTGCCGGAGACCGGCGCGCGCTCGCTCTCCGCGCGATCGGGTGCGGCGGTGACCTCGCTCATCGGTTGCCTTCCTTCCGCTCGGCGGCGCGCCCCGCGGCCCGGAGCCGCACGATCACCGAGGTTGCATAACCTCCGAGCACCACCGCGGAAAGGGCGTACGCCGCCCACACGAACTCCCACCCGCCCTGGACGATTCCGCCGGTCATGCGCGGCTCCCTGCCGGCTCGCCGGCGATCGTGGGGGCCGGCGCTTCCGGCGGCGGGGCGAGCTCCTCCTTGCGGCGGAGGGTCGCGAGCCTGGCGCGGAGCAGGACGAGGCCCCAGGTGAGGAAGAGCATGCCGAAGGCGTTGAGCCGGAGCGGCAGGTGCATCGGCTTGGCGACGGTCTCGGGGCTCGACTGCAGCTGGTGCATCGAGTTCCACCACTTCACCGAGTAGTAGACGATCGGCACGTCGGCGGAGGCGACGATCACCGCCACCGCGCTCCACACCGCCCGCTTCACCGGGTCGTCGACGAAGCGCCGCAGCGCGAGGATGCCGAGGAAGGCGGCGAGCAGCACCGCCATGGTGGTGAGCCGCGGGTCCCAGGCCCACCACACGCCCCAGGTCGGCTTCGCCCAGATCGCGCCCTGCACGCAGAGGAGGAACGAGAGGACGACGCCGGCCTCGACCGTGGCCTCGAGGTAGGCGTCGGCGGCCCAGCGGCGGGTGAGCAGGAAGACGACCGCGCAGACGAAGGCGACGGTGAACGAGAGCAGCGCGATCCACGCGGTGGGCACGTGGACGTACATGATCCGCTGGACCTCGCCCATGTAGTGCTCGGGCGGCGCCACGAAGAGGCCGAAGTACGACCCGACCGCGAGCAGCAAGAGCGCGAGGGCGATCATGCCGAGCCCGACCCTGGGCAGTCGCGAAGCGGCCATGCGCGCTACTCCTCCACGACCTGCCCGAAGAGCAGGCCGGCGAGACTCCAGTACACCGCATCGAAGGCGAACAAAAGCGCGGTCCACGAGCCCAGCTCCTCCATCGGATCGCCCAGGAGGAGCAGGCCCGTGGCCTTGGTCGCCGCCAGCAGCACCGGCACCACCAGCGGGAAGAGCAACAGCGGGAGGAGCACCGCCTGTGCCCGGACCTGCGACGCCATGGCGGCGTACAGCGTCCCGGGCGCCGAGAGGCCGGCCGCGCCGAGGGCCAGCACGCCGAGGAGGGCGGGCAGGCGGGTGGGCGCCGCGTCGTAGAGCACCACCATCACCGGCACGAGCGCGATCCCGAGCACGAAGAGCTGCAACGTGTTGGCGAGGGCCTTTCCGTAGAAGAGCGCCGGCGGCGAGGTGGGCAGGAGCAGGAGGCCCTCGAAGGCCTTCTGCTCGACCTCGGCGCGGAACGACTCGGAGAGCGAGAGCGTCGAGGCGAGGAGCAGCGCCACCCAGAGGAAGCCGCCGGCGAGCGGCCGGAGCAGCGCGGCGACCGGGCCGATCGCGAACGAGAACAGGAGCAGCGACGTGGCGCCGAAGACGAGCACGGCGAAGAGCTGCGCGCGGCTCCGCCAGGTGAGCAGGAGATCCTTCCGGAGGACGGCGACGAGCTGCTTCACTCGGCGAGCCCCGCTTCCTTCGGCAGGGCCGACGCCGGGCCGCGCCAGGCGACGCGGCCCTTCTCGAGCACCACGCCCTCCTCGCACATCGCGGCGGAGCGCTCGAGGAGGTGCGAGGCGACGATCACCGTCGCGCCCTCCGCCCGGAGCTTCGCCACCAGGCCGTCGACGAGGCCGAAGCCGGGCGGGTCGAGGGCGGCGTAGGGCTCGTCGAGGAGCACGAGCTTCGGCGCCTGCAGGACGATGCGGGCGATGGCGAGGCGCTTGCGCATGCCGGCCGAGTGCACCGCGACCGGATCGTCGGCGCGGTCGGCGAGGCCGACCTCCTCGAGCAGCGGCAGGAGGTCCTTGCGGGCGTGCGGCTTGCCGAGCAGCGACGCCACCGTGCGCAGGTTCTCGAGGGACGAGAGCGCCTCGTACGTGTACGAGGCGTGGCCGAGGAGCGCGGTCGCGTCGCGGGCGGCGGCGGCGTGGCGGCCGAAGATCTTCGCGGTGCCGCGGTCGGGCCGGAGCGCGCCGGCGAGCACGCGCAGGAGCGTGGACTTGCCCGAGCCGTTCCGGCCGGCGAGCAGCAGCGCGCGGCCCGGCGCGAGGGCGAGGTCCACGCCGGCGAGCGCCCACGTGCGGCCGTAGCGGCGGCAGAGGCCGGCGACCTCGACGGCGGGTGCGGCGGGCAGGTCCAAGGCGCGGGCAATCTACCCGCTCCCGCGGGCCGGTGGGCTGGCTTCTCGGCGCGGCGGGGCTAACGTTCCGGGCATGAGCGTCCTTCGGCTGGCCCTCCTCGCCGCGCTGCTCGCGGGCTGCGCCCCGGCAGGCGACGACGGAGACGCGGGCGGCGGTGGCGGTGGCGGTGGCGGTGGCGGCGGTGGCGCCGATCCGTGCCAGGCGATCCTCGATCGCACGTTCCAGAGCGTCGAGGAGCTCGAGGTCGGCCTCGGGCCGGACGGCCCGGTGCTCGGCCACTGGAGCGTCACGTTTTCCGACGGGACGTTCACGTGGCACCACTCCGACGTCGGCGAGAGCGGCACGTACACCTGCGACGAGGGCGTGATCGCCGGCGAGACCGCCGGCGGCGCCACCTACGCCGGCACGTTCGACGAGGGCGACGGGCTGCTCGTCTGGGACGGCGTCGAGTATCGGTAGCGGGCCCCGTCCGGGCGCTTGGGATTCCGCCCCGCCGCCACCTACTTGGCGGCGATGATGCCCTCCATGGAACGTGTCGCCAGGCCGACCCCGCCGCTCGGCGCGGTGCCCCTGCCGGGTGGCGTCTGCTCGTTCGCGGTGTGGGCGCCGCTCGCGGAGGGGCTCGTGCTCGAGCTGCTCCCGCGGACGCCGTCGGCGCCGACGCGGCTCGTGCCGCTCGAGCGGCACGGCGAGGTGCTCCACGCCACCGTCGACGCGGTGGAGCCCGGCGATCGCTACCGCTTCCTCTTCCCCGACGGCCGCCGCCGCCCCGACCCGCGCTCGCGCTCCCAGCCGGACGGCGTGCACGGCCCGAGCGCGGTCGTCGACCTCGCGCGGCTCCGCCCCGAGGCGCCGGCGCCGCGGGACGGGCCGGTGGGCGGCTGGGCGATCTACGAGCTCCACGTCGGCACCTTCACCCGCGAGGGCACCTTCGACGCGGCGATCCGCGAGCTGCCCCACCTCGTGTCACTCGGCGTGAACGCGGTGGAGCTGCTGCCGGTCGCCGCGTTCCCGGGCGTGCACGGCTGGGGCTACGACGGCGTCCACCCGTTCGCGGTCCACGGGCCGTACGGCGGGCCGGTCGGCCTCGCGCGCTTCGTCGACGCGGCGCACCGCGCCGGCCTCGCGGTGATCCTCGACGTCGTCTACAACCACCTCGGCCCCGACGGGAACTACCTGCGCGAGTTCGGGCCCTACTTCACCGACCGTCACCACACGCCGTGGGGCGACGCGGTGAACTTCGACGGGCCGGGCTCGGAGCAGGTGCGGCGCTGGGCGATCGAGAACGCGCTCCAGTGGATCCGCGACTACCGCGTCGACGCGCTCCGGCTCGACGCGGTGCACGCCATCGCCGACGACTCCCCGAAGCACGTCCTCGCCGAGCTCGCCGCGGCGGTGCAGGCCGAGGGCGGGCAGGTGATCGCCGAGAGCGACCTCAACGATCCCGTCGTCGTGCGCGCGCGGAGCGCCGGCGGGTGGGGTCACGACGCGCAGTGGAGCGACGACCTGCACCACGCGCTCCACGCGTTGCTCACCCGGGAGACGAACGGCTACTACGCCGACTTCGGCAAGGCCTCCGACCTCGCCGCGGCGTACGCCCGCGGCTTCGTCTACGACGGCTCGCGGATGTCTCCTTTTCGCGGGCGCGTCCACGGCAGGAGCGCCGCGGGCATGCCCGCCGAGGCCCACGTCGTCTGCCTGCAGAACCACGACCAGATCGGCAACCGCGCCCGCGGCGAGCGCATCGCCCCGCTCGCCGGCCTCGCCCGGGCGCGGCTCGGCGCGGCGGCGTGCCTGCTCGCACCGCAGGTGCCGCTGCTCTTCCAGGGCGAGGAGTGGGCGGCGCCGCAGCCGTTCCCGTACTTCACCGACCACGAGGACGAGGCCCTCGGCCGCGCGGTGAGCGAGGGCCGGAAGCGCGAGTTCGCCTCGTTCGCCTGGGCGGGCGAGGTGCCCGACCCGCAGGCGCGCGAGACCTTCGTGTCGGCGGTCCTCGCGCCGGAGGACCGCGAGAGACCGCCGAACGCCGGCATGCTCGCGCTCTACCGCAAGCTCCTCGCGCTCCGCCGCGCCCACCCCGCCCTCGGCGGCCCGGACCGCGGCGCGCGCACGCAGGCGACCGCGGACGACGCCGCGGAGCTCGTGGTGCTCGAGCGCTTCCACGGCGACGCCCGGCTCGCGGCGCTCCTCGGCTTCGCCGACGTGCCGCGCGAGGCCACGGTGTCGCTCGCGCCCGGCCGCTGGCGCCTCGTCCTCGACACCGAGGACCCGGCCTTCGGCGGCGCCGGTCGCGCCGCGCCGGCGGAGCTGCACGTGCCGCCCGGCGGCAGCGTGGCCCTCCGGCTGCCGGCGTCCGCGGCGTGGGTGTACGAGCGCGCCTGACCCGCCGCTGGGGGTTTCCCCGTGTACGCCCCTGGGTGTGAGCACCCGGCGATTCGGCTGGAGCGACGCGGGGTTGCATAACCGCGGGCGGGTCCCGTCGGACGCTGCCGGACGGCCTCCGGAGGGATCCCATGAAGCGCCTCGCCCCGCTGTGCCTGCTCGCGCTCGCCGCCTGCGACCTCGACGCGCTCCTGCGCGCCGCGCTCGCCGGCCAGGACGGCCCGTACGGCGAGGGGCCGCTCGAGGTCCAGACCGCGTCGCTCACCGGGACGCTCGCCGGCGATCGGTTCGAGGTCGCGGACGTGACGCCGTCGGGCGGCGCGAGCGAGGGTTCGGCGCGGGTGGAGCTGCGGGTGCCCGGGCGGGACGGCTTCGGGATGGTGTTCGTGGACATCGTCAACGGCGGCCTCGAGGACCCGGCGCTCGCGCCCGGCAACGAGTACACGCTGACCGACTACCAGGCGCTCCGCCCCGGCGGCCCGGTGATGTCGATGGTCGGCTGCTGGGCGACGCGCGAGGACGAGCCGTGGTCGTACGACGCGCACGCCAGCGAGTTCCACGTGGCGGTCGAGCCCGGCGAGCGGCCGGACGAGGTGCTGTACCGGGTGCGGGGCGGGCTGCCGTACGAGAGCCAGAGCCAGGAGCTCGAGCTCACCTTCCTCGCGCGGCGGGCGCTGACCGAGGCGCAGCAGGCGGAGCTCGAGGAGCAGCGGCAGCCGCCCGAGGAGCAGCCGCAGCCCTGACGCGAAGACGTACCGCGTTCGTGGGACACGGCCGCGCAGGGCCCGCCGGGTACCCTTTCGACCCATGAACTCCCGCTCGCTCATCCCTGCCCTGCTCGCCGCTTCCTTCACCCTCGCCTGCGCCCCCGCCGAGGAGGACCCCGCCGATGCGGGGCCGACGATCGCGCCGGGCTGCGCCGCCTCCGTCTGCTCCGAGGTCGAGCTCGCCGCCTCGTTCGACTGCTACTCGCCGATCCTGGACCAGCAGTTCACCATGACCGCCGGGATCTCCGGCGTCGTCGCCCAGACGACCTGCGACGTGATCGACGCCGCCGCCGCGCAGGATCTCGCGGTCATGGTCGGCCCCGTCGACCCGGACGACGACGACGAGAGCGCGTTCGGCTTCCGGCTCCGCGGCTACACGGGCCCGGGCACCTACCCGCTGTACCACCTCGACGACGAGGGCACGCACTTCGGCCTCGAGATCACCGGCAACAACACCGTCGCGCCCGGCACCGGCAACCCGTGGAACACCGTCGGCACCCGCTCCTGCGAGCCGCAGATCTGCGAGGCGATCGTCGACGAGGAGAGCGAGCCGATCGCCAACGACCCCAACACGACGCACGACTTCCGCGTCCGCGTGGAGATCGTCTGCCCGGCGGGCGGCGTGCTCACCGACATGCACTGCGAGGAGAACGCGCAGACGCGGTGCACGCTCACCGAGGCGCCGACGCTGAAGTTCGACGTCGTCTGCTCGAACTAGCCGCGGCGCCGACCCGACGCGAGCAGCGCCACCAGCTCGGCGCGGCTGTGGATGCCGAGCTTGCGGTACGCGCGCCGCAGGTGCGTGCCGACCGTCTCCTCGGAGACGGCGAGGCGCGAGGCGACGTTCAGGTCGGTGAGGCCGTCGGCGACGAGGGCGGCGACCTGCCTCTCCCGGGCCGAGAGCCGCGCCAGCGCCTCGTCGGCCGCGCGAGGCTCGACGGCGCCGAGGGAGCGGGCGAGGTCGAGCGCCGAGGCGAGGGTCGCCGAGGCGACGCGGGCGACCTCGCCGAGCGCCGCGCCGTGCCGCTCGAGCGCCTCCTCCGAGGGCTCGGCGGTGCCGAGGCAGAGCCAGCCGAGCGGCGGCGCGTCGCCGGCGACGAGGAAGGCGTTGACGAGCCCGCGGACGCCGGCGGGCGCGAGCACCTCGCGCGAGAGCTCGTCGGCGAGCGCGCGCT
>CAZDGH010000051.1:16109-20356 GCA_964504805.1 uncultured Myxococcales bacterium | reverse complement strand
GAGAAGCTCAAGGCGAACCCGAAGGCGCAGGCCGACAAGGAGATCTACCTGCACGCCGACAAGAACCTGCCCTACGGCTACGTCGTCGAGGTGATGGCGATCGTGCAGCGGGCGGGGATCCCGGCGATGGGGATGATCACCGATCCGGTCGAGCGCGCCCGGGAACCGGGCCGGTAGGGCCGGGGTTCGATCGGCGTGGGCACCTTTGCCGACAGCTCGCTCATCCGGAGGCCGCAGCCGTACGGCTGGGCCTGGGTCGTCGGCCTCGGGCTGCACCTCTTGCTGGCCCTCGCGGTGGTGATCGTCGCGCTGTGGCCTTCGAGCCCTCGGATCGATCTCTCCCAGAAGCCGATCACCGCCAAGCTCGTCCGGCAGGGGAAGCCGCGGGACGAGCGCTTCCTCCCGCGGAAGGAGACAGCGCCGCCGCCGCCGCCCTCCGCGGCGAAGCCCGCGCCGGTGCCGGCGCCGCCGAAGCCCGCGCCGGCCGCCGAGGCGAAGGCCGCCCCCTCGCCGGCCCCGGCGCCGGCCGCGGCGCCGCAGAAGCCGGACGACCGCAAGCAGAAGCTCGACGACATCATGAAGCGGTTCAAGGCCACCGCCGCCGCCGGCGCGGCCGAGGACCCGGTCGGCGCGCTCGACGGCGATCCCGACGGCGACGCGGAGAACGCCGAAGAGGGCGAGCGCTACCTCGCCCTGGTGAAGAAGCGCATCCAGGATCGCTACGAGGTGCCGGCGACGATCTCCGACCAGGAGCGCGTCTCGCTCCGGGCGGTGGTGCGGATCTACGTGCAGCGGAACGGCGCGATCGCCCGCTCGGAGATCGTGCAGCCGTCGCAGAACCCGGTGTTCGACCAGGCGCTCGAGGCCGCGATCGGGAAGGTGCGCACGCTGCCGCCGCCGCCCGAGCACCTCGCCGCGGATCTCTCCCGCGAAGGCATCGACGTGGTGTTCCGCGCCAGCGGCAGCTGACCGGACCGCGGCCGTTCCATGTGCTAGGAAGGACGCCGGTTTTCGCTCCCAGGAGGCCACGTTGTCGCACCTCCCTGCCCTCGCGGGCCTGCTCGTCCTCGCGCTCCCGGTCGCCGCCCACGCGGCCCGCCCGGTGCTCGAGATCGGCAACCCCACGTTCCGGCCCTACCCCGTGGCGATCGCGACGCCGATCGCGTCCGGCGACGCCGTGGCGACCGGCGCCGAGCTCGAGGAGACGCTGTCGTTCGACCTGGCGGTGAGCGGCCTCTTCGACGTGATCCCGAAGAAGGCGCACCTCGCCGATCCGCGGGAGGGCGCCACCGCCGAGAAGATCGCCTTCGATCGCTGGAGCGACGTGGGCGCCGACGGCCTGGTGAAGATCGAGCTCGCCGGCGGCGACCCGGTCAAGGCGACCTTCCGGCTGTTCGACGTCACCACCCGCAAGAAGGAGCTCGAGGTGGTGGTGGAGGCGCCGAAGCGCGAGGCCCGCAGGCTCTCGCACCGCTTCGCCGACGAGCTGGTGAAGTACTTCACCCGCGAGCCGGGCGCCTTCGACACCCGCATCGCCTTCGTCCGCCGGGCGAAGGGCGCGAAGGAGATCTGGCTGTCGGACTGGGACGGGAAGGCGCCGCGGGCGCTCACCGAGCGCGGCGGCATCGCCCTGCTCCCCTCGTACTCGCCGGACGGCTCGAAGGTCGCGTTCACCTTCTACCGGCGCACCGCCGCGTACCCGAACGGCCACCCGGAGATCTGGGTCGCCGACGTCGGCACCGGCAAGGCGCGGTCGCTGATGGCCCGCGGCGACCTCAACACCGGCGCCGCCTGGTCGCCGGACGGCAAGCGCCTCGCGTTCACCATGTCCGACGAGGGCAACTCCGAGATCTGGGTGATGAACGCCGACGGCTCCGGCCAGAAGAAGCTCACCAGCCAGCCCGGCATCGACACCTCGCCGTCGTGGTCGCCGGACGGCAGGCGCATCGCCTTCGTCTCCGACCGCGCCGGCACGCCGCAGATCTACGTGATGCCCGCCGAGGGCGGCGAGCCCGAGCGGCTCACCCGCCTCGGCAACTACAACCAGACGCCGGCGTGGTCGCCGCGCGGCGACCTCATCGCCTTCACCGCCCGCGACGAGCGGCTCGTCTTCGACGTCTTCACCATCGACGTCTCGACCAAGGAGGTGAAGCGCATCACCCAGGACCAGGGGAACAACGAGCACCCGGCGTGGGCGCCGAACGGCCGCATGCTGGTCTTCTCGTCGACGCGCGACGGGAAGGCGGCGCTCTACGTCTCCTCGCAGGACGGCGCGGTGCAGAAGCGCGTCAGCCCCGCGGACGGCGGCGAGTTCAGCGCGCCCGCCTGGGGCCCGTTCCGGAGGTAGCCGTGCGCGCCGCGGTGATCGACGTGGGCACGAACTCCGTGCTCCTGCTCGTGGCCGAGCGCCGCCCCGACGGCAGCTTCGTCGCGGTGGACGAGCGGATGGAGATCACCCGCCTCGGCAAGGGCGTCGATCGCACCGGCGAGCTCGCACCCGACGCGGTGGAGGCCACGGTCGAGGCGCTGGCGTCGTTCGCGAGGGCCGCGCGGCAGGCCGGCGCCGAGGCCCTGTCGGTGACCGCCACCTCGGCGGCCCGCGACGCGCGCAACGGCAGGCTCTTCTTCGACCGGGCGCGGGAGGCGGCGGGCGTCGAGGTCGAGGTGCTCTCCGGCGACCTCGAGGCCGAGCTGTCCTACGAGGCGGCGCGGGCGGACTTCGGCCCCGGGCCGCTGGCGATCCTCGACATCGGCGGCGGGTCCACCGAGGTGGTCGTCGGCGAGGGCGAGCGGCTCGCGTTCCGCCGCTCCTTCGACGTCGGCGCGGTGCGGCTCACCGAGCGGCACCTGGCCTCGGATCCGCCCTCCGGCGCGGAGCTGGCGGCGCTCCGGGCCGACCTCGCCCGCGCCGTCGCCGACGTGCCGCGGGCCCCGGCCGGCGCGCGGGTGGTGGGGATCGCCGGGACGGTGACGACCCTGTGCGCGATCTCGCTCGGCCTCGACGGCTACGACGGGAGGCTCGTGCACGGCAAGGAGCTCCCGGCGCCCGAGGTGCGGGCGCTCGCCGATCGGCTGGCGCCGCTGCCGCTCGAGGCGCGCCGCCACGTCCCGGGGCTCCCGCCGAAGCGGGCCGACACCATCGTCGCGGGCGCCGAGATCCTGCTCGCCGTCCTCGAGCGGCTCGGCGGACGCGCGCTCACCGTGAGCGACAAGGGCATCCGCTGGGGGCTCCTCGCCCGGCGGTACGCGTAGGGAGGCGCATGGCGCTACCGAAGGCGATCTTCGAGCTGTTCGCCCTGCCCTACGACCTGATGACGCGCCACGACTCCTGGCGCGCGCACTGCGCCGAGATGGCCGGCCACTTCCCAGCCGGCGAGCGGCGGCTCGTCCTCGACCTCGGCTGCGGCCCCGGCGTCTCGGCGCTCGCGCTGGCGAGGACGCACCCGGACGACGTCGTCGTCGGCCTCGACGTCGCCGGCCCGATGGTGCGGCGGGCGGCGAAGGCCGACGCCGGCGGGCGCTGCGGCTGGATCCACGGCAGCGCGCTCGACCTGCCGTTCCGCGACGGCTGCGCCGACGCGGTCACCGGCCACTCGTTCCTCTACCTGCTGCCGGATCGCGAGCGGGCCCTCGACGAGATCCACCGCGTGCTCAAGCCCGGCGGCCGCCTCGTCCTCCTCGAGCCGGTGCGGCAGTCGGTGCTCGAGGACGCGCGCTGCCTCGCCGATGCGGTGCTCGCGTTCGGCCCGCACCTCGGCTTCACCATGGCCGCCTGGCGCGTCGCCGCACGCACCAGCGGCGCCTTCGGGCGCGAGGCCCTCGAGGGCCTGCTCTCGTCGCACGGCCTCGCGCCGGTCTCGCTCTCGACCACCCTCCACGGCCTCGGCTGGCTGGCGGTGGCCGAGGCGCGCCCGTGAACCCGGCCGTCCCCATGCCGGCGCCGGCGGCCCGCGCCTACGTGGCGCTCCTCGTCCTCACCGGCATCAACTTGCTGAACTACATGGACCGCTACGTGATCGCGGGGATCCTCCCGCTGATCCAGGGCGAGTTCGGCAAGAGCGACACCGAGATGGGGATCGTCTCCTCGAGCTTCCTCGTCGTGTACTCGGTGGCGTCGCCGTTCACCGGCATCCTCGGCGACCGGTTCCCCCGCAAGTGGTTCATCGGCGGCGGCGTGCTCGTCTGGAGCGCGGCCACGGTGAGGAGCGCCGGCCGCGCCGGCATGGACGAGCAGCGCGGGGGCGCCG
>CAZDGH010000051.1:0-16099 GCA_964504805.1 uncultured Myxococcales bacterium | reverse complement strand
GAGCTTCGAGGAGCTGCTCGTGGCGCGGGCGCTCATCGGCGTCGGCGAGGCGGGCTACGCGGCCATGGCGCCGAGCTTCATCTCCGACCTCTTCGACCCGGCGCGACGCGGGCGCATGCTGTCGCTCTTCTACGCGGCGATGCCGGTCGGGATCGCGATCGGCTACGCGGTCGGCGGCTGGGTCGGCGCGAACCACGGCTGGCGCACGGCCTTCCTCGTCGCGGGCCTCCCCGGCGTCGCGCTCGCGCTGGTGGCGTTCCTGCTGCCGGAGCCGGTGCGCGGCGGCATGGACGCGCACCGCGGCGGCGACGAGCGGCCCTCCCCGCTCGCGATCGCGAGGACGCTGCTCCGCACCCGGAGCTTCCTCGTCAACACCGCCGGCACCACCGCGATGACCTTCGCCATGGGCGGGCTCGGCGCCTGGATGCCGACGTTCCTGAACCGCGAGCGCGGCGTGCCCCTCGACGACGCCGGCGTCTGGTTCGGCGGCACGCTCATCGTCGCCGGGTTCCTCGGGACGCTCGCCGGCGGCTTCCTCGGCGACCGCCTCGGCGCGCGGCACAGGGGCGGCTACTTCCTCTGCAGCGGCGGCGGCCTGGTCCTCGGCGTGCCCGGCGCGCTGGTGGCGGCCCTGGCGACGGATCCGGCGATCTACTGGCCGGCGATCTTCGCGGCGCTCTTCTTCCTCTTCTTCAACACCGGCCCGCTCAACGCCGCCCTCGTCAACGTGGTGCCGGCGACCATGCGCGCCAGCGCGGTGGCGGCCAACGTGCTCGTCATCCACATGCTCGGCGACGCGCTCTCGCCCACGGTGATCGGCTCCATCAGCGACGCCTCGTCGCTCGGCCGGGCGATCGTGGTGAACGCCTTCGTCATCGCCCTCGCGGGCGCGATCCTGCTCCTCGGCGCCGGCGTCCTCCGGAGGGACATGGAGGCGATCGCCGAGGGCAAGCTCGCCGCCGATCGCTAGCGGGCCCCCGCCTTCGCCGGCACCGCCGCGGGCGCCTTCTTCGGATCCCGGAGCTCCTTCGTGCCCGCCGGCACCGGGAGCTCGTCGTGGAAGCCCTCCTCGATCATCCCGGCGAGGTCGTAGCGGAGCTTCTTCGCCTTCCGGAGCGCCTCCGCCCCGGCGAGGAGCGCGTCCTCGCGGAGCGGCCGCTTCCGGGTGGCGAGGACGATCCGGTTCTCCGAGATCTCGGCGTCGACGACGACCACGTGCGGGAAGACGACCCGGTACGACGCCAGCATCCGCTCGTAGAGCTTGTTCCCGGGCGAGGCGGTGAGGTTCGCGACCACGACGCCGTCCTCGGTCACCCTCGCCCGGACCGCCTCGAGGAACTCGACCGTGGCCAGGTGCGGCGGCACGTCGTCGGAGCCGTAGGCGTCGAGGACGACGAGGTCGTAGGGCTCGCCCTTCGCCTCGACGAACGCCCGGCCGTCCTGGAAGTGCACCTTGAGCCTGTCGTCCTCGGCGAAGCCGAAGAAGCGCCGCGCCACCATGCCGACAGCCGGGTCGATCTCCACCACGTCCATGTACAGCGCCGGGTAGTGCAGCCGGAGGAAGCGCGGCATCGTCCCGCCGCCGAGCCCGACGAAGAGCGCGCGCTTCGGCTCCGGCACCACCGCCAGGCCGGCCATGGCGAGGCGCGTGTACTCGAATTGCAGGTGCCCGGGGTCGTCGGGGCGACCTGCGCTCTGGGTGTCGCCGTTGGCCTCGAAGAGGAGGTAGCGCTGCCCGCGCTCGTCCTCCTCGACGATGAGCTCGCCGAACATGCCCGGCTGCTGGAAGACGACCCGCCGGCCGGAGGCGGCGACGAGGCCGAGGGCGACGATCCCCGCCACCACGACCCTCTGCTTCGTGCTCATGCTTCCGCCTCCTGGAGCTCGGCCGCCGACACCTCGGCGGCGAGCCGGTCCACCTCGTCCACGATCGCCCGGCGCCGCTCGACGAGCCTCGCCCGGAGCCCCTCGCGGCCGAAGAGCCTGACGAACACCCGCACGTCCTCGGCGGCCTCCTCGGCGGCGTGGCTCCACCCGAGCGCCAGCACGGCGAGCCCCGGGAGGACGGCCGCCGCGGCGAGCGCGGCCCACGGTCCGCCGAGCCAGAGCGCGAGCCAGCACCACCCGCCGTAGGTGAGCAGGCCGACCACGAGCCCCGAGAGCAGCTTCACCGTCGCCACCATGTCGAGCCCGACCTGGAGCGCGTCGGCGATCCAGCCCGGCACCTTCCACGGGACGTAGAAGGCGATCGCGCCGGCGAGGGCGAAGGGCGCGAGGAGCAGGAGCGGCAGGAGCCGCACCGCCGCGAACCGGAGGGCGGCGCCGAGGCCGACCCTCCGGTCGAGGCCCTCCTCGACCAGGCCGAGGCGATCCACCCGGGCCACGTACGCCTCGAGGCGCTCGCGGAGCTTCGCCACCCGCTCCGGCGAGCGCGTGCGGTGGTACTCGAGGCCGGCGAGGATCGTCTTCCAGCGCGGGAACGCCGGGCCGAGGGCGCCGCCCGCCGCCTCGAGGCCGCGCTCGGCGGCGTAGAGCGCGTCGAGGCGCGCGAGGAGGGGCAGCTCGTCGGCGCGATCGAGCTCGACGCAGACCGCGGCGAGGCCGTCGCGGATCGCCTCGGTCAAAGCGCGCATCCGCGGCTCCTCCCCGCCCTCGATCCCGAGGAACGGCGCCGCGTCGATGGGCGCGCCGTAGACCGCCAGGGCACGCGAGCGGAACCGGTGCTTCGCCGCGTAGGTCACGCCCACCGGCACCACCAGCAGGCCGCGCCCGGGGTCGAGCTTCTCCTGGGCGAGGAGCGCGATCCGCGCGGCGCCGGTCTTCAGCTTGAGGAGCCGCGGCACCGAGTGGCTCGTGCCCTCGGGGAAGATGCAGACCGCGCCGCCGGCGACCAGCGCGTCGACCACCGCGTCGAAGGTGCGGGCGTTCCGGCCGGTGTCGGCGCCGTCCTGCGCGCGGAAGACCGGCACGGCCCGCATGCCCCGGAGGATCCAGCCGAGCACCGGCATCCGGAGCAGCGGCGCCTTGGCCATGAAGCGGATCGTCCGCGGCGAGGTGGCGAGGACGAGCGCCGGGTCGAGGAGGCCGTTCGGGTGGTTGCCGCAGAACAGCACCGGCCTCCCCTCGGGCGGCGGCGTGCCCGCGATCTCGAGCCGGTAGAAGAGCCGGAGGCAGAACCCGAAGAACAGCCGCGCGAGCCGGTAGAACATGGCCGCCGCTCAGAACAGCCCGATGCTGAAGTGGAGGGCGAACGGGTCCTCGTTGAGGAGAGCGTCCGGCGACAGGTTCACGCCGAGGTCGAGCGCGATCGGGCCCACGGGCGTAGCGTAGCGCAGGCCTGTGCCGACGGTGGGGCGCAGCCGGGTCGGATCGAACGCCGTCTGGTCCAGCCAGAGGTTGCCGGCGTCGGCGAACACGCCGCCCATGAGGTCCCGGTAGAGCGGGAACCGCAGCTCGCCCTTGAGCAGCAGGAAGATCTCGCCGCCCTCGGACGGCACGTCCCTGCCCTGCTGGAGGAACCGGGCGGCGGTGGTGCAGCCGGCGTCGAACACCAGCGCCCCGCACTCGGAGATCTCCTGCTGCAGCGCCGCGCGCCGGTCCTGCGGCACCACCCCGTCCTCGGGGAAGCCGCGGAGCGTGGTGGCGCCGCCGAGGTAGAAGCGCTTCGGCGGGATCGTCAGCGACTCGCTCGAGAGCGGGAGCACCTTGCCGCCCGACGCCGAGACCGCGAGCGTCGTCCGCCTCCCGACCGGCACGTACCCGGTGGCGGTCCCCTGGAGCTTCAGGAAGTTGACGATGAAGTCGCCGCCGAGGTGGTGGGCGTAGTCGGTGGTGGCCTTGAGCACGCCGCCCGCGTGCGGGTTCGCCGGATCGTCGCGGAGATCGAGGACGACGCTCGGCCGCACGCTGCCGAGCAGGGTCTGGCCCTCCGGGAAGCGGAGCCGCTCGAGGTCGGTCTGCGAGAGGTCGCCGTAGAGGTCCTCGACGTTCGCCGAGCGGGTGAACCGGTTCGACTCCAGCTCGAACTGCAGCGAGGTGGCGAGCACCTTGGTCGCCGGCCAGTCGAGGCCGGCGATGCCGGAGAACTTGGTGAGCGCGTAGGCGGGGCGGATGTCGCGCTCGTGGATCAGGTCGAGGCGCGCGCCGACGTCGAGCGGGAAGCCGTAGATGCGCGGGTAGCGCAGGCCGAGGTCGACCTGCCGCTCGACGCCCTCGTCGAGCGGCATCGCCACCACCTCGTCGCGGAACACCTGGTAGTTCACCTTGGTGCGGGCGGTGAACTCGAGGTTGCGGCCGGCGATGTTGCGCTCGGTGAACTCGGCGAAGGCGCGGGGGCCGTCGGCGATCGAGGCGCCGCCGCCGACCTCGATGGCGCGGATCGGCCGCTCGCGGACGTCGACGACGAGGTCCTTCACCGGCGCGGGGATGTCGGGATCGAGCGGGCGGATGGCGGCGGTGCGGAAGAGGCCGAGGCGCATCAGCCGCTGCTGGCTGTCGGCGAGCTGCTCGCTGCCGAGGACGTCGCCGCTCCGGAACAGCAGCGCGTCGCGGATCACCTCGTCGTCGGTGCGCCGGTTCCCCTGCACCAGGATCCGGCCGGCCCGCACCTCGGGGCCCTCGCGGACGTGGAAGCGCACCACCGCGCGGGTCGGGTCCGCGGGCGGGCGCTCCCAGCGCGCGTCCACCGAGGCGTAGAGGTGGCCGAGCTTCGCGTACCAGGCGCGCACCGCGAGCCGCTGCTCCTCGAGCCGGCGCTCCGAGAGCGGCTGGCCCTCCTGCAGGCCGACGAGCTCGACCAGGGGCGCCAGGTGCTCCCGGGCCACGCCCGGGAAGCCGACGGCCTCGACGAGGGTCTGCGGCCCCTCGCGGACGTGCACCGTCACCACCGCGGTGCGGCGCGCCTCGTCGATCTCGACCCTCGGCCCGGTGACCGCGACGTCGAGGAAGCCGAGGTCCCGGTAGCGCAGCTCGAGGGCGTCGAGCACGCGGCGGTAGAGCTCGTCGTCGTAGACCCGGACCGCGGGCACGTCGGCGAAGGCGGGCGGCCGGACGCCGGTGCGCCCCGAGACGCCGGCGGCGTCGAGCTCCGCCGAGCTCGGAGGCTCGACCGGCCGCACCTCCACCAGCGCCGTCTCCAGCACCTCGTCGACGACGGCCTGCAGGGTCTCGTCGTCCATCCGGGCGTTGCCGTCGAACACCACCCGGTCGACGCGCAGCGGCCGCCCCTCGTCGACGTGGAAGGTGAGCGTCGCCCGCGCGCCGTCCGGCGAGCGGCGCTCCGAGGTGCGCACCGCGGCGTCGTACCAGCCGGCGCGGCGGTAGGCGCGCTCGATCCGCTCGGCCAGCTCGCGGACCATCGCCTTGTCGAGCAGCTCCTCGCCGCGGTACGCGAGGGCGGCCCGGAGGCGGCGCTCGCCGAAGGCGTGGTGGCCGTCGAAGCGGAAGCGGATCTCCGGCCCGGCCCGCACCGGCACCTGCAAGGTCGCGGGACCGGCGCCGGCGCCGCCGGCCACCACCGGCTGGCCGACCTGGGCGCGGAAGTGCCCCGCCTCGCGGTAGCGCTGCCGCAGCCGCTCCAGGTCCGCCTCGAGCCGCTCGTAGTCGAGCGTGTCGCCCGGCCTCAGGGTGAGCGCGCTCCGCGCCAGCGCCGCCGGCCCCGGATCGCCGACGAGCTGCACCGCCGCCAGCACCGTGGGCGCGCCCCGGTCGACGCGGAAGCGCACCACCACCCCCTCCTCCTCGTAGTCCAGGTTGGCCTCGACCGACGGGGAGGCGAAGCCGATCCGGGCGTAGGCCTCCTCGATCCCCGTCACCGCCCGCTCCAGGCGATCGTCCGTGAACTCGTCGCCCGCCCGGAGCGCGGCGGCGCGGCGGAGCCGGTCGAGCTCGAGCGGCCCGGCGCCGACGAGCTCGACCCGGGAGACGAAGCGCTTCGGCTCGAGAACGAAGGTGACCAGCACCCGCCCGGGCCCGTCCTCGCGCACGAAGGCGGAGACGTCGGAGAAGCTGTCGCTCTCGAACAGGAGCACGAGGCTGCGGCGCACCTCGCGGCGCGAGAGCCGGTCGCCGGCCCGCACGGTGACGAGCGGCTCGTACAGCTCGGGCGCCATCCCGTACGGCGCCTTGATCGAGACGCCGGTGACGAGCGGCTGCTCCACCGCCGGGACCGCCTCCGGCGCCGGCGGCGGCGGCGGCGGCGGCGGCGCTTCGGCGGCGGCGGCGAGCGCGAGCGCGAGGGCGAGCGCCGCGGTCACTCCCACTCCCACCGCAGCTTCATGTCGAGGCCCACGTCGCCCGCGCTGTAGCCCGTCTCCTCGTTCTCCCAGAGCACCTGCCCCGAGACGTGCTCGTCGATCTTGTACTCGGCGGACGCGCGCCGGCCCTTCGAGGTGGAGAACGGGGTGGCGGCCTTGAGCTTGAGCCGGTCGGACAGCACCTTGGTCTCGAACAGCGCCATCGGCTCGAGCTGCCCGGTGATCTCCGAGTACTGGCTCGTCACCGAGAGGTTCGGATCCTGGAAGACGCCGTTGTCCGGCAGCCAGCGCTTCACCTGCTCGTCGAGGCCCGAGACGGCGAGGAGCGCCTCGGCTGCCACGCCCGCGCCGGCGGCCGCCCCGGCGCCGCCGGCGGTGTCGCGGGAGGTGATGCCGAAGGTGAGGAGCGTGACGATGTCGGCCTGCGCCAGCGAGGGCTCCGAGGCGAGATCGAGCTCGAACCGCGAGCTGTCGCCGGGCTCGGGGAGCCGGCCGGCGGCGTGGACGGTCACCCGGTAGTCGCGCACCTCGGTCTCGGCGGTGACGTCGAACTCCGGGTCGATCCGGTCGCGCTCGGTGAACTCCACCACGCCCTGGGTCATCCGGTACTCGTTGCCGCGGAAGACCGCCTCCGCGTCCACGAGCTCCACCGCGCCGAGGAGGCCGACGCGCACGTTCGTCCCGACCAGGCGCAGGCGCGCGTCGCGGGCGCCCGGCGGCGCCACGAACTGCAGCTTCGCCTTCATCAGGTTGTTGTCGACGCGCATGTCGGGCCCGCCGATGAGGGCCACGTCGAAGCGGAGGCGCTCCTCCTCGTCCGCCGAGGGCGCCTGCCGCACCCGCCGCGAGAAGTCGAAGACGGAGCGCTCGAGGTCGAGGTCCTTCGAGTAGCGCAGCCGCTCCACCTGCAGCTCGCCGCCGAGGAGGAGCGAGGAGGGCCAGCCGCCGCCGAGGTGGAGGCGCCCGCTCACCACCGCCGGCCAGTCCGCCGGGAGGCGCCACGAGACGCGCTCGAGGTCGGCCGCCACGTCCACCGAGGCCGGCGCCCAGCTCTTCAGCGCCACGGTCCCGCGCACGACGGCCCGACCCTGGTTCATCGCCATCTGCGCCTGCTCGATCACCACCTGGTTCTGGGAGAACGCCAGGGTACCGTCGAGCTTCTGCACCTGGATCGGCAGCTCCCTGGCGCGGAACGAGCCGTGCTGCACCTGCGCCGAGCCGACGAGGACCGGCTTGTGGCCGGTGCCGGTGACGGTGGCCTTGAGCTCGACCACGCCGGTGGCGTGCTCGATCTGCGGCACCACGCTGTCGAGGATGCGGGCGTCGAAGCGGCCGTCGGCGGCGAGGTCGAGGGCGCCGGCGGCGGAGCGGGTCCCGGCGAGCCGGAGCTCGGTGTTGTCGCCGCGCACGGAGAGCGCGTGGAGGCGGAACGAGCTGCCGGCGTACTCGGCCCGGACCTCGCCCTGGTTCTCGACGCGGTAGTCGCCCAGCTCGAGCACCACCTTCGGGAGCGCCACGGTGCCCGCCGCCTCGCCGACGTCGCCGAGCAGCCCCTTCGCGGTGACCACGCCGGCCAGCTCGCCGCCGATCGCCGACTCGCCGGGCGCGGGCGGTCGCAGGTACCGGCCGAGGTCCCGGACCTCGACGGCGAAGCGCGCGTCGAAGGGAAGGTCCTCGCGGAGGCCGACGGTGGCGGAGAGCGTGCCGGCGCCGCAGACCGGCCCCTCGACGAGCACGCTGCCGTCGTCGCGCGGCGTGAGGGAGAGGCGCGCGGCCGAGAGCGGCACCGCCGACGCCGAGAGCCCGCCGGCGAAGAGCTCGCCCGTCATCCGCAGGCGCTCCACCGGCCCCTCGAGCACCACCTTCCCGCCGAAGCCGCCCTTCAGGTCGGCGGACTCGCCGAGCTCGCCGAGGAGCTCGCGCACCGGGAGCCCCTCGGCGTCCACGGCGACGTCGAGCGCCGGCAGGTCGGCCGCCGCCACGCCCGGCCGCGGCAGGATCGCCACCGCGGCGCGGCCGCTCGCCTTGCCGCCGCCCCGCGCGAGCTCGAGGTCCTCGAGCAGCAGCGTCTTGCCGTCGAACCCGACGCCCAGCCGCAGGGTGTCGAACCGGCGCCCGAGGAGCGACACGTCGCGCGCCGCGATCGCGCCGGCGATCTGCAGCGCCGAGACCGGCCCCTCGACCTTCGCCGTGACCGCCTCGACCCGGCCGTGCAGGTGCTGCTCGAGCCACCGGAACACGCCGCTGGCGTCGCGCGCGGCGCCGAAGCCGTCCTCGAGCCGCGCGCCGTCCGGCAGCTGCAGCCGGGCCGCGAGCACCGGCTCGGCGCCGGCGAGGTCGACCCGGAGATCGCCGTCGTAGCTCGAGGCGCCGCGGCGGCCCTTCACGTCGAGGAACTCGAGGAACTCCTCGTCCGGGAGGGCGCGCACGCTCGCGACCACGTGGCCGAGCTCGGTGGCCATGAACCGGGCGCCCTCGAGGTCGATCGAGCCCTCGATGAGGTTCTCGCCGTAGGGGCCGCTGATGGTCGCCTCGATCCGCCCGGCGCCGGCCATCGAGATGCCGGCGACGTGGCCGTTCACGTGGGCGAGATCGACGTGGCTCGCCACCGCGCGGATCGTCATGCCCTTCGCGTTCGAGAAGTTGAGGCGCGTGGGCGCGTCGATGACGCTGCCGCCGCCGAAGGTGATCCGCGGCGCCTCGAGGTCGATGCCCTCGAGCGAGATCCGGACCGGCGTCTCCAGCCGGATCCGCCCCGGCACCTCGACGATCGTCGTGCCCTCGGCGACGTGCCACGGCACGTCCCTCACGCGGAAGGCGTCGATGTCGAGCTCGCTCTGGCCGACGAGCTCGAGGCCGCCCAGGAGGCGCCCGCCGAGCTTGTGGACCGAGTCGATCCGCATCATCACCGGCGTGTTCTTGATCGGCAGCCGGGCGAGGAGCCGGTGGAAGTCGAGGTCCACGGTGCGGACCTCGAGGCTCGCCGGGAGGTCGCCGTCGAGGCCGATCTCGCCCTTCACCACCGCGCGGCCGGCCTCGATCGGCCACACCACCTCGTCGAGGAAGAGCTTCCGCTCCGCGAGGTGGAACGCCGCGTCGAGCTGCCCGAGCTCGACGGTCTCGAAGGCGACGCCGCGGAGCGCGAGGCTGCCGGAGCCGCCGGGCTCCTCGGCGGTACCCTCGAGCCGGGCGTCGAGCTCCACCGTCCCGCGAGGCCGCTCGAGCGTGACGCCCGCCGCCGCGGCCAGCGACTCGACCGGCGCCTTGACCACCACCCGCAGGCCGAGCTCCGGCCGGCAGAGGCGCCGCACCTCGCCGCCGGCGAAGACCGAGACGCCGCCCGCCGCGAGGTCGAGCTGCTGCACCTCGAGGTGCTCCTCGCCGGTGTCGAGGCGCACGCGCGCCGCGAGCTTCTCGAGCGGGACGTGCCGGGTGCGGTCCTCGTAGCCGCCGGAGGCGACGCCCACGCCGACGTCGTACGCCCCCGCGACCCTGCGGCCGCGGACGTCGAGGCCGCGCACCGACACCAGCCGCCCCTCGGGAAGGGCGAGGTCCGCCCGGGCCCTGGTCACCTGCAGGTCGCGTACGCGGATGCGGTCGAGGATCGCCAGGCACCCGTCGTCCGACGGCTCCGACGGCTCCGCGGAGGGCACGGTCAGATCGAGCGCCGCCTCGGGCGCGTCGAGCCGGAGCTCGTCGATGGCGATGGTGCCGCCGAACGCCTGCAGCGGCGCGAAGCGCACGAGGAGCAGGTCCGCCGCGAACCGCGGCGCGGCCTCGGGCCCGACGCGGATGCCGCGGATCTCGATCCGCGTCCCGAGGGGATCGAGGCGGCACTGCGCCAGCTCGACCTCCTCCCCCAGGAACCGCTGGAGGAGGCCGCGCCCCCGGGCGCACAGCTGCTGGCCGGCCCAGGCGGTCTGGAGCACGAGCACGACCGCGGTGACGAAGGCCCCGACGAAGAGCAGGAACCGGAGCGCCCATCGCTTCTTCACGACATGGCTCGGGAGGGCACGGGCGGGCGCTACAGCTTGCCCAGCCCCTCCAGGTACCGATCGATCTCCGCGAGGTCGACCTTCGGCGCCACGGCCGGGGCCGCCGCCGCGAGCGTCCGGTTGGCGGGCGCGCCGGGCGCGCCGGGCGGGCTGTAGACCTCGTCCCGCCGGCCCTTGCGCTCCTCGGCCTCGACCTGCTCGCGGAGCCCGAGATCGGCGGCGATCCGCTCGACGATCTTCGGATCGACCTCCGCCTGCCGGGCGAGGAACGCCTCGAAGAGCGCGTTGTCGCAGAGCGTGTTCACCACCCGCGGCAGGCCGCGGCTGAACCGGTGGATCGCCTGCACCGCCTCGTCCTGGAACGGGTTCCGCGGCGCGCCGGCGAGCCGGAGCCGGTGCTTCACGTACGCCTGCGTCGACGAGAGGTCGAACGGCTCGAGCCGGTACTTGAGCGCCACGCGCTGGTGGAGCGGCGGATCGAGCTTCAGGTTCTGCTCGATCTCCGGCAGGCCGAAGAAGACGAACGAGAGCAGCTTCCGCTCGGGCACCTCGAGGTTCAGCAGCCCGCGGAACTCCTCCATGATCTCCCGCGTCTGGAGCATCTGGGCCTCGTCGATGAGGACGACGGCCTTCTTCCCCGACTCGTAGATCTGGACGAGGCGCTGGTAGAGCTGCCCCAGCAGCGCGAGCTTCTCCTCGGCGGGGCTCTCCACGCCGAGCTGCAGGGCGATGCGCTTCAGCAGCCACGACGCGGTGATCCCGGAGTGGATGATGACGAGGAGCGCCGCCTCGTACTCGTCCTCCGGGAGGCTGTCGAGCATGCGCCGGGCGAGGGTCGTCTTGCCCTGGCCGATGTCGCCGACCAGGATCGCCAGCCCCTTCATGTTCGAGACGACGTGCATCAGGCGCACGAGCGCCTGCTGGTGCTGCGTGGACGAGTAGTAGAACCGGCTGACCGGGGCGTTCGAGAAGGGCTCCTGCTGGAGCTCGAAGTGCTCGAGGTAGCTCACTCGTCGGTTCCTCGACGCCCAGAACGCCTAGACGTAGCCGATCTTCCGCGACTTGCCGGGGGCAGCCCCCGGCGGCTTCCCCGGGCCGTTGTCCTCGGCGCCGTGGCCGTGGGCCGCGGAGCCGTTGCCGCCCTTCCTCGGCGCCTCTTCCACCTTCTCCTCGACGCCCTCCGCCTCGAGGCGCGCCACGTGCTTCTTCACGTCCCGGAACGCGCCGTCGACCTTCGCCACGCGGGCGTAGAAGTGCAGGGCCTCGCCCGGCCTCTCCAGCTTCTCGTAGGTCGACGCCAGCTCGAAGTGGATGGCCTTCTGCACGTCGGGCGTGATCTGCGGGCAGGCGAGCGCCTCCCGGAAGCTCTCCGCCGCCTCGCGGATCTCGCCGAGGTCGATGCGGATGATGCCGATCATGTTCAGGCAGTCGACCTCGCGGGCCTGCCCGCGGCACCCCGCGAGCGCGGTCTCGAACTCGCCGATGGCGTCGCGGAGGAGGCTCATCTCCTTGTAGGCGATGCCCAGGTCGAAGTGCGTCTGCGAGTCCTCGGGCCGGACCGCCCGCTGCACGCCCTTCTTGAACTCCTCGAAGACGTCCTCGGCGGAGTACTGGAACTCGTCGACGGCGGGCGGCGGCTCACCGGAGAGCTCCTCGGCGAGCTCGGCGCCGAGATCGAACCGGCCCTCGTCGTCGGCCGCGGGCGCCGCGGCGGGCTCGGCCGCCGGAGCTTCGCCCTTCGCGAGGACGACCGCGAGCTTCGCCTCGGCGACCGGGTGCCCCGGCGCCCGGAACAGGATCGAGCGGAGCGCCTCCTCGGCCTCGTCCCACAGCTCCTGCGAGGCTAGGAAGTCGGCCTCCTCGAGCTCGGTGGCGATCTCCTCGAGGTCCTCGGGCTCGAGCCCCCAGGGGTTCTCCTCGGCGGCGGCCTCGGGCTCCGGCTCGGGCTCGGGCGCGGCCCTGGCGAGCGGCGACGGCCCCACCGCGGTCGGCGCCGTGTGGCGCCCGCCGCCGGCCGGGATCCCGGGCAGCGTCGGCGCGTCGAGCTCGGCGTGCAGATCGTCGTCGAGCGGCGCGTCGAGATCCGGCGGCTCGTAGGGCAGGTCCTGCGACGCCTCCTGCTCCTCCTTCCACTGCGCCCGCATCTGGGCGAGCTCGGGGATCGCCCCGGCCGCCATCATCTGCGTCGGGAGCTCGTGGACCTCGGAGTCGGTGCGGCCGCCGTCGGTCGTCTCCTCGTCGTCGAAGGACGCGATCGGCGCGTCCTCCTCGAAGGCGGGCGGCGCGACGTCGTCGTCGGCGCCGAACGAGAGCTCGGCCTCGGCGCCCCCCAGGAGCTCGTCCTCGACCTGCGGCGCGAGCTCGGGCTCGTCCTCGATCACCGGCTCGGCGTCGAGCGAGAGCTCCTCGCCCGCGTCGGCGTCGAGGCTGAAGCCGGCGTCGTCGTCCGAGCCTGCGGCGGACACCGCGGCCTCGAGCGCCGCGTCGTCGGCGTCGGCGAGCGGGGGGCCGCGCACCTCGACGTCGTCCTCGGGCACCTCGAGGTCGATCCCGCCCTCGAAGGAGATCTCCTCGCCGGCGGACGCGTCGAGCGACACGGCGTCGTCGAGCTCCTCCGCGGCCGCGTCGGCCGCGGCGGCGAGCGCGGCGTCGACGTCCCCGTCC
Organism: uncultured Myxococcales bacterium; assembly: GCA_964504805.1. Lineage (GTDB taxonomy): Bacteria > Myxococcota > Myxococcia > Myxococcales > Vulgatibacteraceae > CAZDGH01. Next base: position 3,186 of record CAZDGH010000051.1, on the reverse strand, counting down.
CCGGGGACCTCGAGCGAGAGGTCGTCGACGGCGGCGTCGCCGGCGTCGAGCACGATCTCGTCGCCGGCGGACGGCTCCGGCGGCGCGAGCAGGCTCTCGTCCTCGCCGTCGGCGACGAGCACCTCGTCGTCCGAGGCCTCGACCAGGATGGCGTCGTCGGCGGCCTCGGGCGGCGGGGGCGCGGCGCCGTACGCCGCCACCAGCTCCGCCACCTCGGGCAGGTGCGGCGCCTGCTCGAGCAGCTTGGCGAAGTGCACGCGGCCGCGCTCGAGCTGCCCCTGCTGCTCGCAGAGCCGCGCGAGGGTGATCAGCTCCTCCTGCGCGGCCTGGTAGTTCCCGCTGGCGGAGAAGAGGTTGTGGGCCTTCTCGTGGGCGTCGACGTTGTCGGGGTCGAGGCCGAAGATCTTCTTCAGGTGCTCGAGGGCTTTGTCCTGCAGCCCGTACTTCACGTAGACGTCCGTCTCGGTGAGGAGCTTCGGGATCGCGTCCCGGCCGCCCTTCGGCCCCGGCGTCGCCGCGGAGACGCCGCGCTGCGCGCCCGGCGGCGGCCCTGCGGCGGGACGCGCGCCCGGAGGCGGGCCCGAGGGCATCGGCGGCGCCGAGACGGCCACGTTCGGCCGCGGCGGCTGCGCCATCGGGAACTCGTCGGGCCCGGGGCCGAGCGGCTGCACGCGCTTCGGCGCCAGCGCGGTGCGCGCGTCGGCGTCGTCCGGCGCGATCTCGAGCACCTTGCGCCAGGTCGCCTTCTCCTCGTCGAAGCGATCCGCCTCGGAGAAGATCTTCGCCAGCTCCTTGTAGACCGAGACCGTCTTGGTGAGCTGCCCGAGGTCCTTGAAGGCCTGGGCGAGCATGTGCAGCGTCTCGATGTCGCGCGGGTCGGCCTTGAAGCAGTTCTGCAGCTTCGCGAGCGCGCGCTTGGTGTCGCCCTTGGCGAGGTACACCTGCGCGAGCTCGCGCGTCAGCGGCACGTCGTTCGGGTCGAGGAAGACGATGCGCTCGCCGACCTTGAGGAAGTCGTCGACGCGGTTGTTCGACTTCAGGTAGTCGGCGGCCTTGCGGAACTCGCCGACGGCCTCGCCGTTGCGGCCGTCCCGGGCGAAGAGCTCGGCGAGCTTGATCCGGGAGGCGACGTTCTCCGGATCGAGGTCCACCATCCGCTGCAGCACCTCGAGCGACGCCCCCCCGTTGCCGAGGCGCTCGTGGTGGTTGGCGACGAGCTGGAACTGGGCCATCGCGTCCGACATCAGGCCCAGCTGCTGGTACAGCTCCGCGAGCTTGAGGTTCACCTCGACCAGGTTCGGATCGAGCTTGAGGACCTGCTTGTAGACCGCGACGGCCTTGAGGAAGAAGCCGTCGCCGGAGTAGCTCTCGGCGACCGCGAGCAGCGTCTTCGCCGCGGGGCCGTTGTCGCCCTTCTTCTGCTGGAGCTCGCCTACCTTGAGGAGGATCCGGACGTCCTTCGGATCTTCCTTGAGGATCTTCTGGTACTCCGCGATGGCCTTGTCGAACTGGCCCTTCTGGACGAACTTGGTGGCGGCCTGGATGATCTTGTTCTTGTCCATCGGCGGAGCGAGCTGCGAGCTTCCCCCAGAATGGAAGCGAACTCCGACGAGGAGGACCCGTCAGAATCCGTAGCGGGGACGACGGTTTGGGCCGGCCAGAACGAACCCCAAGGGTAGTCGGGCCGGGGTGCCGGGTCAATGGCTACGGCCGCGGCCCGACTAGCCGTTTTCGATGGCCCGCCGCGCCGCGTCGGCCTGGATCCGCTCGACGATCCGCGTGTCGTACCTGCCCTCGAGGAACTCGCCGAAGGCCAGCACCTGGCGGTGGAACGCGGCGTTGGTGCGGATGCCCTCGACGACCAGCTCGCCGAGCGCCCGCCTGCCCCGCGCGATGGCCTCGTCGCGATCCCGGCCGGAGCAGACGAGCTTGGCGATCAGGGAGTCGTAGTTCGGCAGCACCTTGTACTGCTCGTAGGCCGCCGAGTCGAACCGGACCCCGAAGCCGCCCGGCACGTGGAAGCCGACGATCTTGCCGGGCGACGGGGCGAAGGTGACCGGGTCCTCGGCGTTGATGCGGAACTCGATGGCGTGGCCCTCGATCCGCACGTCCTTCTGGCCGAACGGGAGCTTCTCGCCGGCGGCGAGCTGGATCTGCGTCTTCACCAGGTCGACGCCGGTCACCTGCTCCGTCACCGGGTGCTCGACCTGCACCCGGGTGTTCATCTCCATGAAGTAGAAGTCGCCGCGCTCGTCGAGGAGGAACTCGATGGTGCCGAGGTTGTTGTACTTGATGGCCTTCATCGCCTCGACGGCGACCTTGCCCATCTTCTCCCGCAGCTTCGCGTTCAGCGCCGGGCTCGGCGCCTCCTCGATCAGCTTCTGGTGGCGGCGCTGGACCGAGCACTCGCGCTCCCCGAGGTGCACGACGTGGCCGTGCTCGTCGGCGACGATCTGGATCTCGATGTGCCGCGGCTTCTCGACGTAGCGCTCGACGTACATCGAGCCGTCGCCGAACGCCGCCAGCGCCTCGGCCGAGGCGGTGTTGAACGCCTGCGCGACCATGTCGGGGTCGCGGACGATCTTCATCCCGCGCCCGCCGCCGCCGGCCGCCGCCTTGAGGATCACCGGGAAGCCGATCTTCCTCGCGGTCTCCTCGGCCTCCTTCCCGTCCCGGAGCGTCTCCCGGCTGCCGGGGAGGAGCGGGAGCCCGGCCTTGGCCGCGGCCTCGCGGGCGCGGACCTTGTTGCCCATCAGCCGGATCATCTCCGGCCTGGGGCCGATCCAGCCGATGCCGCAGTTGTGCACCACCTCGGCGAACTCGGCGTTCTCCGAGAGGAAGCCGTAGCCGGGATGGATGGCGTCGGCGCCGGTGATCTCCGCGGCGGAGAGCACCGCGGGCACGTTCAGGTAGCTCTCCTTCGCCGGCGGCGGGCCGATGCAGATGGCCTCGTCGGCGAAGCGGACGTGGAGCGCCTCGGCGTCGGCGGTGGAGTGCACCGCGACGGTCTCGACGCCGAGCTCGCGGCAGGCGCGGATCACCCGGAGGGCGATCTCGCCGCGGTTGGCGATGAGGACCTTCTTGAACACGTCAGGCCGGCTCGATGCGGAAGAGCGGCTGGCCGAACTCCACCGGCTGCCCGTTCTGCACCAGGATCTCGGCGACCTTCCCGCCGACGTCGGCCTC
>CAZDGH010000050.1:0-20590 GCA_964504805.1 uncultured Myxococcales bacterium | reverse complement strand
GTGCCGCCGGTGCCGCCGGTGCCGCCGGTGCCGCCCGCACCACCTTCGCCGCCGGTGCCGCCGGTGCCGCCGGTGCCGCCGGTGCCGCCTTCCCCGCCGGTGCCACCGGAGCCGCCGCCGCCGTCGCCGCCGGTCTTGGGATCACGGACGTCGGTACACGCCGCCAGCGTGGCCGCGCCGAGCACGACCAGCGCCGCTGCGCAGAGCAGAGCCTTGTCAGAACGCTTCATGGATCCTCCCTCCCTGGAGGCTCCGCCATTCTCGCCGCTTCCGGCTGGAATCGCGAGGATTTAGCCCTTCGGAGGCTGTGCGTGGAGGAGGGAGAACCGCACCGCCGGCGCGCGGCGCGCGACGAGCGGCTCCGCCGCCGCCGCGATCCGGAGGAGCAGCGCCTCGTCCCAGGGGCGCGCCAGGGCCTGCAGCCCGATCGGCAGCCCGTCGCCGTCGTGTCCCGCCGGGAACGAGATCGCCGGCAGCCCCGTCAGGTTCGCGAGCGGCGCGAAGCGCATGATCCGGTCGGTCATCGCCAGATCCGAGAGCCCGCTGCCGAGCATGTCGCTCTCGATCCGCGGCGCGGTGCAGGCGGTCGACGGCGTCAGGATCGCGTCGACGCGCCCGAGCGTCGCCCGCACGCTCCGGTAGAGCCGCGCCCGCGCCCGCTGCGCGTGCGGGTAGTCGGACGCCGACAGCCGCCGCGCCAGCGCGAGGTTCAGCCGCACGTCGGCGCCGTAGCGCCCGCGGTGCTCGAGGTGCGGCAGCTGCGACGCCGCCATCTCCGAGACGATGGTGACGAGGTGCGCGGCGCGGAGCACGGCGAGGTCCGGGACCTCCACCTCGACGATGGTCGCGCCCTCGCGCCGGAAGGCGTCGACGAGCGCGTCGCACGCCCGCACCACCTCGGGCGCGGCGTCCTCGAACCACGGCCGGTAGATCCCGAGGCGCAAGCCGCGCACGCCGTCGCCGAGGCCGTCGAGGTGCGGCGGCGGCTGGCGCAGCGTGTTCTCGTCCCGCGGGTCCGGCCCGGCGATCGCCGCGTACGCGAGCGCCGCGTCGGCGACGGGGGCCGCGCCCGCGCCGCCGTGGGCGACGCACCCGCAGCGCGGCGCCGCGCCGGCCTCGCTCACCCGGCCGTACGTCGGCTTCAGGCCGACGAGGCCGCAGAGCGAGGCGGGGATCCGGATCGAGCCGCCGCCGTCGGCCGCGAGGGCGATCGGCACCAGCCCGGCGGCGACCGCGGAGGCGGAGCCGCTCGACGAGCCGCCGGTCATGTGGCGCGGATCGTGCGGGTTCCGCGCGGCGCCGTGGTGCGGGTTCACGCCGGTCACGCCGAGCCCGAGCTCGTGCATGTTGGTCTTGCCGGCGAGCAGCGCGCCGAGGGCGCGGAGCCGGCCGGCGGTCTCGGCGTCGGTGGAGGCGGGCACGCGGCCGAGGAAGCTCGTGCCCACGGTGGTCGGCAGGCCGCGCTGGTCGAGCTCGTCCTTCACGCCGACCGGGACGCCGTCGAGGATCGACAGCGGTTTGCCCTGGCGGAGCCGCTCCGCCGAGGCGTGGGCCTGGGCGAGGAGGTCGCGCGGCTCGACGTGGACGAAGGCGCGGAGCGGCGGCGCCGCGCGGTTCGAGGCCTCGATCGCCGCCAAGAGCCGCTCCGCGACGGTGACCGGCGAGAGGCCGTCGCGGTACGCGGCCGCGAACGCCGCGACGCTCTCGACGCCCTCGCGGGGCGCGCCGGCGAGCGCGGCCAGGTCCGGCGGCGGCCTCGGCGTCGCCTCGATCGCCTCGGCGAGGAGCGGGTGGAGCGCCGGCGGAGGCTCGTCGATCGCCACCGCGCGCAGGCCGGTGATGCCCGCGTCGCGGAGCAGCTTGCCGGCGAGCAGCCCGCCGAGCGGACCCTCGACGAGCGCGGCGAGCAGCTCGAGCAGCCCGCCGGTGGCGCGGGGGGCACGGAGCGGGGTGAGGTCGTAGGGCAAGGCGGGCTCCTCGGGACGGTGGCGGCGGAAGATGCCACAGCCGCGCCGGTCGACGTCGCCTGCCGGACGGGCGCGCGGCCGCGTGGCTCCCGTTCCTCGGCCCTCCGTGATACCTCGGTGCGCTCGGAGGCCGCGCCGTCATGCTCCCGCCCCGGGTCCTGGTCGAGGACGTCGGTCCCAACGCCAACGTGGTCGCGGTCGTCGAGGAAGACGGCCGCTGCGTCTACTTCTACCTGCACGGCGCCGAGGAGACCGGCTTCGGCGTGCGCTCGTGCTGGGTGCGGAACCTCAGGCCCGCGCCCGAGGCGATCGAGCTCGAGGCCATGCGCGAGGGCCGGGCGCCGATGCTGCCGCGCTCCGCCTGCGCGCACCCGGACGGCGCCGAGCTGCCCGTCGCCGACGAGCTCGAGGTCGCCTGGCTCCCGTCGGGCGACGGGGCCGCGCTGCTCGAGGGCGGCGACGTGCTCGCGGTGATCCCGCCCGACGCCCGGGTCGCCGGCTGGGCCCGCGACTGCACCGAGGAGACGCCGCTCGCCGCGCCGCTCGGCGCGCCCGGCGACAACCCGATCTTCGAGCGCCTCGCCGACGCGGTGCGCTTCTGGGACGCGTGGAGCGAGACGAGCTGGGGCGAGGTGCAGGCCCGGCTCCTCGGCGCCTACGAGCGCGCCCTCGGCCCGCACCGCACCTACTACAAGATCGACGGCGATCGCTGGCCGCCGCGGTTCCTCGCCCGCTTCGAGCCGGAAGGCGCGGTGGTGCTCGCCACCGGCGGGATGTCGGTCCGGCCGCAGCCGAAGGTGACCGAGGTGCACGAGGACCCGCGGTCGGTGCGACGCGTGGAGCTCGCCTTCGGCCTCGAGCCCTCGCTGCTCGGCGCGGACCCGAAGCTCCTGCTCTCGTGGATGAGCGGGCAGTCCGCGCTCCCGTGGGATCGCTACACCTGGCTCGGCCGCGGCCACACCATCACCTGCCGGGTGATCCCGCAGCCCGCCGACGGGCCGCGCTTCACCCACGTCCTCCTCGCCGACGACCCGCCCGGCGCCCCGGAGCTCTCGCTGCCGCCGTTCATGGGCGATCCGGTGCGGCTCCTCTGGCTCCTGCCGATCACCGCCCGCGAGCACGCGCTCGCCGAGGCCGAGGGCGCCGAGACGCTCCTCGATCGCCTCCGCCGCGCCGGCGCCGGCGCCATCCACCGCCCCCGCCCCGAGGTGACGCCGTGATCCTCCGCGTTCTCTCCGGCCTGATGGTCCCGGTCTTCGGCCTCGCCGTCGCCGTCCAGTACAACGACCCCGATCCGATCGGCTGGATGGCGATCTACGGCGTCGCCGCCCTCGCCGCGCTCCTCGGCGCCACCGGCCGCGCCGCCTGGCCCTTCCCCACCCTCGTCGCCGCCGCCGCCCTCGGCTGGGCCGCCGTCTGGTTCCCCAAGGTCCGCTACAGCCGGCAGATGTGGCCCGGCGAGGAAGCCCGCGAGCTCGGCGGCCTCCTCATCGTCGCCTTCTGGATGCTCGTGCTCGCCGTCGCCGGCGTCGTCCGCGCGCGGCGGCTGGCGCGGACGAAGGCGAAGCTGAAGCTTTCGTGAAGCGAGGCTCCAGCCAGCCCGCCGCTTCGCGGCGGGGGCTCCAGGCTCCAGGCTCCAGGCTTCAGCCATCGCCGGCTCCGCCGGAGGGCCGTGCCGAGCTTCGGAGCGCTGCGTGGTGAGCGGGCCGATCGGCGCGAGGCGCGAAGCGCCGAGCTTCCTGCTTGCTGAAGCCTGGAGCCTGGAGCCTGAAGCCTGGCTCTACAGGTAGCCCTCCGCCTGCAGCCGGAACAGCCGAGCGTACTTGCCGCCGCGCTCGAGCAGCGCCGCGTGGTTCCCCTCCTCGAGGATCTTGCCGCCCTCGAGGACGAGGATGCGGTCGGCGGTGCGGACGGTGGGGAAGCGGTGCGAGATGAGCAGGGTGGTGCGGCCGCGGGCGAGGGCGCGGAAGCGCTCGAAGACGGCGTGCTCGGCCTCGGCGTCGAGGGCGGCGGTCGGCTCGTCGAGCACGAGGACGTCGGCGTCCTCGCGCATGAAGGCGCGGGCGAGGGCGACCTTCTGCCACTGGCCGCCGGAGAGCTCGACGCCCTCGAGCTTGAACCACTTGCCGAGCGGCGTCTCGAGGCCCTGCGGCAGCGCCGCGGCGAGCTCGGTGGCGCCGCCGCGCTCGACGGCGGCGCGGACCTTCCCGTCGTCGTCGAGGTGCGGGACCGAGCCGACGCCGACGTTCTCCTTCAGCGCGAGCTGGTAGCGGTTGAAGTCCTGGAAGATGACGCCGATCCGCCGGCGGAGCGCCTCGCGATCCCACGAGGCGAGGTCCACGCCGTCGAGGAGGATCCGGCCCTCGGTCGGCCGGTACAGCCCCGTGAGCAGCTTGATGAGCGTGGTCTTGCCGCTGCCGTTCTCGCCGACCAGGGCGAGGCTCTGGCCGTGCGGGATGTGCAGGTCGAGGCCGCGCAGCACCCAGCCTTCCTGCCCCGGGTACCGGAAGCCGACCTTCTCGAACCGGACGCCGTCGCCGCGCCCCGCCGCTGCCGGGAGCGCCGGCGCCGCAGGGCCGGTCGGCAGCGCCAGGTACTCGAACAGGTTCGACATGTAGAGGTTGTGCTCGTACATGCCGCCGATCGACGACAGCACCGACTGGAATGCCTGCTGCCCCTGCCGGAACGCGACCACGTACAGGGTGAGATCGCCGAGGCCGATGCGCCCGAGCGCCGCGCTCACCGCCAGCCACCCGTAGCAGCCGTAGAAGGCGAGGGTGGCGAGGAGCGAGAGCGCCCACGCCCACCGCGCCCGCCGCGACGCGAGCTCCTTGTCCTCCTGGTAGACGCGCTCGCCGAGCTCCCGGTACCGCGACAGGAACAGCGGCCCGAGGCCGAAGAGCTTCACCTCCTTCGCGTGCCCGTCGTTGGCGAGGACGTGCTCGAGGTAGTTGAGCCGGCGGTTCTCCGGCGCCCGGCGGTTCCGCATCCGGAACGCGAGCGTGGAGAAGCGCATCTCGGCGAAGGTCGCCGGCAGCGCCGCCGCGACCAGGCCGCCGACCGCCCAGCCCGAGAGCCCGACCAGGAGCGTCGCGTAGCCCACGAGCGTGAGCGCGTTCTGCACCATCGAGAACAGCTCGACGACCATCGAGATCGGCCGCGACGACGCCTCGCGCCGTGCCCGGGTGAGGCGGTCGTAGAACTCGGGGTCCTCGAAGTGCGTCAGCTCGAGCGTCAGCGCCTTCTCGAGGATGAGCACGTTGACGTCGAGGGCGAGCCGCGAGCCGAGGACGGAGCGGAGGAGCATGAGCCCGCGCTGCGCCAGCGAGAGGCCCGCGACCAGCGCGAGCTCGAGGCCCACCTGCCGGAGGGCGAGCTCCGAGTCCCGCGCCACCACCGCGTCGACGATCCGCTTGCCCACCCAGGCGATCGCCAGCGGGAGCATCGCCGCCGCGAGCGTCAGCGCGCCGAGGCCCAGCGTCCCGGCGCGGGAGGCCTTCCAGACGAGGGCGAGGGTGCGAGGCGCGAGGGCGAAGCGCTCCCGGAGGCGCGCGAGCATGGGCGCACTGTAACCGCCCGACCCCCCTGCCGCCCGCGGTGACGCGTCCGCGCCGCCGCGGTGTTCCTCCGTGCGCCCGGCGACCCGGCCGGAGGCCGTCCTTGACGGCGGGCGGTCACACCCTTACAACGCTCGGCATTCTAACGCCGTTAGGTCGAAAAACGGCGTTCACGAGAGGGGAACCCCAAAGATGCGTCACGCTCGGATCGCCGCGGGCCTTTCGCTCGCGCTCGCCGCCCTCGCGGCCTGTGGCACGGAGCCTTCGGAGGAGCCCGCCCCCGCGGGTGGCGGGACGGAGCTGCTCGTCGCGCCGCCCGAGGGCCAGGGCGTGCAGCTCCGGATGCAGGTGGAGCTCGCGCCCGGCGAGGAGTCGACGTTCTGCCAGTACGTGGCGCTGCCCGACACCGGCCTCGCGGTGACGAAGTTCGAGCACGCCTACTCGGAGGGCTCGCACCACCTGCTGCTCTACCGGACCACGCTCACGCCCGCCGACCTCGCCGATCGCGCCGATCGCTTCGAGTGCGGCTCCACCCTCGACCTCGCCTTCACCGGCGTCACCTACGCGGCGCAGGTCCCGGCCGACGAGCTCGCCTTCCCCGCGGGCGTGGCGATGCGCTTCGCGCCGGGCGAGGTGGTGCTGGTGCAGTCGCACTACCTGAACCCGACGCCCGAGCCGCTCGAGGCCGACGTGCGCCTGAACCTCTGGACCACCGACGCCGCGGTCCGGCAGGAGGCCGGCACGCTCTTCTTCTACAACTGGGCGATCCACGTCCCCGGCGAGGGCGCCGCCTCGGCGCGGATGAGCTGCGCGATCCCCGAGGACGTCACCCTGCTGTTCGCGATGTCGCACATGCACAAGCGCGGCGTCGGCTACCGCTCGTGGGTGAAGGGCGGCGACCTCGCCGAGCCCCGCGAGATCTTCGCCACCGACCGGTGGGAGGACGTCGAGCCCGCGTTCTACGACCCGCCCATCGCCGTCGCCGGCGGCCAGCGCATCGACTTCGAGTGCGACTTCGTGAACGACGCCGCCGAACCGGTGATCGAGGGGCCGAGCGCGAAGACGAACGAGATGTGCATGTTCATCGCCACCTACTACCCGAAGCTCGACGACTCGACGGAGAACTGCCGCGCCGCCGGCTCCGGCCCGGTGTTCCAGGGCACCCAGACCTGCGCCGAGGCGCTCGGCTGCTCGGGCCAGGCGGCCGACGACGTCGGCGCGGAGCTCTGCCTGATCGACACCTGCTCCGCGTCGTCCCAGCCGCTCGCCGACTTCGGCCAGTGCATGTTCGAGCACTGCAACGTGCCGTGCGCGACGGGCGAGGGCTGCGACGGCTGCATCGCCGAGAACTGCATCCAGCAGTACCTCGCCTGCGACGCGGCGACCTGCGGCTAGGACCGCGGCGGTGGGCAGCCAGGCACGGCGGCAGCGCCAGCGCGACGAGATCCGGGGCCGCATCCTCGAGGCGGCCCGGGAGCTCTTCGTGGCCGAGGGCTACGACGCGGTGACGATGCGCCGCATCGCCGAGAAGATCGAGTACACGCCGCCGGCGATCTACTTCCACTTCGTCGACAAGGCGGCGCTCATCCGCGAGCTGTGCACGCAGGACTTCCTCGCGCTGGCGGGGCAGCTCGAGCGGCTCGCGGCGGTCGCCGACCCGATCGCCCGCCTCGCCGCCATCGCCCGCGCCTACGTCGGCTTCGCCGAGGCGCACCCGAACCACTACCGGCTGATGTTCATGACGCCGCGCCCGCCGCTCCCGCTCGGCGAGGAGGACCGGGCGCGGCAGGGCAACCCCGACGAGGACGCCTACGGCTTCCTGAAGCTCACCGTCGAGGAGGCGATCGCCAGGAAGAAGCTGCGGCCGGAGCTCACCGACGCCGACCTGGTGGCGCAGGCGCTCTGGGGCGCGGTGCACGGGCAGGTCGCGCTGCAGATCGCGAAGTGCGACGACGAGTGGGTCTCGTGGCGCCCGCTCGCCGCTCGCGTCGACGCGCTCGTGGAGTGCCTGCTCCGCGGGATGAAGCGGCGGGCGAAGGCGCGATGACCGGCCGGATCCACTCGCTGCAGACCTCGAAGGGCGGCGTGCCCAAGCTGCCCGTGCTCCTCGCCGAGGTGACCGCGGCCGGCCTCGCCGGCGACGCGCAGCGGAACCTGAAGCACCACGGCGGCCCCGACCGCGCGGTCTGCCTCTGGTCGCTCGAGGTGATCGAGGCGCTCCGCGCCGAGGGCCATTCGCTCGCGCCCGGGTGGGCCGGCGAGAACGTGACCCTCGCGGGCGTGCCGTGGGACCGCGTCGTCCCCGGCGCGCGGCTCGCGCTCGGCGCGGAGGTGATGGTCGAGATCACCTCCTTCGCCGTGCCCTGCAAGCACCTGGTGCCGTACTTCGCCGGCGGCGCCTTCGGCCGCATCCACCCGGCGAAGCACCCCGGCAGCGCCCGCGCCTACGCCCGCGTCCTCCGGGGCGGCACGCTCGCCCCGGGGGACGCGGCCGCGGTTCTCTAGCGGTCTCTCTTCACCGGCACCGCGGCCCGGCGCCGCTCGAGCGCGTGGAAGAGCGCCATCCCGGCGACCATCGAGGCGACGAACGCCAGCGCGCCGACGCCGGCGGTGCCGACCGACACCAGCGCCGGGCCCGGGCAGTAGCCGGCGAGGCCCCAGCCGGCGCCGAACAGCGCGGAGCCGGCGAGGAGCCGCCGGTCGATGGCGTTGTTCGAGGTGTCCGGGAACGCCGGAGCGGCGACCGGCCGCTCCCGGAGCCGCAGGATCAGCGCCCGGGCGATCGCGTGGGTGACCACCGCGCCCGCCATCACCGCCGCGAGCGTCGGATCCCAGTCGCCGCCGACGTCGAGGAACGCGCGCACCTTCGACGGATCGGTCATGCCGGCGAGGCCGAGCCCGATCGCGAAGAGCAGCCCCGCCGCGAGGGAGGACAGGAGCGCCCTCACGCCACACCTCCCGCGAGCCGGACCACCAGCACCGCGAGCGCGCCCGCGGCCATGAACGTCACCGTCGCCGCCAGCGAGCGCTTCGAGCCGCGGGCGAGGCCGCAGACGCCGTGCCCGCTGGTGCACCCGTTCGCGAGCCGCGTGCCGAAGCCGACCAGCAGCCCGGCGATCACCACCACCGCCATCTGCGGGGCGTCGGAGGCGTCGCCGAACGCGTGCGGCAGCGTCCCGTGCAGGAAGAAGCCGCCCGCGATCAGGCCGCCGAGGTAGGCGAACCGCCACGGCCAGTCCGCCCGCGGGACCGGCGCGAGCAGGTTGCCCGCGATGCCGCTGACGCCGGCGATGCGGCCGTTGAAGAGGAGGAGGATGCTCGCGGAGACGCCGATGAGGACGCCGCCCGCGATCGGGAGGAGCTGCTCGGTCATGACACCTTCCTGTGGGAGAGAGGCCCCGCGTCAGCGCGAGGCCGGCTCCGCGGCGTGGGCGGTCTGCACCGCACCGAGGAGGACGTCGCGGTTCGCGACGAGGACGAGCGCGCCCATCACCAGGAGGAGCGCGGAGAAGGAGCTCTTCAGCGCCGCCTGCGAGAAGAAGCGCGAGAGCCAGGCGCCGGCGAGGCTGCCGCCGACGGCGATCGAGACGAAGGCGCCGAGGTACGCCCAGGGAACGTCCACGTGCCCGAGGTAGCCGACGAAGCCGGTGAGCGAGTTGAAGGCGATCACCGCGAGGCTGGTGCCCACGGCGCGGTGCATCGGCAGGCCGGCGAGCAGCGCCAGCGCGGGAACGACGAGGAACCCGCCGCCCACGCCGGCGACGCCGGTGAGCAGCCCGACGCCGAGCGCGGCCGCGGCGAGGATCGGGAACGACGCGGGCGGGCGGGGCGCCTCGGCTGCCTTCGCGGCGCCGGCGCGGCGGCCGCTGCGGAGCATGGCGACGGCGGCGACCAGCATGGTGGCGCCGAAGAGCGCGAGCTGCACGCCGCCGGACATGAACGCGGCCAGCTTCGCGCCGCCGAAGGTGCCGACCATGGCGACGCCGCCGAAGATCGCCGCCGCGCGGAAGCCGACGTTGCCGCGGCGCGCGTGCCCGACGGCGCCGGCGAGGCTCGTCACCCCGACGACCGCGAGGCCCATGGCGATGCCCTGCTTCGGATCGAAGCCGGCCACGTAGACCAGCACGGGCACGGCGAGGATCGAGCCGCCGCCGCCGAGCAGGCCCAGCGAGAGGCCGATGAGGGCGGCGAGGGGCAGACCGAGCAGGGCCACGGAGGTCCTCGAGGGCGAACGGGTGAAACGCCGCGTCCGCCGGGGCGGCGGACGCGGGAGGAAGACGGCGGGAGAGGGAGGGAGCCCGGAGCTACGCGGACTGCGGCGGCGGCGCGGAGACGAGGCCGCAGGCGCGGTTCGCGGGGACGGCGACGTCGATCTTCTTCGGCTTCGGCAGCTTCAGGTTGTCCATGATCGCCACGAAGGCCTCGCGGCTCTTCCCGGCGATGCGCGGGTTGTGGGTCTTCTCCTCCCAGACGGTGGTGACCGTGCGGCCCTGGTAGTCGTGGCCCGGGTAGACGAAGGTCTCGTCGGGGAGTGCGAAGAGCACGTGGGTGATCGAGTCGAAGAGCTGCCGGGCGTCGCCGTTCTGGAAGTCGGTGCGGCCGTTGGCGCGGATCATCAGCGCGTCGCCGGTGAAGACCTTGTCGCCGATGAGGTAGCTCACGCTGTCGTCGGTGTGCCCCGGCGTGCCGAGCACCTGGAAGACGAGGTCGCCGACCCGGAGCTCGTCGCCGTGGGAGACGTGGACGTTCGCGCAGGGCGCGCCCGCCGCGCCGCCGACCACAGTGGCGCCGGTCTTCTCGCGGAGCAGGCCCGCGCCGGTGACGTGGTCGGCGTGGACGTGGGTCTCGAAGACGTGGGTGAGGGTGAGGCCGAGCTCCTTCACCAGCTTCAGGTCGCGCTCCACCTGCTCGAGCACCGGGTCGATGAGCACCGCGGCGCGGGTCTCGCGGTCGGCGAGCAGGTAGGTGTAGGTCGAGGACTCGGCGTCGAAGAGCTGGCGGAAGATGGGGGTCTTGTCGTTCATGGCGCTTCTCCTTTCCCTTTGAGAGCCGCGGGTCCCGCGCGAGGGTTCGTCGCCCGAGCGGGTCAGTAGCGGATGACCTCGAAGCCCTCGGAGATCAGCCGGGCGAGCTCCACCGCGCCGCTCGGCACCACCTCGGCGGGCACCGCGAGCTTCTTCGGGTCGATGCCGTGCTTCTCGAGGGCGTTCCGGCAGGCGACCAGGCGCACGCCGGCGGCGGCCGCCGCCTTCGCGTCCTCCCGCACCGCGGGCGGGATCGTGCCGTCCGTCGGGTCGAGGACGACGACCGACCGCCCGTAGGCGAGCCATGCCACCTCGGAGAGGTGGCCGGACGCCTTGGCGAGCCTCGCGTGGCGGAAGGCGGAGGCGAGGGTCTGCAGGTCCTCGGCGCCGGTGGCGGCCACGAAGACGAGCTTCCCCTTCGGCGCGGGCGTGGCCTTCGCCGCCGGCGGGGGCGGCGCGGCGGCGGCCGGACCGGAGAGGAGGGCGAGCGCGAGCGCGAGCACGCGGAGCGACATCGAGCGTTCCTTTCGAGGGGTGGGGCGGATCAGCCGAGGTGCGGGCCGACCAGCGCCGCGAGCGCGAGCGCCGCGCCGCCGACGGTGAGCGCGGCGGCGAGGCCGACGAGCAGCGGCCGCACGCCGAGGCGGCGCAGCACCGAGAAGCGCGTGGAGAGGCCGACGCCGGCGAGCGCGATGGCGAGCAGCCAGGTCGAGGTGCCGTCGCCGAGCGCCTTCACCGCGCGGCGGAACGTCGCCTCGTCGAGGAGGCCGAAGGCGGCGCCGCCGCCGGCGAGGCTCACGTCGCCGATCGTCCGCACCGCCGAGAGCGCGACGAAGCCCAGCACGAACAGCGGGAAGAGGCCGGCGAGGCGCACCTTCGCCCGGGTGCCGCCCGTGCGGCGGGCCGCGAGGAGCGCGAGCAGCGGCACCACCGCGACCAGGAGCGCGTTGCGGGTCAGCTTCGCCACCGCGGCGACGTGGGCGACGCGCTCCTCGCCGAACACCTCGCGGTACGAGAGCGCCGCGCCCATCACCTGCGAGGTGTCGTGGATGGCGGTGCCGAGGAAGAGGCCGGCCGCGCCCGGCGCGTCGGCGAAGAGCGCGTGGGCGAGGTACGGGTAGGCGAGCATCGCCACCAGGCCGAACAGGGTGACGTTGGCGACGGTGTACGCGACCTCCTCGTCGTCGGCCTCGATCGCGGGCGCGACGGCGAGCGTCGCGGTGATCCCGCAGATCGCCGTCGAGGCTGCGGCGAGCAGGCCCACGTTCGGCCCCACCTTCGCGGCGCGGGCGAGGAGGAGCGTCACGCCGAGGGCGACGGCGACGAGTCCGAAGACGACCGGCACGCCGACGAGGCCGACCTCGAGCACGTCCACCAGCGAGAGCTTGAGCCCCACCAGGACGATGCCCACCCGGAGCAGCTTCTTCATGGCGACGTCGAGCCCCGGCGCGAACCGCCGGTGCACGCCGACGGTGTTGGCGACGAGGAGCCCGAGGATCACCGACAGCGAGATCGCCGAGACGGGGCTGCCTCGTCCGGCGGGGTCGAGGCCCTGGAGCCGCAGGACCGCCGCGCCGGCGATCCCGGCGAGCCACCAGCCGGCGACGGCGACCGCGCCCGCGAGGGCGAGACCCGGCAGGAGCTCGCCGGCGCCGCGGAGGCGGCCGAGAGCGTCCCGGCGCGGCGCGCCGGCGGTCTGCAGCGACTCGGTCCTCACACGACGTCCGATCTCCCCCCGGGGCGCCGTGAGAGCCGCGGCGCGGGGGAGAGGATTCGGGTGCTGCGCCGCGGCCGCCTCGGCCCCAAGATCCGGCACGCGCGCGGCCCGCCCCGGGCCGCCCCGGGAGGAGCCCATGGCCGGACCTGAAGCGAGCTACGCGATCACCAGGAAGTTCGGAGGGACCTACGAGGAGGCGATCGCCAAGGTGCGCGAGCGCCTCGCCGCCGAGGGCTTCGGCGTGCTCACCGAGATCGACGTGAAGGCCACGCTCGAGAAGAAGCTCGGGGTCACGCGGAAGCCGTACGTGATCCTCGGCGCCTGCAACCCGGCGCTCGCCCACCAGGCGCTCGAGGCCGAGCCGTCGATCGGCGTGCTCCTGCCCTGCAACGTCGACGTCTTCGTCGGCGACGACGGGGCCACCTGGGTGCAGTCGATCCAGCCGACGAAGCTCTTCGAGCTGGTGGCGAACCCGGCGGTGGCGCCGATCGCCGCCGACGTCTCGGCGCGGCTCCGCCGGGTGATCGAAGGGATGTGAGCCGCGGAGAGGGCGGCTACCCGCGCGCCGCCTTCTTCTGCTCCTCGCCCTGCTTCTCCAGGTACTCGTCGAGGGTGCCCTTCCAGTCGACGAGCCCGTCGGGCGTGAAGGCGAAGAGCCGGGTCGCGAAGGAGCTGATCAGGTCGCGGTCGTGGGAGACTACGAAGCAGGTGCCCTCGTACCGCTTCAGCGCCTCGGACAGCGCGATGATCGACTCGAGGTCGAGGTGGTTCGTCGGCTCGTCGAGCACGAGGACGTTGTCCTTCGTCAGCATCAGCTTCGAGAAGATGAGGCGCACCGCCTCGCCGCCGGAGAGCGCGTGGGTCGGCTTCAGGCCCTCCTCGCCCTTGAACAGCATCTTCCCGAGCATCCCGCGGATCTCTTCGTTGGTCGCCTTCGGGTCGAACGAGTGGAGCCACTCCGCCGCGGTGGTGCCGTCCGGGATCGACTCGCGGTGGTCCTGGGCGAGGTAGCCGACGGTGGCCTCGTGGCCCCAGGTGATCTTCCCGGCGTCCGGCTCGAGCTCGCCCGCGAGCATCTTGCAGAGCGTCGTCTTGCCGACGCCGTTCTTGCCGATGATCGCCACCTTCTCGCCGCGGGTGACGAGCGCCTCGAAGTTCTCGCAGACGGTGCGGTCCGGCCACTTCTTGGTGAGGCCCTCGATGGTGCAGGTCTGCCTGCCGGAGGGGCGCTTCTGCTGGAAGATGATGAACGGCCGCTCGATGTTGGAGCGCTTCAGGTCGGAGAGCTGCAGCTTCTCGATCTGCTTCTTGCGGCTCTGCACCTGGCTGGCGCGGGTGCCGGCGGAGAAGCGCGCCACGAAGTCCTGGAGCTGGGCGATCTTCTTCTGCTTCTCGGTGTTCTCCGACTCGATCCGCGAGCGCACCTGCGACTTCTGCATCACCATGTCGTCGTAGCCGCCGGTGTAGACGATGATGGTGTTGTAGTCGATGTCTGCGATGTGGGTGCAGATCTCGTTGAGGAAGTGCCGGTCGTGGCTGATGGTGATCAGCACGCCCTCGTACCCGCAGAGGAACCTCTCGAGCCAGCGGATCGAGTCGAGGTCGAGGTTGTTGGTGGGCTCGTCGAGGAGGAGCGCCTCGGGCTTGCCGAAGAGCGCCTGGGCGAGCAGGACGCGGAGCTTGTAGCCGCCCTGCACCTCGCGCATGAGCTTGTAGTGGTCCTCGACCGGCACGCCGAGGCCGCCGAGCAGCTCGCCGGCGTCGGCCTCCGCGGTGTAGCCGTCCTCTTCGGCGATCACGCCCTCGAGCTCGCCGAGGCGCACGCCCTGGTCCTCGGTGAGGGTCGGGAGCGCGAGCAGGGCCTCCTTCTCCTGGAGCACCGACCAGAGGCCCTTGTTGCCCATGAGGACGACGTCGATGACGCGCTTCTCCTCGAAGGCGAACTGGTCCTGGCGCAGCACCGAGGTCTTCTTCGGGCGCGAGACGCGGCCGGTGTCCGGCTCGAGGTCGCCGGCCATGATCTTCATGAACGTCGACTTGCCGGCGCCGTTCGGACCGGTGAGGCCGTAGCGCTTCCCCTCGTTGAAGGAGACGTTCACCTCCTCGAAGAGCTTCTTCGAGCCGTACGCCTTGGTGACGTTCTCGACCTGGATGTTCGGCATGGGTGTCTCTCCGGAAGCTGAAAACGGCCGTTCCCGCCCCGGCGGCGCCAAGGCGGGAACGGGGTGGAGCGAAGCGCCTCGGTGCGCGGGCTAGCGCGCCTCGGCCTTCTTCTTCTCCTGGTACTGCGCGATGAGCTTGTCCTGCTCGCCCTTCGGCACCGGGAGGTACTTCGCGAACTCCATGGTGAACTCCGCCTTCCCCTGGGTGGCGGAGCGGACGACCGTGGAGTAGCCGAACATCTCCGAGAGCGGCACCTCGGCGGCGACGACCGCGAAGCCCTCGACCGTCTCGGTCGAGAGGATCACGCCGCGGCGCTGGTTGAGGCCGCCGACGATCGCGCCCTGGAACTCCTCCGGGGCCGAGACCTCGACCTTCATCACCGGCTCGAGGATGACCGGCTTCGCCTTGGCGTAGCCCTCGCGGAACGCCTGGAGCGAGGCGATCTTGAACGCCATCTCGGACGAGTCGACCGCGTGGGACGCGCCGTCGTTGATGACGCAGCGGATGCCGACCACCGGGAAGCCGATCAGCGAGCCCTTCTGGATCGCCTCGCGGAAGCCCTTGTCGCAGGCCGAGATGAACTCGCGCGGGATGGCGCCGCCGACGACGTCGTCGACGAACTCGTACTGCTGCGCGGCGTCCGCCGGCAGCGGCTCGAGGTAGCCGGCCACCTTCGCGTACTGGCCGGAGCCACCGGTCTGCTTCTTGTGGGTGTAGTTGAAGTCGCTCTTCTGGGTGACGGTCTCGCGGTAGGCCACCTGCGGCTTGCCGACGATCACCTCGGTGCCGTACTCGCGCTTCATGCGCTCGACGTAGATGTCGAGGTGGAGCTCGCCCATGCCGCAGATGATCGTCTGGGCCGACTCCTCGTCGCGGTAGACGCGGAAGGTCGGGTCCTCCTTGGTGAACCGGTTGAGCGCCTTGGAGAAGTTCGCGGTGGCGGTCTTGTCCTTCGGGGCCACGGCGAGCTTGATCACCGCGTCCGGCACGTGCATCGAGGTCATGGTGACCTTGATGTTGCCGTCGGTGAAGGTGTCGCCCGAGGCGCACTCCACGCCGAAGAGCGCGATGATGTCGCCCGCGACCGCCGACTCGATGTCGTGCATCTCGTTCGAGTGCATGCGGACGAGCCGCGGGATCTTCACCTTCTTCTCCTGGTTGGAGATGTTGAAGATGAAGTCGCCCTTGCGCACCGTGCCCTGGTAGATGCGCATGTAGGTGAGCTGCCCGTAGCGGCCGTCCTCGAGCTTGAACGCGAGGCCGACGAACGGCTTGGTCGGATCGGAGGAGAGGCGGATCTTCTCCTCGTTCTTGGCCTGGTCGTGGGCCTCGTTCACGACCTCGTCCGGGTGCGGCAGGTAGTAGGTGACCGCGTTGAGCAGCACCTGCACGCCCTTGTTCTTGTAGGCCGAGCCGCACATCACCGGCGTCACCTTGAGCGCGATGGTCGCGCGGCGGATCGCGGCGCGGAGCTCGTCGGTGGTCGGCTCCTCCTCGGCGAGGAACTTCTCGGCGAGCTGGTCGTCCTGGTCGGCGACCGCGGCGACGAGATCGTGGCGGCGGGTCTTCGCCTCCTCCGCGTACTCGGCCGGGATGTCGCCCTCGATCACATCGACGCCGCCCTCACCCTCGAAGGTGTAGGCCTTCATGTTGGTGAGGTCGATCACGCCCTGGTGCTTGTCCTCCTGCCCGAGCGGGATCTGCATGATGAGCGGGTTGTGGCCGAGCTTCTCCTTCAGCATGGCCGCGACGCGCAGGTAGTTCGCGCCGGCGCGGTCCATCTTGTTGACGAAGGCGATGCGCGGCACCCGGTAGCGCTTCATCTGCCGGTCGACGGTGATCGACTGCGACTGCACGCCGGCGACGGAGTCGAGGACGAGGATGGCGCCGTCGAGCACCCGGAGGGCGCGCTCCACCTCGATGGTGAAGTCGACGTGGCCGGGGGTGTCGATGAGGTTGATGTTGTAGCCGTTCCACTCGCAGTACGTGGCGGCGGACTGGATCGTGATGCCCTTCTCACGCTCCAGGTCCATCGAGTCCATCTTGGCGCCGACGCCGTCCTTGCCGCGGACCTCGTGGATCGCGTGGATCTTGCCCGTGTAGAAGAGGATGCGCTCGGACAGGGTCGTCTTGCCCGAGTCGATGTGGGCGGAGATCCCGATGTTGCGGACCTTTTCGAGCTTCGAAGGAGGGGCCACGGCTATCTACCTTTCTCTCGTCTCTTCGCGATGATCCGCGCGCTGTCGGGATGGCCGGGCGCGCGAAGGGCGCGCGATCTAGCACATCCGTTGAAAAGTCCCAAATGAGATGGGGGCCTTACCGGCGTCCCCCTCTCGTCCTCGGCGGTGAGAACCGAGGCGTGGCACGCAAAATGCCCTGCCAGAACAAGGCCCTCCGCGCCAGGGTGGGCCGGCGCCGGAGGGCCTCGAACGTACGCCGCGATCGCTGCGGCGGGGGCTCAGGCCACGGCGGCCGGGGCCATCTTGGCGGCCGGGCGCTTGGCGGGCGGGGAGAAAGCCGGCGCCGGGCCGTGCTCCTTCTCGTAGGCGGCGATGAGCTTGCCGACCTTCGGCACCACCATGTCGAACCACTCCAGGCCCGGGAGCTTGGCGATCGTGCCCTGGGCGTCGGCGAGGATCTTCTGGGCCTCGGGGTTCGCGAACAGGTTCGCCGCGAGCTCCTCGAGGGAGCTCGTGTCCCCGACGCCGGAGCCGACGATGTCCCAGAAGCGCTTGAGCGCGAAGCTGCAGATGCCCTGGGCGATCCGGTCGCCCTTCAGGCGCTTCTCCGCCTGCTGGTAGTAGAAGGCGAAGTGCTTCCGCTCCTGCTTGTTCATCCGGGCGAGGAGCGTCTGGAGGACCGGGTTCTCGGTCTTCTTCTCGAGCATCGTGTACGCCGCCGCGGCGGTGAGCTCGTTGACCGCGCCCCAGGTCATGTGGGTGGCGATGAACTTCGGCGTGGCGTAGGCGGCGGCGTGGGAGAGCGCGGCCTCGACGAGCTCGCCGAGCGCGGAGCCCTCGGTCACCTTGGTGTAGCGATCCGGATCCGGCGGGTGGCCGACCTCGGCGAGGAAGCGGTCGATCGCCCGGCCGTGCCACAGCTCCTCGTACACCCAGACCGAGAGGAAGGCGGTGACCTCGGGGTCCTTGGTCGAGTGGCCCGCGAGCAGATCGCGCATGTAGATGATCGTGTGCGTCTCGGTGTCCGCCATGTAGCGGAGCACCCGCGCCTCGAACTCGGTGATCCCGACGCGGCGCGCCTCGTCCCAGTCGAGGTCGTCGACCTGGACGGCGCCGGACATGTCGAGGAAGCGGTCGATCGCGAATTCGGCCATACGGATTTCACTCCCAGTGACGGTTGCGGCGTTCGGAGGGCGCGTAATCTACCCGAGTCCGGGCACCGGTCCAAACGGTCGCGGCGGGGACGTCCTTCCGCGGGGTTCGGATCGGACATCCGCCTGGCCGCTGCGCAGCTCCTGCACTTCGGCTAGGTTCCGGCCCGATGGGGCTCGAGGTCACCCGCGGTCCGCGCCGCTTCTCCTTCTACGAGGTGTACGCGCTGATCGGCGTGCTGGCGGTCGTCACCGCCCTCGCGTTCCCGCACGTCGAGCCGCTGCGCGCGCTGTGGCCCGGCTGCCACTTCAAGGAGCTCACCGGCTTCCCCTGCGCGACCTGCGGGGTCACCCGGGCGTTCGTGCGCGGCGCCCACCTCGACGTCGCCGACGCCTTCCTGGTGGCGCCGCTCGGCGCGCTCGCCTTCTACGCGATGGTGCTCTACAGCATCGTCGTCCTCGCCACCTGGCTCGTGCCCTCGCTGCCGCGGCCGCGGATCACCGTCACCACGGCGGCGGGGCGGTGGGCGGCGCGCCTCGCGCTGCCCGTGCTCGTGCTCTCGAACTGGGCGTGGCTCTGCTGGCTGACGATCCGCGACGGGCACCCGCCGCTGTGACCGACCTCTTCGCCGAGCTCCCGCCGGCGCGGCTCGCGCTCGTCGCCCTCGGCTACGTCCTCGGCGCCATCCCGTTCGGCGTGCTGGTGACGCGGCTCGTGGCCGGCACCGATCCGCGGCGGGTCGGCTCCGGGAACATCGGCGCCACCAACGTGGCCCGGGCGGCGGGGAAGGGCGCGGCGGCGGCGACGCTCCTCCTCGACGCGGCCAAGGGCTTCGCGCCGGCGCTGCTCGCGGCCTGGCTCGTCCTGCCCCGGGCGTTCGTGCCGCTGCCGCCAGGCGACGCCGGGTACGAGGAGGCGGCGTGGTGGCCGGCGGCGGCGGGGTTCGCGGCGTTCGTCGGCCACGTCTTCCCGGTGTGGCTCGGGTTCCGCGGCGGCAAGGGCGTCGCCACCGCCCTCGGCGTCTGCCTCGCGCTCGTGCCGCTCCCCGCGCTCGCGGGCGCGGCGGTGTACGCGGCGATCTTCCTCGTCACCCGGGTGAGCTCGGTCGGCAGCCTCGGCGCCGCGGCGGCGGCGTGCGGCCTGGCGTTCTGGCTGGCGCCGTACCCCGCGTACGCCTGGCTGGTCGCCGCGATGGTGTTCCTCATCGTGGTGCGGCACGCGGGGAACATCCGGCGGATCCTGCGGCGGAGCGAGGCCGGCTTCCCGCGGTGACGGCGGCCCCCGGGGCCGCCGCCGCCGTCAGCGCCGCTGCCGCTCGATCTTCTCGGCGACGACGTAGGCCGCGACGCTCTCGAGCTCGAGCTCGAGCTCGGGATCGAGGTCCCAGCCCAGCTCTCGCTCGACCTCGACGATCGGGGTCGCGCGGAGCGTGCCGGTGACGACGACGTCGGCGTCGTTCCGCAGCAGCGACGGGTCGGTCTGCTTCCGCACGCTCTCCGGGATCACCACCGCCACCTCGTCGTCGAAGAACCCGCCGCTCTCGAGGACGAAGCTGTGGGCGTCGAGCCGGTCCTCGATCTCGCCGGCGATCTCGACCTGGCGATCGGTGTAGAGCTGCAGGTCGTCGTTCAGCTCCTCCACGTCGAGCTGCCGGGCCGCGGCGGCCGTGCGCGCCTCCCCGCCTTCGGGCGGCAGGGTCGCCGCCGAGCCGGCGTCGTCGCCCGCGGCGGGCGAGCGGACGCCTTCGTCCGCGCCCGCCGGTCCCGCGCCGAGCGACAGCGCGAGCAGTGCGGCGAGCGCGAGCCTTCCGAGCTGCTCCATGATCTTCTCCTCCCTCGGGTTCACGGGAGAGCCTGCGCACGCTCCTCGTCGCCGACCACGGTGCGCGCGAACCCGGCCCGGCGGGCGCTCCGCGCGTCGACGAGCTCGACGACGAGCTCGTGCGCGCCCGGTCCCGGCGCCGGGAAGACGACGAGCCCCGCCACGCGCTCGCCGGGCGCGAGCAGGCGCTCGGGGAGCAGCGCGGGGTCGAGCCCGACGTCGGCGGGCGGACCGACCACCGGCACCTCGAGCCCGGCCTCGAGCTCACCGCGGCCGACGCCCGGCTCGAGGGGCGCCCACGGCGGCGTCTCGGGCTCGTCGTCGGGGATGCGGTAGGCGTGGGCGAGCTCGCCCGCGTCCGCCGGCGGCACGCCGTCGAGGCGGAGGTGCTCGCGCCAGAGCCGGATCGGGATCGGGCCGGTGTTGCGGACGTCCACGTAGAGCGCCACCGAGTCGCCGGGCACCTCGACGTCCTCGGCGAT
This sequence comes from uncultured Myxococcales bacterium, assembly GCA_964504805.1. Taxonomy (GTDB): domain Bacteria; phylum Myxococcota; class Myxococcia; order Myxococcales; family Vulgatibacteraceae; genus CAZDGH01. The sequence goes on along the minus strand of CAZDGH010000050.1, from coordinate 527 downwards.
CGAGGCGGCGACGTCGGCGTGGGCGGGCAGCACCGGCGGGGTGAACAGCGGCGAGGGCGGCTCGGCGGCCGCGCACGCGACCGAGGCGAGGAGCGCGACCGCCAGCGCCGGCCTCGGGCCCACCTTCGTGCACGCGCCGCTCATCGGTCCTCCCGCCGGCTCCACCGTGACGTGGCGACGGGCCGCGGCGCAGGGAACCCGGAGCGGGCGGGCGGCCACGCGCCCGTCGCCGCGGCGGCGCGGCGCCCGTTGTGACGCGGCGGCCGATCGTGGCACGTTCGCGGGTGCCGCCCCGGAGGTCTCCGATGTCGCGCCGCCTCGCCGTGCTCGCCGTCTCGCTCGTGCTCCTCCCCCTCGCCGCCTGCGACGCCGCGTCGTCCGACGCCGGCGACGGCGGCGACGGGGCCGGAGGCGCGGGCGGCGGCGGCGGGGACGGCGGCGGCGCCGGGGAGGGAGGCGGCGGAGACGGCGGCGGCGCGGCCGGCTGCGACGGGAACGCCGACTGCCGCGGCGGCGAGCTCTGCGTC
>CAZDGH010000049.1:0-21023 GCA_964504805.1 uncultured Myxococcales bacterium | reverse complement strand
CGTGCGCCACTTCTGCCGGAACAGGAAGAGGATGGCGGAGATCAGCGTGCCGGCGTGGCCGATGCCGATCCAGAAGACGAAGTTGGTGATGTCCCAGGCCCAACCGACCGGCTGGTTGAGACCCCAGGTGCCCGTGCCCTCGTAGATCAAGTAGAGGACGGCGCACCCGAGCATCCCGAGCAGGAGCGCCGGGAGGGCCAGGAGCATGTACCACTCGCGGGGCTGCTTCTTCTCGACGACGCCCGAGACCAGCTCGGTGACGCCGTGGAAGTCGAGCCCCCCGGTGACCAGCTCGGGTTCCTTGATGGCTGCAGCGGTGGCCATGGTCGTCCGCCTAGGCGAGCTTGGGGTTGGGGTTCCGGATGCGCGCGAGGTACGAGGTGCGCGGCCGGGTGTTGAGCTCGGCGAGCGTCGCGTAGTTGCGCGGGTTCTTCTTGAGCCGTGCCACCTTGGTGTTCGGATCGTTGATGTCTCCGAACACGATCGCCTGGGTCGGGCAGGCCTGGGCGCAGGCCGGCGTCACCACGCCGTCCTTGATGCGGCCGTCGCCGCTCACCTTGGCGTCGCGGCGCGCGGCGTGGATCCGCTGCACGCAGTAGGTGCACTTCTCCATCACGCCGCGGGTGCGCACGGTGACGTCCGGGTTGAACCGGAGCTTCGCCACCTCGGTGATCTTGCCGACGTTCCGCTCGTGGAAGTTGAGGAAGTTGAAGCGGCGGACCTTCCACGGGCAGTTGTTCGAGCAGTACCGGGTGCCGATGCAGCGGTTGTAGACCATGTCGTTGAGGCCGTCCTCCTTGGAGTGGACGGTCGCGGCGACGGGGCACACGGTCTCGCAGGGCGCGTTCTCGCACTGCTGGCAGGTCATCGGCTGGTGGATGACGGCCGGCTCGTCCTGCGCCGCCGGGTCGTCGGCGTGGCCGACGAAGTAGCGGTCGAGGCGGATCCAGTGCATCTCGCGGCCCTTCTGCACCTGCTCGGGGCCGACGACCGGGATGTTGTTCTCCGCCTGGCACGCGATCATGCAGCCGTTGCAGCCGACGCAGGCGTTCAGATCGATCGCCATGCCCCACTGCTGGCCCGTGTACGCGTGGTCCTTGTAGAGGGAGATGAGCGGCGGGTGCTTCACCATCTCCTGGGCGAAGTCGGGGTTCTGCTTGTAGGTCTCGAGCGCGCCCTCGCGGACGATCGGGCGGCCCTCGATGAAGTGGTGGTCCTGCGTCGAGGCCAGCAGCGCCTCGCCGGCGATCTTCGAGGCCTTGCCGCGGACGTACCAGGGCGAGGCGGAGCCGCGGAGCTTGTAGGCGTCGTAGCCGCGGTTCTTGCCGATCCGGCCGGCCTGGCGGCGGCCGTAGCCGAGCGCGATCGCCGCGGTGCCCTCGGCGGTGCCGGGCTGGATCCAGACCGCCGCGTCGAGGGTGCGGCCGTCGGCCTCGATCCGGACCATGTCGCGGGTCTTCACCCCGAGCTCCTTCGCCGTCTTCGGGGCGAGGAGGAGCGCGTTGGTCCAGGTCAGCTTGGTCATCGGATCGGGCAGCTCCTGCAGCCACGCGTTGTTCGCGAAGCGCCCGTCGAAGACCTTGCCGTCCACGAGGAACTCGACCACCAGGTCCTGCGCGCTGGCCGGCGCCGGCCTGGCGATGGCGGCGACCGCGCCGGCGACCGCGCCGGCGTCGAGGTTCGCGGCGACCGGCGTCGCGCTCGAGCCCGCGACCACGCCGTCGTGGAGCGCCTTGCGGAAGGCGTCCTCGCTGGCGCCGGCCCGGAACCGGGAGCGGACGAGGTCGTAGCCCTTCGCCTTCTCGCCGGCGAGCTGCGCGACCAGCTCGATCGGCGAGCGGCCGTCCCACAGCGGCTGGATGAGCGGCTGGATCACCGAGACGGTGCCGTCGGCGGCGGTGACGTCGCCCCAGGCCTCGAGGAAGTGCGCCTCGGGGACGACCCAGTCGAAGCCCACCGAGGTCTCGTTCTTCGAGCCGGTGAGGTGGATCTTGTTCTTGGCCTTGCCGAGCTTGTCGGCGAGGCCGAGGTCGACCGGCGCGTCGTAGGCGGGGTTGCCGCCGAGGACCACCAGGGTGTCGACCTGGCCGGCGTCGAGCGCGCCGGCGAGGCGGCGGATCGCCTCCTTGTGCGGCACCGCCGGCGCGTGGGCGGCACGCACGTAGACGACCGTGGTGCCCGCGGCGCCGAGCGCGGCGTTGAGCGCGTGGCCGAGGGCCTGGACCGCGGCGGGCTGCCGGCGGCCGACGACCACCAGGCTGCGGCCGCGGCGCGACGCGAGATCCTCGGCGACCGCGGTCACGAACTTCGGGTCGAAGCCCGCGTCGCCGCCGGCGGCGAGGCCCGCCGGCACCGCCACGCCCTGCTGCGCCAGCGCGCCGGCGAGGGCGCGGAGGAAGGCGCCGATCTCGTCGGGGCGGACGCGCAGCCGGTGATCGGCGACGCCGCCGGTGGTCGAGTAGACCGACTCGACCGCGTAGAGCCGGCTCATCCCGCGGCGGTTCGACGGCTCGGGCACGCGGCGCGACGCCCACTCCCGCGCGTAGCGGAGGCGCATCGGGCCGGCGGAGAGGAAGTCGGCGTCGGCCGAGAGGATCACGTCGGCGTTCTCGACCCGGTAGAGCGGCTCGAGCGCCTCGCCGAACGCGAGCCTGGTGCCGGCGTGGACCTCGTCGTCGGAGACCGCCTCCCACTCGAGCACCGTCGCGTTCGGGAGCGCCGCCGCGAGCCGGGCCACCAGGAAGGAGAACGTCGGCGAGGCGAGGGCCTGGTGGAGGACGAAGAGGCCCTGGCCGCCGTTGCCGCGGAGCGCGCCGAGGCGGGTGGCGAGGTAGGCGTCGAAGTCCGCCCAGGTCGCCGCCGCGCCCGCCTGCTCCGGCGCCGGCAGGCGATCCGGATCGTAGAGGTCGAGGACCGAGCCCTGCTCGAGCGAGCACGCCGCGCCGAGCGACGCCGGGTGCAGCGGGTTGCCCTCGATCTTCGTGGGCCGGCCGTCGTGGGCCTCGACGACGAGGCCGGAGGCGGCGCCCGCGAGCGGCATCGCCGTGGCGTAGAAGTTCGGGAGGCCGGGGAGCACGTCCTCCGGGCGCTTCGCGTACGGGACGATCTTCTCCTCGGGCCGGCGCACGCAGCCGGTGCCGAAGCCCGCGAGCGCGATGCCCGCGCCCATCAGCGAGAGGAAGTTCCGGCGCGAGACGTCCGAGGTGAGCTCGGAGGCGGCCTCGGGGAACTCGCGCACCATGAAGGCCGCGAGCGCCTCGTCGCCGGCGAGCTGCTCCGCGCTGCGGAAGTACACCTTGCCGTCCTGCTCGTAGAGCAGCGGCTCGACGGCCGAGTCGTTCTCGACGTGGTCGTGCGTCTTCATCGGTGGCACCCCGAGCAGCTGGTCGGCGGGTTCACGTGGTAGCTCTGCGCGAGCTGCGCGCCGAGGTTCCCGCGCTCCGGCGGCTGCCAGGCCATGTTGGTGAGCTGGTCCTTCGGGCGGAGGTGGGGCTCGGGGTTCTTGTGGCAGTCGAGGCACCAGCTCATCGAGAGCGGCTCCTTGACCTGCACCACGTCCATCTGGTCGACGCGCCCGTGGCACGAGACGCAGCCGACGCCCTTCGCCAGGTGGCGGCTGTGATCGAAGTAGGCGAAGTCGGCGACCTTGTGGACGCGGACCCACTCGATCGCCGTGCCCTTCTCGAACGAGTCGCGCACGAGCTGCAGGTTCGGCGAGTCCTTGCGGATCACCGCGTGGCAGTTCATGCAGGTCTCGGCCGGCGGCACCATCGCGATCGGGCCGCGCTCGACGGCGATGTGGCAGTAGCGGCAGTCGATGCCGAGATCGCCGGCGTGGAGCTTGTGGCTGTAGGGCACCGGCTGCTTCGGCTGGTAGCCCACGTACCAGTGGCTCGGCGCGCCCCAGTAATAGAGTGAGAAGACCGCGACGGCGCCGACCGCGCCCAGGACGAGCTGCGAGGCGATCGGCACGATGTTGGCCCACTTCGGGAAGACGAACGGGACCTTGTCGTCCGCTCCCTGCGTCCCCGTTCCGCTCTCGGTAGCGTCCACTCGAGTCGCCTACCTTTGCAGAGCGGCTCGGGCAGACGCCCTGGCCGCTCGGTTCTCGTTCGAGGAGGGCCAGGCCGACGGCAAGCCACGTGCCACGGGATGATCGGCATCCGCGAGGGCGTCCGAGCCCTTGCGCAGTCCGGCCCCGCAGCTACCGCGGCGCGCTGCCGCGGCGAGTTGCCGCACCTGGCACCCCGACCGGTTCGGACGTAGAGAAGTCCGCACCGACCGGAGACCTCCTTGACCCCCGATGGCGCGCGCAACCTAGTCGAAGAAACGTCGAACGGAAAGCAAAATGCGGCGGTGGGCGAGCGTCGGGTCGGGCCGTGGATCGTGCTCGCGGTGGTGGTGGGCGCGTTCGTCGTCTTCGTCGCCAAGTGCGGCGTCCCCAACGTGGTGAGCTCCGGCCAGTCGTTCGTGGAGAAGCGCGCGGTCTCGACGCTGCGCACCCTGCACTGGGCCGAGGGCACGTTCCGATCGGGCGGCTGGCTCGACGAGGACGGCGACGGCGTCGGCGAGTTCGGCACCATGCTCCAGCTCGCCGCCGAGGCGCCGGCGAAGGACGGCGCTCCGATCCCGGCGTCGCTCGTACCGGTCTCGGTGTCGAGGCCCGATCCGAGCACCGGGATCCTCGACCAGCAGGGCTACTGCTTCGCGATCGAGCTGCCCGAGGGCGCCGACGCCCGCGAGCGCGGCTTCGTGGCCTGGGCGTGGCCCGCCCGCGCGGTCGGCGGCGGCAGCCGCGCCTTCTGCCTCGACCAGGACGAGACGATCCTCGAGACCGCGGGCCCGCACGGCTGGGTCGGCTGCGAGCGGCACCCGCCCGCCGGCGCCTGCAGCCTCCACGGCGCGATCCCGCTCCGGCGCTGGAAGGGCAAGACCTCGGTGAAGCCGGTCGGCGCTCCCTAGGGCAGATCGACGAGGCGCGGGAGCGAGTCGTCGCTCCGCACGTAGGCCGCGAACCCGTCGCCGAGCACCGAGAAGGAGACGTTCTCGTCGACGAGCGTGGCGCCCCGCGTCGCCGCGTCGACGAGCACGAGGTCCGGGGAGGTGCAGCGCGCGCAGGACCGCACCAGCGCCCGCGCGCCGTCCGGCGACCACTCCACGCCGTGCACCTCGCCGAGGCCGAGCTCGGTGGCTTCGCCCTGCTCGTCGACCAGCCAGACCGCGCGCGTCGTCGAGGCGATCGTCGCGCCGCCGTCCGGCGCCGGGGCGAGGAAGCGCACCGGCAGCGCCCGGCCGCCGACCCGCGGGAGCAGCGGCCGCGGCCCGGCCCAGCCGGCGCGGTAGCCCTGCAGCTCGCCGGCGACGTCGAAGAGCACCAGGCCCGGCGCCAGCGAGAACTGCTGGAAGCCGAACTGCGCCGCGAGCAGCACCGGCGGGCCGCCCTCGAGCGGCTGCGCGAGCAGCGAGCCGTCCGAGAGCCAGAGGAAGATCGAGCCGTCGGGCGTGGTGCCGAGCACGTTGAGGAAGCCCGTGGGGAGCGGGACCTCGAGGCCGGTGTCGAGATCGACGAGCGCGTTCTCGACGTCGACCAGGCCGTTGCGCCGCACGTGGAGCGCGCGCTCCGAGAAGAGCTGGAGGGCCACCGGCTGCGCGTCCTCGACCAGCACCGACTCGGTGCCGGCGACGAGGTCGACGAGGCGGATCTCGGCGCCGTCGCCCGACTGGTAGACGACCTGCCCGCGCCGGGTGGTGAAGACCTGCCCGGCGTTCTCGACCAGGAGCGAGCTCTCCTGGGTGGCGAGGTCGACGGCGATGGCGCCGAAGCCGCCGGCGGGCGGGAAGAAGAAGACGACCAGGTGCGCGGGGCCCGCGAAGGTCGTGCCGCCGGCGAAGGAGCCTTCCGGCAGCGCGAGCTCGCTCGTCCGCGAGGTCTCGCGGTCGTGGACGAAGAACCTCCCCTGGAAGTCCTGCCAGGTGACGTGGCGCCCGTCGGAGGAGAACTGCTGGCCACCCCCGCCCTGCTCCGAGAGGACGTGGGCGGCGCGGGTCGCGCGCTCCCAGAGCACGAGCCGCTGGCCGCCGTCCGGCGGGAACTCGCCGACCAGCACGGCGTCGCCGGACGGGAGCGCGCTCACGCTCCCCGCCACCGACGAGACCACGCCCTGGTCGGCGCCGTCGGGGTCGTGCCAGACGACGCGGGTCGCGAACTCCGACTCCTGGAAGACGAGCACCGCGCTGGTCGCCGGCGTGAACTGGGTGTGAAAGCCCCGGCTGGTGAGGCGCACCGGCTCGCTCCCGGGGCGCACGATCGAGTGGCCGCCGTCGGGCTCGGCGAGGAGGAGCGCGTCGCGCGCCGGGGAGAGCGTCGGGAACGAGCCGGGGGGCCCGATGGTGGCGCCGCGGCGGAGCACCACCGGCGCCACCTCCCACGGGCCGCCGACGGCGGGCTGGTTCGGGAGCGTCTCCGTCGCCCAGCCCTCGAGCTCGAAGACGAGGCGGTAGATCCCCGCCGGCACCTCGAGGGTGTAGGCGCCGTCCTCGCCGGTGACCGCCTCGACCGAGATCGGCCCCTCGGCGCGGACGCGGATCCCGTCGCGGGCGTCGCGGCCGACGGCGCGGGCGGTGCCGACGAGCGTGCCGGCCGCCGGGAAGATCGGCCGGCCGTCGGGGTCGAGGCGGATGGTGGTGCCGTCGGCGCAGGCGATGGTGCGGGTGCCGTCGAGCTCGAGGGTGAGCGTGCAGGCGGTGTCGCCGCCCCCGGCGAAGGTCGCGGTGGTGCCGTCGGGGCAGGTGAGCGTGCGGGTGCCGTCGCCGTTGTCGACGACGGTGCAGTCCGCCGGCTCCGGGGCCGGGGCGCACGACGCCAGGGCGGCGGCGAGGAGCGGGAGGGCGAGCTTCCTCATGGGGCCTCGGGGAGCGGGAGCGGCGGGGGCGGGCCGTCGCCGATCGGCGGAGGGGCCGCCGGCGGCTCCTCCGGTGGATCGTCCGGCCAGCTCGCCACGAAGAACGCGCTCCCGAACGAGCCGGGGCCGATCCACGCGGTGAACGTGCGGGCGACGAACGGCTGCGAGGCGTTGTCGGCGAGCGGCACGTCGGCGCGCTCGCGGACGTCGGAGAGCACGAGCCGTGCCTCGCCGGTGGGGGCGGCGACGTTGCGGAGCCAGCGGAGGCCGTCCTCGTCGCCCTGCAGCATCAGGTCGACCGTGCCGGTGCCGAGCACCGTCGGCTCGGTGGCGCCGGCGGCGAGGTGGACGAGCTCGGCCTCGCGGAGGTCGAAGGAGCGGGCGCGGCGGAGCGCCGCCACGTGGCCGCCCGCGTGGCGGGTGCCGAAGAAGTCGTGGCCGTCGCCGAGGTCGGCGGGCGCGCCTCCCGCGAGCGGGAACAAGGTGAGGTGGAACAGCCCGCGGGGATCGGGCTCGGCGAGCACGACGAACGAGCGATCGATCGACGGCCAGGTGAACGCGCCGGTGGCGACGCCGCCCCGGAGCACCTCGGTGCGCCGCTCGGAGAAGCGGTGGAGGCGGAGCTCGCCCTCCGCGAGGTAGGGCAGGAGCTGCTGGTCGAGCTCGAACGGGAACACCAGGCCCTGCGCGGGATCGGCGAGGACCTCGAGGCCGTTGGCGCGGTCCCAGCGCAGGAGCCGGTCGGCGAAGTCGACGCGGAGGAGCACGCCGCCCCTCGCGTGCTCCACGGCGTCGGCGTGCAGGACCTCGGCGACCACGCGCTCCTCGCCGGCGAGGAGGTCCTCGAGCCGCACGGTCTCGCCGACGTCGGTCCGCTCCACCGTGAGGAGCGTCGCGCCCTCGGACGCCCAGCTCGCCTGCCGCACGCCGTCGAGCGGGCGCTCCGCACCGGCGACGATCGAGAGCAGCCGCAGGCCGCCGCCGCCCTCGTAGAGGAGGTGCGAGCCGTCGGGGCTGAAGCGCGGGGCGACGAGGATCGCCGCGCCGAGCGGGAGGAGCCGCCGCCGCGGCGCGTCCCAGACCACCGGCGTGCCGTCCTCGGTGCGGAACGCCAGCGTCCGCCCGTCGGGGCCGACGGCCGGCAGCCCCTCCGCGGGACCGAACGACTGCCCGGCGCCGGCGGCGATGTCCCAGAGGACGAGCTGCGCGGGCCCGAAGCCCGGCCCGTCGAGGAGCACCACCGTGGTCGCCTCGGCGGTGGTGCGCCACTCCCGCACGTCGTCGCCGAGCCGGTCGACCCGGCCGCTGCGCGGATCCCAGAGCTCGAGGCGGCCACGGGGATCGCCCTCGATGACGATGGCCCCGCTCGCGAGCTCGGTGAACGAGGACACCTTCTCGGCGAGGATCTCCGGCTCGCCGGCGAGCGGGGCCCGCACGAGCGCCTTCTTCTCCCGCCCCTGCACGTAGAGGATCGCCTCGCCGTCCCGCGACCAGCGCCCCTGCGTGGCGGCGGTGCCGATCGGGCGGGTGCGCGAGGTCGACGCCTCGAACACGTGCAGCGCCGGGCCGGCGACGACCAGCACCGCGTCGCCCTTCGGCGAGGGCTGCAGCGACAGCGCCGCGGCGGCGAGGAGCTGGCGCCCGGGCACGAGCACGCGCGGCTCGAGCTCGCGGACGCCGGGCAGCACCAGGAGGTCCTCGAGCCGCTCGGGCACGTAGCCGCGGAGCCTGGCGGTGACGGCGCGCTTGCCGGGCGGCACGCCGTCGAGGGCGTAGCGGCCGCGCTCGTCGGTGAGGGTGCACAGCCCCTCGGCCTCCGCGACGCACACCTCGATCCCGGCGTGGTTCGTGAGTCCGAACCGGGTCACCTCGCCCCGGAGGGATCCGCTGCTTTCCGGCGGTTTTACCGGCGGGAGCCGCACCTCCGACCCGTCCGGACAGCGGAGGGTGGCGCTCCCGTCCGGCGCGACCTCGGCTATCGTGCACGCTCCGGTCGCGCTCGCGCCGGGGCACGAGCAGCCGGCAGCGGCGAGGATCGCGAGCGCGCTGGCGAGGAGGGGGCGCATGGTCCGGTCGGGCCTCTCGGCCCCGCGGCCCGGGCGAGCCGGACCCTCCTCGCCCGCGACGTCGGCGGACGGAAGCGGACGAGGCTAACAGACGTCATGCCCAGGATCCCAGCCACCGCCCTGCCAGGGCTCCTCGCCGTCCTCGCGGCGTGCGGCGACGGCCCCGGGATCACCGGCGCCGAGGGCGAGGTGGTGATCGGCACCGCGGCGATCACCTTCCCCGACACCTGGGTGGGACACCCCACCGAGCGGTACCTGGAGCTGCGCAACGACGGCCGCACCGAGCACCGCGTCGGCGCCGACGTCTCCGGGCCGTTCGAGCTCGGCGCCACCTCGTTCGTCCTCGCCGGCGGCGCGCGGCTGCCGCTGCCGGTGCGCTTCGTGCCCGAGGGCGCGGGCGCGTTCGAGGGCAACGTGCGCGTCACCGTGCGCGGCGAGGCGCCGGTGGACGTGCCGCTCGCGGGCGTCGCCCGGGAGCCGCCGTCGTGCGCGGCGCCGACGCCGTGCCACGTCGCCAGCTTCGATCCCGTCGCCGGCGCCTGCGAGGTGCGGGAGCGCGCGCCGTTCGAGTCCTGCAGCTCGGGCGACCAGTGCGTCTCCGAGGAGCTCTGCGTCGAGGGCGCCTGCGTCGGCGTGGCGATCTCGTGCGACGACGAGGACGTCTGCACCGACGACGGCTGCGACCGCGGCACCGGCTGCGTGCACGTGGACCTGAGCGATCGCTGCCCGCCGCCCGACGCGCCGTGCCGCGTGCCGGCCTGCAACCCGCTCGTCGGCTGCGTCTCGGTGGAGGCGCCGGACGGCACGCCGTGCGGGCCCGCCGACTGCCGGCTCGCGAGCATCTGCATCCTCGGCGCGTGCCAGGAGGTCGAGGTGCCGGAGGGCTCGCCGTGCCCCCACGGCTGCGGCCAGGGCGCGTGCGAGCGCGGGAGCTGCGAGCTCGTCGGCGACGGCCTGCTGGTCGAGCGCTTCCGGCTCGGCGAGGCCGACGCGCCGCGCCCCGACGCGCTGCCGGTGCAGGACGAGGCCGGGCGCCTCTACGCGAGGCGGTGCGACGCGTCGGGCTGCGCGATCTCGGGGCTCGATCTCGACGGCGACGAGCGCTGGCGCACCGAGCCGCGCGACGAAGGACGCGGCTCGCCGCTCGTGCTCGTCGGCGGGACGCTCGCGCACGGGTCCGAGACGGGGCTCGCCGGGATCGACCGCGAGACCGGCGCCGAGCGGTGGAGCGTCGAGCTCCCGTCCGACGCCGTGCCGTGCGTCTCCTGCGGCGTCGTCGCCGCCGCCGCGACCTCGGCGGAGCCGCGGCTCGCCGTCTTCCTGCTCGCCGACGGGACCCTGGTCGCCCTCGACGCCGCCGACGGCGCGGTCGCGCAGGTGCTCGCCGGGCCGTTCGCCCGCGCCGCGCTCCTCGCCGACGCGGGCACGAAGGTGATCGCCGCCGAGCTCGACGACCTCGGCGCGACGGGCCGCGTCTCGATCCTCGACGTCGGGACCGGCCTGTCCGCCGCCGCCGAGCTCGGCGCCGGCGTCCGGATCCTCGGGGTGACGGGGACGCGGGCGCTGCTCTCGGACGGCGGGGCGCTCGACCTCGAGACCGCGACGGTCGAGCCGCCGCCGCTCGTCGAGGCGTTCGCGCTCGCGCGCTCGGACGGCTTCGTCACCTACCGCCTGCTCGAGGGCGCCTTCGACGTCGAAGCGTCGATCGAGGGCGCGGGCTCCGCGCGGTTCCCGCTCCCGCCGGCGTCGCCGGCGTTCGACGGCCTGCCCAGCCACGTGCTGCTCGGGAGCGCAGGGACGCTGTTCGCGCTGCGCACCGACGCCCGCGCCTTCGAGACCCGCCTGGTGGAGGTGGACCGCGAGGGCACGCAGCTCCGCGACTGCCCGCTCCCGTCCATCGGGGTCCCCGAGGCCGCGACGATCGCCGGCGGCCACCTGGTGGTGTTCGGCACGCCGGCGGGAGAACCCGAGGTCCGCGCCTACGAGCTGCCGCTCGCGGAGCCGTCGCCGGTGGGGTGGGTGGGCGCGGACGGCGACCTCGCCGGCGGCGGGAGGCCGCGGTGAAGCGAGCGCTCGCCCTGCTCCTCCTCGGGGCCTGCTCGGATTCCGCGCTCGTCGGCGCCTCCGGCGAGGTCACCGTCGGGCCGGCGGCGCTGGTGCTGCCCGACGCGGTGATCGGCGGCGCGTCGACGGCGGAGCTGGTGGCCACCAACGCGGGCCGGGCGCCGGTGACCCTGTCACTCTCCGTGTCCGAGCCATTCACGGTGGCCCCGTCGGTGGAGCTCCCCGGCGGCGCCGAGGTGCGGATCCCGGTGCGCTTCGCGCCGGCGGCGGAGGGCGTGGCGAGCGCGACGGTCGAGGCCACCACCGACGGCCGCGCCTTCTCGATCGAGGTTTCCGCCACCGGCGTCGCGCCGGTCGTCTGCGACGATCCGCCGCCGTGCCACGTCCGCGGCCCCGACTGCGAGGCGATCCCCGCCGAGGACGGCACGCCCTGCGGCGGCGTCTGCGTCGAGGGCGGCACCTGCGTCGACGGCACCTGCCTCGGCGAGCCGCTCGCCTGCGACGACGGCGACGCCTGCACCGCCGACGCCTGCGATCCGGTCGCCGGCTGCACCAGCCTCGACGTCGCCGATCGCTGCCGCTCCGACGATCCGTGCATGGTCCCGCGCTGCGATCCCGCGGTCGGCTGCGTCGCCGAGCCGGCGCCGGACGACACCCGCTGCGGGCCGTTCAGCTGCTCGCGCGCCTCGCTCTGCCGCGGCGGCGCCTGCGTCGAGGTGGAGCCGCCGGCGCTCGAGCCGTGCGGCGAGCCGTCGCCGTGCAGGCCCGAGGGCGTCTGCATCGACGACGTCTGCGAGCAGCCGGCGGCGCGGCCGCTGGTGCCGGCGTTCCGGCTGCGGCCGCGGGCGGGCCTGCAGATCCGCTACGACGGCGTCACCGATCCCGACGGCGTGCTCTTCTGGGCCGAGTGCGGCGCCGCCGCCTGCGACGTGGTCTCGGCGACCCGCGAGGGCTTCGTCCGCTGGAGGAGCGCCCTCGCCGCCGGCGACGGACCCGCCGCCGGCAACCTCGCGCTCGTCGGCGACACGCTCGTCTCCACCTTCGTCGCCGGCCGCGTCGACGCGCTCGCCGCCCGCGACGGCGCGCCGCGCTGGTCGAAGCGCCACGACGAGCTCGCGCTCGCCGCGGGCGTCGACGAGGGCCTCGCCTTCGAGGAGACCGGCGCGCCGGTGAAGGGGCCGGGCGGCGACGTCGTGGTCGTGCTCGCCTCGCGCGACGCGGCGATCGTCGCCGCGCTCGAACCGGCGACCGGCGAGCTCGCCTGGGCCTCGGCGCTCCCCGGCCTCGTCACCCGCGCCCTCGCCGACGAGCAGGGCAACCTCTACCTGGCGACGCTGCCCGCCGGCGCCGGCCCCGCCGATCCGGCGCTCCTCCGCTCGCTCGGCGCCGACGGCCGGCAGCGGTGGTCGAGGACCTCGACCCTCGCCGGCCCGCTCGGCGTGAGCGGCGGCGTCCTCCTCGACGCCGACGGCCGGCTCCGCGACGCCGCCACCGGCGCCGCTTCGGCGGCGCTGCCGGTCGAGCTGCCGCTCCTGCCGCCGAGCCCGCTCCTCGCCGCGGGCACGCTCCACGTGATCGCCCTGCCGCCTCCGTCGTGCACGACCTGCGAGCGCTGGATCCCGGAGCTGCAGCGCCTCGACGAGACCGGGGCGCTCCTCCGCCGGCGGCCGCTCTCGGCGCCCGAGGCGTGGGAGCGCACCGAGCCGGTGCTCACCGCCGCCGGCACCGTGCTCCTCTCCACCAGCGTCTCCGGCGCGCCGCACTGCGAGCGCCCGGCGTTCCTCGAGGAGCTCGACCAGGACCTCGCCGGCGTCTTCCGCTGCGAGCTGCCCCCGGGCTCCGTCCTCACCGGGCCGGCCTCGCTCTCCCGTGGCCGCTACGTCGCCCTCGACGGCTGCTCCGGCGCCCTGCTCGCCTTCGACCTGCCCGAGCGCGAGCTCGCGGCGCGCGGCTGGGTCACCGCCGGCGGCGAGCCCGGGCGATCGGGGCGGCCGCGCTGACGCCGGCCGGCGGGTAGGATGCGCGCCGTGCAGGCGCTCCCGATCGACCCGCTCTTGCCCGAGATCGTCGCCTCGCTGCGGGCGTCGCCGTCGCTGGTGATCGAGGCGCCGCCCGGCGCCGGCAAGACCACGCGGGTGCCGCTGGCGCTGCTCGACGCCGGCTTCGCCGCGAAGGGCGAGCTGGTGGTGCTCGAGCCGCGGCGGCTGCCGACCCGTCTCGCCGCGCGGCGCGTCGCCGAGGAGCTCGGCGAGGAGCCGGGGCGCACCGTCGGCTACGCGGTGCGCTTCGAGGACGTCTCCGGCCCTTCGACGAGGGTGAAGTTCGTCACCGAGGGGATCCTCACCCGGCGGCTGCTCTCCGATCCGGAGCTGCGCGGCGTCTCGGCGGTGCTCCTCGACGAGTTCCACGAGCGGCACCTCGCCACCGACCTCGCCCTGGCGCTGCTGCGGCGGCTGCAGGAGCGCAAGCGCCCCGAGCTCCGGCTGGTGGTGATGTCGGCGACGCTCGAGGCCGAGCCGATCGCGGCGTTCCTCGAGGCGCCGTCGCTGCGCAGCGAGGGGCGCCGCTTCCCGGTGACCATCGAGCACGCCGAGCGGCCCGACGACCGCCGGCTCGAGGAGCAGGTCGCGGGCGCGGTGAAGCGGCTCTTCCGCGAGGGGCTCGACGGCGACGTCCTGGTGTTCCTCCCCGGCGCCGCCGAGATCCGCCGGGCCGGCGAGGCGCTCTCCGCGTTCGCGCAGGACCACGACCTGGTCGTGCTGCCGCTCCACGGCGACCTGCCGCCGGCGGAGCAGGATCGCGCGGTGCGGCCCGGGCCGCGGCGGAAGGTGATCCTCTCCACCAACGTCGCCGAGACCTCGGTCACCATCGAGGGCGTTGCGGCGGTGGTGGACTCGGGCCTCGCCCGCGTCGCCTCGCACTCGCCGTGGACGGGGCTGCCGACGCTCGCGGTCGCGAAGATCTCGCGGGCCTCGGCGACGCAGCGCGCGGGCCGCGCCGGCCGCACCCGCGAGGGCCGGGTGATCCGGCTCTACACGAAGCACGACCACGACCTCCGCCCCGAGCGCGACGCGCCGGAGATCGCCCGGCTCGACCTCGCCGAGGCGGCGCTGACGCTGCACGGCGCCGGCGTCCGCGACCTGGCGGCGTTCCCGTGGTTCGAGCACCCGCCCGACGTCGCCCTCGGCGCCGCCGACGAGCTGCTCCGCGGCCTCGGCGCCCTGGCGAAGGACGGCGCGCTCACCGAGCTCGGCCGGCGGCTGCTGCGGTTCCCGGTGCACCCGCGGCTCGGGCGCATGGTCGTCGAGGGCGAGGCCCGCGGCGTCGGCCAGGACGCGGCGCTCCTCGCCGCCCTCGTCGGCGAGCGCGACATCCGCCGCTCCGCCCGCACCGACCTGGGGGGCGGCGCCGGCCGGGCGCGGCGCGGGCTCGCGGGGCCGAGCGATCTGCTCGAGCTGCTCGAGCGCTTCCGCGAGGCGGAAGGCGCGCGCTTCGCCCACGGCCGCGTCGCCGGCATGGGCCTCGACCCCCGCGCGGTCGAGGCGGCGGACCGCGCGCGCAGGCAGCTCGCGCGGCTCGTGCGCGACGCCGGGAAGCGTCCGGCGTCCGCCGAGGGCGTCGAGGAGGCGCTCCAGATCGCCACGCTCGCGGGCTTCCCCGATCGCGTCGCGCGCCGGCGCCGCCCGAAGAGCCGCGAGCTGGTGCTCTCCGGCGGCGGCTCCGGCGAGCTCGCCGAGGAGAGCGTCGTCCACGACGCCACCCTGGTGGTCGCCGTCGACGTCGAGGAGCGGACGCAGCCGGGGCAGAAGGCCCGCGTCACCGTGCGCCTCGCCAGCGAGGTGAAGCCGGAGTGGCTGCTCGACCTCTACGCCGAAGAGCTCGTCGAGACCGACGAGCACGTCTTCGACGAGGCGACCGAGCGCGTGCTCCGGGTGAGCCGGATCTCCTACGGGCAGATCGCCATCGAGGAGGACGTGAAGGTCGCGCCGCCGTCCGAGGAGGCGGGCCGGGTGCTCGCCAGGGCCGCCCTCGCCCGCGGCCTCGCCGCCCTCGGCGCCGGCGAGGCGGTGGACCGGCTCCGCGCCCGGCTCGCGCTGCTGGCCCGGGCGATGCCCGAGGCCGGCCTGCCCGAGGTGAGCGACGCGTCGATCGCCGAGCTGCTCTCGACGGCGTGCGCCGGCCGCCGCAGCTTCGCCGAGCTCCGCGAGGCCGACCTCGCCGGCGAGCTGTTCCACGCCCTCGCGCCCGAGCACCAGCGCCTGCTCCGCACCCACGCGCCCGAGCGGATCCAGCTCCCCGGCGGCCGCGGCGCCGAGGTGCACTACGACCCCGCCGCCGGCCCCTGGATCGAGTCGCGGCTCCAGGACTTCTTCGGCATGGCCGAGACGCCGAAGCTCGCCGCCGGCCGCGTCCCGCTCACCCTCCACCTCAACGCCCCGAGCGGCCGCGCCGTCCAGGTCACCCAGGACCTCGCCGGCTTCTGGGAGCGCCACTACCCGCAGCTGCGCAAGGAACTGATGCGCAAGTACCCGCGGCACCTGTGGCCGGAGGACGGACGGACGGCGAAGCCGCCGCCGCCGAATCGACCTCGGTGAAGCCAGGCTCCAGGCTCCAGGCTCCAGGCTCCAGGCTCCAGGCTCCGGCAGGCGCGCGCCTGCGGCGCGTCGGAGGTCGAGCTCGGCGCGGCTCCGTCGCAAGGTGGCCCTGCGTGCGGCTCCCCGGTCCGGCACGGCCCGCTGCGGAGCCGCGGCTTGCTGAAGCCTGGAGCCTGGAGCCTGGAGCCTGCGACGCCTGGAGCCTCAGTTCCTAGGCGTGATCGCGGCGAGCTGGCGCGGGAGCTCGACGACGTGGACGCCGAAGAGCTCCTCGACCGGGACGGCCTTCCACTTGCGGTCGTCGGAGGCGGCGAAGAGCGGCGGGTAGGCGAAGAGGGCCTGGTCGCCGCGGAGCGCGGCGAGCTCGGCTTCCCAGCCGGGGAAGCGGACGTCGTCGTAGAACTTGCCGAGGTCGCCGTTGGCGCAGAAGGCGACGAACTCGGTGAAGCCGACCTCGAGGTCCTCCCAGGCGAGGGCCGAGGGGGCGAAGTAGTGGACGCGGCCGGCGTCGCCGTCGAAGCGGCCGCCGTTGACGGCGAAGAAGCCGCCGACGGCGTCGTCGGCGACGAGCATCGCGCCGGGGAGCCGCGGCTTGCCGCCGTGCTCGGGCGGCAGGTTCCAGGTGCCGAGGTCGCGGGGGAGGCGCTCGCTGCCGCCGCCGAGGAGCCGCAGCCAGCCGCCGTCGACGAGCACGCCGCCGCACCCGTGGGCGAGGGCGCCGAGGGTCGCGTGGGTGGAGACCTGCAGCGCGAGCAGCGCCGCGTCGGCGCGCGCCGGATCGCGCGGGAGCACCTCGCAGCGGTTGTGCGCGGTCGCGAACAGCCTGGCGAGGCCGGGCCACGCCGGGTCCTTGGTATCGACGAGCTGCTCGATCGTGCGGGTGTCCGGCACGCGGTGTCCTCCCGGGCTACGAGGCGTGGCCGCGCAGTCTACAGCCGTGCCGGGGCGCATTGCGCCGACCCCCGCCCGCGCGGTACTTCGCGGCCGCGCGTGCCGCCGCTCCGCCGCGCGAGGGGGTGTGCCCGTGAAGCGTCTCGCCCTTCCCGCCGCGTGCGCGCTCTGCGCGTGCGCGCCGGAGCTCGCCGAGGAGCCGGCCCCCGACGTGATCCGCGCCCGCTGGGATCCGTCGGCGGGCGTGCTCCCGACGCCGACCGATCTCGTGCGCGACGCCGAGGCCGGCAAGCTCGCGCTCCCCGAGGATCCGTCGCTGCCCGCGGCCGAGCTCGAGCTGCGCCGCTTCCTGAACGGCCTCGACGGCTACCCGCTCTCGACGCCGCTTGCGCTGCCCGTCACCGGGCCGCTCGATCCGGCGACGCTCGAGGGCAAGCTCTCGCTCTTCGAGCTCGGCACCGGCGCGGAGGTCGCGCTGGCGCTCGACGTCTCCGACGGCTTGCTGAAGGCGTTCCCGCCGGGGACGACGCCGGCCGAGGACGGACCGGCGACCTCGCTCGCGTCCGGACGCGCCTACACCTTCGTCCTCGAGGGCTACGAGGGCGGCGTCCGCGGCGCCGCCGGCGAGCCGGTCGTCGCCGACGCGGCGTTCTTCCTGGTGAAGAGCCGCGGCGACCTCGCCCTGCACCCCGACGCGATGCCGGGCGCGTCGCGCACCGAGAAGCAGGCGACGGCGGCGCGGCTCGCCGGGGTGCAGGACGCGTTCGCGCCGCTCGTCGAGGCCGCCGAGGATCGCGGCGTCCCGCGCGAGCGCGTCGCCGTCCTCGGCTCGTTCACGACCACCACCCAGCCCGCGGTGTGGTTCGATCCGCTCTCCGGCCGCATCCCGCTCCCGAACGAGCTCCTCCGCGATCGCGACACCGGGACCGTGACGTTGCCCGTGAAGCCCGAGGACTCCGAGGAGCAGCGCCACCTCAAGGAGGGCCTCTCCACCTACGACGGTTTCTCCACCACCGCCGGCGTGACCCTGAAGACGACCCACCCGGTGGACCGCGACAGCGCCACCGGCGAAGGGCGCATCCGCCTCTTCCGCCTCGACACCCTCGAGGAGCACACCGACCTCCTCGCCGAGGTGCTCGAGGACGGCTCCGGCTTCTCGGTGCGCCCCGCCCTCGCCCTCGAGCACGGCGTCCGCTACGCCTACGTGCTCGCCGACGGCGTCCGCGACTCGTCGGGCAAGACCGTGGTCGCCCAGCCCGCCGGCGCTATGCTCCGCTTCGCTTCTCCGCTCTCGGTCGACGGCAGGAGCCAGGTCGGCTCCCTCGACGACGCGAGCGCCGCGCGGCTCGAGCCGGCGCGCAAGGATCTCGAGCCGCTCCTCGGGAAGCTCGTGGCGGAGGGGCTCTCCCGGGATCGGCTCGCCGCGGCGGTGCCGTTCACGACCACCACCGCGCCGGAGCAGGCGCTGGCGCTCCGGGCGCGGCTCTACCAGGATGACGTGCCGGTCGAGCCCGCCGACGTGCTGGTGGCGACGCCGTTCGAGCGCGGGCTGCTGGCGGTGCTCCCGTCGGTGGAGACGGTGGTGAGCGGGACCATCCCCACCCTCGACACCCTCGACCCGTACACCACCGCGTCGCGGCCCGGCGGCGGCGCCGAGGTGCGGCCGATCTCGTTCGTGCTCACCATCCCGCGCCGCGCCACGCCCGGCGAGCCGATCCCGGTGGTGCTCTTCGGCCACGGGCTGATGACGAGCCGCGAGCTCGCCTACCTCCTCGCCGACCGCCTCGCCCTCGCCGGCTACGCGGTGTTCTCGATCGACCTGCCGCTCCACGGCGAGCGGGCGATCTGCAAGCAGGACTCCGAGTGCGCGAACGGCGCCACCTGCGCCGACGACCACGCCTGCGTGGACCCGGACGGCAGCCGCGGCGAGGTGGCGAAGCTCGGCGTCGACTTCATCCCCGGCTCGCCCGCGTACCCGGTGACGAGCGGCACCTACTTCGTCGACGTCGAGGACCTCTTCGCCTCCCGCGATCACTTCCGGCAGGCGGTGCTCGACCTCTGCCAGGGCGTGCGCGCCATCCGCGGGCCGTCGTGGCCCGGCCTCACCGGCGGCTACGTCCTCGACGGCGCCGACGTCTCCTACGTCGGGATGAGCCTCGGCGGAATCCTCGGCGCCGACCTCGCCGCCATCGAGCCGACCATCGGCACCTTCGTGCTCAACGTCCCCGGCGCCGGCCTCGTCGACCTGATGCAGGAGTCGGCGGTGTTCGGCCCGCAGCTCACCGCCGGCCTCGGCGCGCGCGGCATCGAGCCCGGCTCGCCGGAGATGGCGCAGTTCGAGGGCATCGCCCGCTGGGTGCTCGACCCGGTGGACCCGATCAACTACGCGCACCACGCGGTGCACGCGCCGCTCACCTACGTCGACCCGGTGGACGGCGTGGAGAAGAGCGCGCCGCCGAAGCGGGTGCTGGTGCAGATGGCGGTGAACGACCTGGTGGTGCCGAACCCGTCGAGCGAGCGCCTCGCCCGGCGGATGGGCGTCGACCTGGTCTCGTACACGCCGCTGGTCTCGAACCACGGCTTCCTCTTCGACCCGACCTCGATCCAGGGACTCGAGGCCCGCGAGGACCTGGTGGAGTTCCTCGATGCGCGCTGATCGGCTGATCGCCTTCGCCGGCACGCTCGCCGCCGCGAACCCGGCGGCCGCCGCGGGGTTCGCCGTCTCCGAGCAGGGCGCCGCCGCGCTCGGCGTCGGCGGCGCCGCCACCGCGCGGCTCGACCTCCCCGAGGCGGTCTTCTTCGACCCCGCGGCGATCGCGCGCCACGAGGGGCTGCGCGCCGCCGCCGGCGTCGCCCTGGTCGCGCCCTCGATGTCGCACCTCGGCGAGGACGGCACGCGCACCGACGCGCTCTCCGGGTTCGAGACGCCGCCGTACCTCCACCTCTCCTACGGCGCCGGCACCTTCGCCGCCGGCGTCTCGGTGGGCGTCCCGTACGGCGCCTCGCTCGCCTGGCCCGAGGAGGGCTTCGAGGGCCGCTTCGAGGTGACCCGGATCGCGCTCCAGGTCTTCGAGGTCGCGCCGGTGCTCGCGGTCCGGCCGGTGCCCGAGCTGTCGTTCGCGGCGGGGCCGCGGATCCTCCGCTCCACCGTCGAGCTGTCGCGGAAGCTCGACGCCGTCGATTCGGAGGGTGCGGTCACCCTCGGCGGCGCCGCCACCGGCGTCGGCGGCCAGGCGGCGATCGCCTACGGGCCGGTCGCCGGCTTCACCTTCGGCCTCGCCTACCGCTCGCGGGCGCACCTCGCCTACGAGGGCAGCGCCCACTTCGAGGACGTGCCGCCGGAGCTCTCCGGCAAGGCCCACGACGGCGCGGTCACCACCGAGCTCACCCTCCCCGACCGCCTCGCCGCCGGCGTCGCCTACGAGCTGCCCGACGCGATCGCCTCGCTCGACGTCGAGTGGACGGCGTGGAGCACCTTCGAGACCTTCGCCATCGACTTCGCCGACGAGGCCACCCCGGACGTCGACCAGCCGCGGCGCTGGGAGGACACCCTCGCCGTCCGCGCCGGGTACGAGCAGCGCGGCCTCGTCGACGGGCTCGCGCTGCGGGCCGGCGCCGCCTGGGATCCCACGCCGTCGCCCTCGGACACGCTGTCGCCGACCCTGCCCGACCAGGACCGCGTGCTGCTCACCCTCGGCGCCGGCTACGAGGCGGGCGGCGGCGTCACCGTCGACGCGGCCTTCGGCCACGTCTTCCTCCTCGGGGCGGAGGCGGAAGGGCCCGAGGCGCTGCCCGGCTCGTACGAGGGGCGCGCCGAGGTGCTCACGGTGGGCGTCACGTACCGGCGGTAGTTTCCCGAGGGGCGGCGGGCGCGGGCGTCCGGGCGAGCGAGAGGGGCACGCGGCGATCCGCGGGCTTGCGCATCGGCACGCGCCTTCCAGGAGGAGCCACCATGCGCACGATCACCTTCCTCGCCGCGACCGCCGCCGCCGCCCTCGCCGCCTGCGGCAACGAGTGCGGCTTCTGGGAGCGCTGCAACGGAAACGTCCGCGAGGTCTGCGGCGACGGCCCGGACCAGATGTTCGGGAGGAAGATCCGCTCGTTCCCGTGCGAGGCGCCGAACGGCGCCTGCGTCGAGGTGAACGACCAGCTCGCCGCCTGTGTCGTCGAGCCGGTCGCGACCTGCGAGGAAGGCCACGCCGGCACCTGCGAGGGCACGGTGCGGACGTACTGCATGCTCCTCGAGGGCGACGGCGGCCTCGTCGGCGCCGAGGACTGCGCCCTCCGCGAGCCACCGTGGGCCTGCGTCCTCGACGAGGCCGGCGTCGCGACCTGCGCCGCGCCGTAGCGCCCCGCACGCGTCCTAGAACCGCACCTCGAGCTCCCAGACGAGGCGCTCGGCGTCGTACCCGAGCCGCTCGAAGATCCGCAGCATCGGGCCGTTCCCGGCCGAGGTGCCGCCGCGCACCTCTCTCGCGCCGGCGCGGCGGAGCGCGACGAGCGCC
>CAZDGH010000048.1:0-21122 GCA_964504805.1 uncultured Myxococcales bacterium | reverse complement strand
GTACCAGGTGGAGTCGACGAAGGTGTCCATCGTCTCCGCCTCGCGGCGCGCCGGCGAGCGCCCGCCGCACCCCGGGCGAGAGCGGCGGCCGGTACTTCGCCAGCCGCTCCGCGGTCGGCGGCGGGAGCCGCAGCGACGCCAGCGCCGTCCCGCCGTACGGCAGCGACGCCTCCGCGCCGCGGCGCAGCCGGTAGATCTTCACCGGCTCCGGGATCCCCTTGAGCTCGTGCGGGCCGAGGTCCTCGTAGTCGAGGTAGGCGCGGTCGGCGAGGAGCAGCGCGGCCTCGGTGAACGCGACCTCTCCCGCCTCGGCGACGCCCTCGACGCGGCTGGCGATGTTCACCGCCTCGCCGAAGACGTCGCCCGCCTCGACGCGCACCTCCCCGGCGTTGACGGCGACGCGGACGTGGATGCGCTCCCCCTCGCCGACGCCGTCGTTGTACGCGGCGAGCCGGTCCTGCATCGCCGCGCCGCAGGCGAGCGCGCGCGTCGAGGAGTCGAAGACGCAGAGGTAGGCGTCGCCGATGGTCTTCACCCGGCGACCGCCGAAGCCGGCGACCACCGGCATGAGCAGCGCGTCGTGCAGCCGCAGCAGCCGCTCGTTCTCGGCGCGGGTCTGCCGGCTCGTGCGCTCGGTGAAGCCCTTGATGTCGGTGAACATCACCGCGTAGCTGCCGGTCTCCACGGTCCTCGCTCGCCGGCCGGACGCGCGCCGGCCCGACGCGCTGCTCGCGCGCCGGGCCGGACTGTAGCGGACCCCCGCCGGTCTCTAGAAGCGGATCTCGGGGACCACGGCGAGCTGGATCATGCCGATCTCGTCGCGGATGCCGTTGCCGACGTCGTTGGCCATGAGGAGGTAGACGCCGGTGAGCTCGAGGCCGACGCGGAAGCTGTTGGTCACCTTCCAGGAGGCGCCGCCGCCGGCCCGGAGCTCGCCGCCGAAGGTGTTGCCGCCCGGGTGGTTCATCACCGCCGCGCCCGCGCCGGCCACCGCGTACGGCAGCACCTTGCTCTTCTCCGGGCCGAACTTGTAGCGGGCGGTGACGATGCCCTCGTAGAGGTTGGTGTCGACCGCGGTGTGGTTCACGCGGAAGCCCGGCGCGTAGGTGAAGCCGCTGCCGGCGGGCTGCTCGTAGTCGACGCCGAGCGTGAGGTAGGTCTCCGGCGCGTACGGGTGGACGTCGTTGGTGCGGAACGCCGGGCCGATGAAGCCGCGCAGCGCCTTCTTGGGCGGCACCTTCTTCGTCGGCTTCTTCTTCTTCGGCGTCTTCTTGCTCGGCTTCTTCGGCGCGCCGCCCGAGGGCTTCGACGGGCTCGTCCCGCCGCCACCCTTGGTGGTGCCGCCCGAGGGCGGCTTCGGCGCCGCCGCCAGCGCCGGCGTGGCGAGGCAGGCGAGCGAGGCGATGACGAGGAGCTGCCGGACGAGGCGCCGCATCGATCCTCCGCGGGGGCGATCCGCCCCGAGCGGCGCCCGTCGTACCACGGCGAGACGGGCCCCGCGAGGGTTCCGACGTGACGAACCGCCAGCGGATTCAGAGGTCAATCGAGGGGCGGTCCGCCCCCGCCGCCGCCCCCGCCCGGCTCGTCGAAGCCGGTGGTGTCCCGCCAGATCCGGTACGAGACCGTGACCCGGTCGCCGATCGCCGGACGCGCCGCGCCCCGGAAGTAGATGGTGTTCTGGCCGGGGTCGTAGTCGAAGCCGTCGGACCGCGAGCGCTCCACCTCCCGCGGCTGGCAGTCGCCGGGCGGCGTCACCACCACCTTGAGGGTCGCCGAGATCGGCCGGTCCGAGAGCTGGAAGCTCGAGGTCGCGCCGGCGACCGCGTCGACGATGTCCTGGAGCGTCTGCCCGGGGTCCGAGGCGCAGACCTCGCCGAAGGAGCCGCCCAGCGCGGTGATCACCTCGGGGTAGCCGTAGGCCGGCTCCTGGGCGGTGGCGCAGCCGGTCGGCGGCGGGCTCACCACCCCGAACGCGGCGGCCTCGTTCGCCTCGAGGTGCGCGATGAACGGCTGGACGAGCTCCTGGATGCACGCCGCCCGCGGGCTCGGGTTGCGATCGCGGTCCTGCAGGCCCGTGTCGCACGACGGCCCGGGCAGGCCGGCGCCGTTCGGCTCGAGCTCCTGCGCGTTCTCGTCGGAGACGTAGATGACGACGAGCTTCGCCTCCTCGCGGAGCTTGCGCGGGTCGTCGAGCGCCCGCGGCTTCGCCCGCTCGATCGCGTCCTGCACCGCGGTGAGGCCGAACTCGGCGCCGTCGGCGCCGGAGTCGTCCGCGATCGCCGCGGTGAACGCCGCCCGGTCGGCGGTGAAGCCCGGCGCCCGGAGCTCGCCGGGGCTCCGCGGATCCGCGTAGTGGTTCTCGGTGTGCGGCACCACCGCCATCCGGAAGTCGACGCCGCTCGAGGAGAGCGCGTCGAAGACCGCCTGCGCGTTGGCGGCGATCGGGCCGCGCTCGTCGTCGGTGGAGCCGGAGATGTCGGCGAGCCAGAGCAGGTCGGCGGTGGGGTTCGCCTCGGCGACGAAGCGGTCGCAGCGCGTCTCGGTGATGTCGCCGACCTGCGCGACCGCCGAGCCGTTCGTCAGGTCGGCGATCCGGATCCCCGCGGGGTGCGCCGCGTCGCGGACCGCGGCGAGCGGCGCGAGGGCGCCGACCACGACCGCCAGGCCGGGCGAGGTGCCGTCGCCCACCCGGCGCACCAGCACCTCGAGGGTGAGGCCGAACAGATCCGCCTGGCCGAAGAAGCTCGCCGGGGTGCCCGAGACCGACGCGTCCGGCACGCCGGCGACCGCGGCGATCACCTCGTTCCGCAGCGTCGGCACGTCGGCGCGGCCGGCGAGCCGGAGGTCGAGGTCCACCACCGCGCGGTAGGAGACGAAGTTGCCGGCGTCGTCGAGGTGGCCGTCGTGGGCCTCGATGACGCGGCCGCTCGACTGGCGCTCGACGACGGTGCCCGCGGGCTGCGCCGTCCGGATCCGCTCGAAGACCGCCTGCGCCTGCGTCGCCGGATCGGTGTTGCCCTCGACCGGCAGCGGGATGAGCAGCGCGAAGCCGCCGACCTCGTCGACCGCGTCCTCGAGCCACAGGCCCGCCGGCGGCGCGCCGCCCCCCGCGAAGACGACGGCGCCGTGGTCGATCACGGTCTCGAGGGCGAGCTGCAGATCGGACTCCGCCTGCTCGACGTACTGCAGCTCCTTCAGGCTGCCCTCGGCGCAGGCGGCGACGAGGCCGCAGCGCTCGTCCGGCGCCGGATCCGCAGGGTCGGTGGGGTCGAGGCCGAGGCCGACCTCGTCGCCGTCGGAGAGGCCGTCGCCGTCGGTGTCGGAGGCCACCGGATCGGTGCCGCCCGCCACCTCGTCGCCGTCGGAGAGCCCGTCGCCGTCGGTGTCGGCCAGGGTCGGGTTCGACCCCCGGCCCACCTCGTCGCCGTCGGTGAGGCCGTCGCCGTCGGTGTCGGGCCGGTTCGGGTCGGTGCCGTGGGTGGCCTCGGCGCCGTCGGGGAGGCCGTCGCCGTCGGTGTCGGGACCGCCGCCGCCGCCGTCGCCGCCGTCGGCGCCGCCGTCCGCGGCGCTCCCGTCGTCGCCGCACGCGCCGAGCGCCAGCGCCAGCAGCGCCGCGGCCAGGACCGCGGAGAAACGCGAGCTCGTCGCCATGTCGGCCTCCTCTAGAACGCGTAGCCGGCCGTGGCCCCGACGCCATAGTACTGCTCTTCGGCCTCGCCCCCGCCGTAGCGCCCACCTGCGTAGGTGTCCCAGTAGCGGACCAGGTGGAAGCCCAGCTCGTACTGGAGCCCCCCCTCGCCCGCGAGCCGGTTGCCGGCGCCGAGCTCGACGCGGAAGCCGCCGCCCTTCGCGTCCTCGCCGTACTCGGCGCGCTCCTCCTCGCCGGGGTCCGGCGCGAACAGGAAGAGCGCGCCGGCGCGGGCCGACACGTACGGCGGCGCGAGCGGGACGAGGACGTCGGCGCCCGCCCGCGGCGACGAGCGCACCGACGACTTCGTCGCCGGGTTCTCGCCGACCTGGAACGCGTGGTGGTCGAAGCCGGCGCGCGCGCCGGCGATCACGCCGCGCGGGCCGTCGCCGATGGCCAAGTGGTAGGTGGCGTCGAGGCCGACGTGGGTCTCCGCGGACTCGAACCGCTGCTCGATCCCCGCGCTGTCGCGGAACTTCGAGGTGAGGCGGCCGTACGAGAAGTCGAGGGCGGCGCCCACGCCCTGCAGCGCCTGGGTGCGGCTCTCGTGGAACGGCCGCACCTGCGCGTTGACGACGGCGCCGGGGTACGGCGTCTCGGTCGTGTAGGTCACCGGCGTGGTGCCGTCGAGCGCCCGGAACGAGTACGAGCGCCACGTCACCCGGAAGCCGCCCTGGACGTCGACGAGCGGGAAGCGGGACTTCGGCGGATCGCCGAAGTCCTCGTGCGCGGCCGCGTCCGGGTCCTCGAAGTCCTCCTCGGCCGCGCCGCCGGCGTCGTCCTCGTAGGCGCCGCCGCGATCGTCCTCTGCGGCGACGCGCTCGTCGCGGCCGACGTCCTCGCTGGCCTCACGCCCCTCCTCCGCGCCCTCGCCGCCGCGCGCGCCGGCCGCGTCCTCGCCGCCGTCCACGTCGCCGCCGTCGGCCTCGACGTCGCCCGCGCCGGCGACCGCGCCCTCGACGTCCTCGCCGCCGTCGTCCTCCGGCGGCGCGCCCGCGACGCCCTGGACCGCGGCGGCGACGGCCGCCGCCAGCTTCCGCGCCAGCTTGGCGGGCAGCACCTTGCCGCGGAACGAGATGTCGCGGGACCAGAGCTCGAGGCCCTTGCGGTCGTGGACGACGACCGCGAGGACGCCCTTGCCCACGCCCTTCTTCAGCTTCATCACCACGACCGCGTCGGCGCCGATCGCGGGGGCGACCCTGGCGATGCCCTTCGGGGTGGCCTGCGCGGCGCCCTTCACCCGCTTCTTCCTGGCCGCCGCGGCCCAGCGCTTCACCGGCAGGAGCTCGACGTCCCCGCGCTCCTCGAGCGCCGAGACCACGGCCGTGCGGGTCTTGCTCCCGGAGCCACGGCCGAGGCCGTCGTTCACCTCGAGCACGACGACCTTCGCCGCGCCCGCGGGCACCGACCCCAGCAGCAGCGCCGCCGAGAGGAGCGTCGTCGCGAGCTTCACCGGGCCTCCCGTGCGCGCCTCCGGCGCAGGAGCAGCGCGAGCAGGCCGAGCCCCGCCGCGGGATCCGCGGCCGAGGTGCA
Source organism: uncultured Myxococcales bacterium (assembly GCA_964504805.1). Taxonomy (GTDB): domain Bacteria; phylum Myxococcota; class Myxococcia; order Myxococcales; family Vulgatibacteraceae; genus CAZDGH01. The sequence continues at coordinate 15,901 of CAZDGH010000048.1, read as the reverse complement.
GCCGCAGCCGCCCCCGCCGCCTTCGCCTCCGCCGTCCTCGCCGCCGCCGTCGTCCGTGGCACCGCCGGTGCCGCCGGCGCCCCCGCCCGCCGCGCCACCGGAGCCGCCGGAGCCGCCGCCGGCGCCACCTTCGCCGCCGCAGGCCTCGTCGATCTCGCCGTCGCAGTCGTCGTCGACGCCGTCGCAGCGCTCGTCCGCCGGCACGACCTGTCCCTCGCACGCGGCGCCGAACGCGCCGTCGCGGCAGACCCGCGCACCGCCCACGCACGCGCCGACGCCCTCGGTGCCGGGCGGGCCCTCGTAGCAGGGCTGCTCCGCGCCGTCGTTGCACGCGCAGCCCGGGTCGATGGTGCCGTCGCAGTCGTCGTCGACGCCGTTGCAGCGCTCTTCGGTTGGCTCGTGCGGCTCGCACGCGACCGGGACGCCCCGCTGGCAGATCGGCGGCTCGGCCCTGCAGGCGCCCACGCCGCACACGGCCGTGCCGAGATCGTCGACCTCGTCGACGTCGCCGTCGCAGTCGTTGTCGTCGCCGTCGCAGACCTCGGGCTCCGGGCGGACCTCGAACTCGCACGGGCCCCACGCGCCGCCGGCGCACTGCGCGCGGCCGACGCGGCACGGCCCGGTGAGCTCCTCGATCGGGCCGCTGTAGCAGTTCAGGAACGCGCCGTCGGTGCAGGGGCAGCCCTCGTCGTACGCCCCGTCGCAGTTCTCGTCCCGCGCGATCCCGCCGGCCGGGGTGCAGACCTCGTCGCCCTCGGGCGGGAGCGGCTCGCAGAGCTGCTCCGTGCCGAAGTTGCAGCGCTTCACCACCCGGTGGCAGACGCCGACGCCGCACGACTCCGAGCCGAGGCCGTCGTCGATGACGCCGTCGCAGTCCTCGTCCTGGGCGTCGCACGCCTCGGCGACGGGCTCGACGGTCTGCACGCAGAGGCTGCGGCCGGCGATGCAGCGCTTCTCCCCGGCGGCGCAGGCGCCCTCGGCCTCGGTGGGCCGGAGCGTGCACGGGTCGCCGACGCCGGCGACCTCCTCGGGATCGTCGGTCTCGCCGTCGCAGTCGTCGTCGAGGCCGTTGCAGAGCTCCGGCCGCGGCAGCCGCTCCTGGCGGCACTGCGACCAGAAGCCGTTGCGGCAGACGCGGAACCCGCCGTGGCACTCGCCGACGCCGGCGGTGCCGTCGGGCCCGCCGTAGCACGGCTCCTCCTCGCCCTCCTGGCACTGCGCCGGACCGCCCTCGCAGTCGGCGGGGGGCTGCGGCCCCGCGTCGTAGTCCGGGCAGTCGGCGCCGCCGATGGCGATCCCGAGCGTGCCCGTGTCGGGGTAGGTGATCCGGTTCGCGTCGGCGTCGACGAACAGCGCGTAGTAGCGGTGGCAGCCCGGCGGGATCGCGTCCCGATCCGGCGGCCGGTACTCGTAGGTGCCGTTCGCCTCGGCGCCCCAGGCGAGCGACATGTCGAGGCAGTGGCCGTCGACGACGACCGTGGCGCGGAGCGGCGCGAGGCCGGTCTCGGCGTCGAAGTAGTTGGCCGCGAAGTACAGGCCCTGCGCGTCGGCCGGCGCCGGCGAGAGCCGGATCGCCGAGGCGCCCGGGAGCCGCGGCACCGCGCCGCCGCCCGAGCCGAAGCCCTGCACCCAGTAGTGCGAGAAGCAGTCCGGGCCGCGGAAGTAGCCGGTGCCGAGCTCGGTGTGGCCGGAGTAGATGTTGGCGCGGTGGCCGTCGGAGTCGAGCCACTGGCAGATCGTCTCCGCCGCGGTGCCGTTGCCCGCGGCGAGGTTCTCGCCGGACCAGCTCGCGAAGCCGAGCATCCCGTAGCGCTCGCCGGTGCCGGTGCCGCCCTGGCACTCGCCGCCGCACTGCTGGCCGCAGGGCGGGATGTAGCCGCCGCTGCAGGCGACGGTCCCGTCGGGCCCCTCCACCAGCGTGCAGCACGACTCGTGCTGGAAGCACTTGCCGTCGTGCAGGTGCTGCGCGGTGAAGCGCGCGCCGTGGGAGCCGACCGCGGTGTAGACGAGCGGGCGCCGCGGCTCGGGACCGAACTCGGCGGTCCAGTCGCCGCACTGGTTGGCGGCGGCGGCCCGGGCCTGGTTCGTGAGCACGAACATCTCGCGCTCCTCGGGGTTCGGGAACCCGAGGGGGTCGGGCTCGCCGACGGCGAAGCCGGCCTGGGCGAAGGGGAGCGGCACGTCCCCCGGCGCGTCGGCGCAGGCGGCGAGGGCGAGGAGGAGGGTTCCTGGGAGGAGGCGGCGCATGTCGGCGAGCCGCCGATGGTAGCACACGACCCTCGTAGCTCCTTGAATACGCGCCGGTTCCCGACGTCTGGCGGCTCCGATGGGCTCCCTCTCGGCGCCGCGCGCGCCGCCTTCAGACCACCAGCACCAGCCGGGCGTCCTTCGCCTCCCGGAGCAGCTCCTGCAAGCCCGGGAGCCCGTCGACCCGTGCCCGCGCCTCGTCGGCGTCGAGGCCCGCGAGGCGCACCCCGGTCTCGCAGGCGAGGACGGTGGCCCCGAGGGTGCGCGCCTCCTCGAGCATCACCGAGGGCGGCGGCAGGCCGAGCTCCTCGGCGCGCGACCGGGCGGCCGCCTCCTCCCCCGGAGCTCCCTCGTCGAAGCCGCCGCGGACGAAGCGGCGCAGCGCCTCGAACCAGAGCACGACGAGGACCCGATCGCCGGCCGCGGCCGCGGTGATCGCATGGCTCGCCGCCTGGTAGCGGCGGGACCAGCTCTCGCCGTGCACGTGGAGCAGGACGGTGGCGGGCATCGCGACGTACCCTCGCCCGCCCGCCGGGCCCTGTCCACGGTTGAACGCCGCGGGTCCCCCGTGCGATCGTCCGCGCCGACCGCGCCCGCCCCGGGCGCGCCGTACCGCCTCACCCCAAGGAGGGTTTCGTGACCAACCGGTCCCTGTGGCTCGGCCTCGCGGCCTGCCTCGGTCTCGCGCTGTCGGCGTGCGCCGAGGAAGGGCAGCCCGGCGACGCCTGTGAAACCGACGACGACTGCGCCGACGGCAACACCTGCGAGAACGGCATCTGCGGCCAGTGCTCGACCAACGACGACTGCAGCGGCGCGGAGATCTGCCTCTCCGACTGGCCGGGCGGCGTCTGCGCCGCGCCGTGCGACTACGACGCGGGCGCCGGCGAGCCGGGCTGCGCCGACGACACGATGGTCTGCGCCCAGTACGGCGAGGCCGGCCAGCTCTGCCTGAAGAGCTGCGAGGACGACGACGACTGCGGCTCGGCGTACCAGTGCACCAACGACGGGTACTGCGCGCCGAACTGCACCATGGACAGCCAGTGCGGCCGCGGCCGCAGCTGCGTCGAGAGCAGCGGCACCTGCCAGGCCGGCGCCGCGCCCGAGGGCGCGCCGGGCTCCGCCTGCTCGTCCGACGGCCAGTGCACCGACGGCGTCGCCGCCGGCTGCGCGACCCCGGCCGACGGCTGGCCGGGCGGCTACTGCGTCTCGAGCTGCGCCGACGTGGACGGCGGCGTTTCGGCGTGCGGCGGCAACGCGACCTGCATCGTCTTCGACGCCGCCACCGACGCCTCCTTCTGCCTCCAGGAGTGCCAGTCGAACTTCGACTGCCGCCCCGACTACTACTGCCAGGGCGCCGGCTCGAGCTCCTTCTGCATGCCGCGCTGCAACGCCGCGGGCATCGACGACTTCTGCACCGGCGCCGGCCTCGCCTGCGAGCCGAACTCCGGCGCCTGCGTCGACGGCTCCGGCGGCAACGTCACGACCGCCGACATGGAGGACCTCGGCTCGGTGGCGGTGCGCGCCAACCAGGAGTTCGGCAACTTCTCGTTCGAGGTCGGCGACGACGTGGCCTCGTTCGTCATCGCGGTCACCTCGAGCGGCGGCGGCATCTCGGTCCCGTACCGGATCACCGCGCCGAACGGGAACGAGGTGTTCAACGTCGAGGCGCTGATGAACAGCGAGATGCGCATCCTGCCGTACAACGACGGCAGCTTCGGCGTGCTCTACCCGAACAGCCCGCGCCTCACCCTCTCCCGCGGCACCTGGCGCTTCTCCCTCTACAACGAGGGCGGCAGCGGCGAGGCGCAGGTGAAGGTCATCTTCAAGCGCGGCTCGCAGAACATCAGCTCCGGCACCATCGACATCAACGCCTTCATCGTCACCGACGCGTTCGGCGCCAACGCGTCGTCGAACGGCGACTTCCAGGAGATGATGGGCTCGTTCGAGCAGATCTGGGCCGAGGCCGGCCTGAACGTCGGGAGCGTCAACGTCATCAACGTGACCGGCGCGGACCGCGACCGCTTCCGCTCGATCACCTCGATCGACGGCACCAACTCCGCCTACCGGCAGATGATCCAGACGCTGACGCGGAGCGTGAGCAACGACGGCCTGAACTTCTTCTTCGTGGACGAGATCACCACGGGCCAGGCCGGCTTCATCATCCTCGGCATCGCCGCCGGCATCCCCGGCATCCCGGTGCTCCAGGGCAACAACACCTCGGGCGTCGCGGTCTCCACCGTGGCCATCGACCCGAGCTTCGGCCTGGGCGGCGCCGCGGGCGTGGGCTCGACGATGGCCCACGAGGGCGGCCACTGGCTCGGCCTGTACCACACGACGGAGCAGCCCGGGACGCTGCACGACCCGCTCCCCGACACCGTCGAGTGCAGCGCCTCGAAGGATCGCGACGGCTCCGGCTACGTGGACGCGGGCGAGTGCGCCGGCTCCGGCTCCCAGTACCTGATGTTCTGGGAGGCCGCCGTCGAGGCCCGCGACATCTCGCCGAACCAGGCGTACGTGCTGCTCCGCAACCCGGCGGTCAAGTAGGAGGATGAACGTGAAGACGATCGCGAACCTCATCGCTGCGCTCGCCCTCGCCGCCGGGCTCTTCGGCGCCGGCGCCGCCCGGGCCGACGAGGCCCCGGTGGATCCGGCCGCCAAGGAGCGCGTCGCCCACCTGCTCAACGGGTGGGAGCGCGTCCCGAAGCCCGCCGAGCTCCTCCGGGAGCCGGACCTCGACCGCGTGCTCGTCGCGCTCTACGAGGACGGGAACCTCCCCGGCCACGTCCGCGCCCGGGCGATCTCCTCGATGTCGGTGCTGCCGGCCGACAACGTCCGGGTGAACGCGCTGCTCCCGAAGCTCGTCGCCGACGAGAAGCTGAACCCGACGATGCGCCGGACCGCGGTGCGAAGCATCGTGGCGCTCAAGGGCGCCGCGGCGCTCGAGACGGTGCGGCCGCTCCTCGGCCACGAGGACGCCCTGCTCCGCCGCGCGACCATCGAGGCGCTCGCCCCGATCGCCGTCGAGGCGCCGGAGGTGAAGCTCGCCCTCGAGGAGCGGGTGAAGGTCGAGGCCTCGCCGGTGATCCAGGAGGTCCTCACCAAGGAGCTCGCGGCGCCGAGGGCGAAGGCCAAGGTGCTCCGCTAGCCGGACCGCGTAGCGCCCGCACGACGCCCGGCTCCGACGGGGCCGGGCGTCGTCGTTCCTGGCGATTGGCGTTTACGCCGCGCGCGGGCGCACCCTAGGATTCCGAGGCGTCCATGGCACCCGTCCTCCTCGCCGCGTCGGCGACGACCGTGCAGCAGCTCGCGCTGGGCGCGATCGGCGCCGGCGTCGGCCTGCTGCTCCTCTTGGGCTTCCGCGCCTGGTACTTCCGGGTCGGGCGGATCGTCGCCTCGCTCGAGCGGATCGAGGCGCGGCTCGCGGCCCTCGAGGCGGCGTCGAGGGCGCCGCAGCCGACGGCGACGGCATCCGCCGCCGCGCTCGGCTCGGTGGTGGAGGCGAAGCCCTGGGAGGCGCCGTCGCCCGCGCCCGTCGTCGCAGCGGCGGTGCCGGCGGCCGAGGTGCCCGCGGCGCCCGTCCCCGCGGCTTCCCTCCCTGCGGCGCCCGTCCCTGCGGCGGCCGTGCCCGTGGCGCCGGTCCCTGCGGCGCCGGTCCCTTCGGCGCCGATCGCCGAAGCGCCGGCCGCCGCCGCTCCCGCGGACGTGCCCGATCCGTCGCTGGTGAAGACCGTGGTGTCGCCGGTGCCGGCGGCGATCGCGGCCGGCGCGGTCGCGCCGCCCGACGGGCCGAACACGATGCGCACCGCGCAGTCGAGCCTCCCCGCCGCGCTCGCCGCGGGCGCGGAGGCGAAGCCGGAGCCGCACCGGATCGCGGTGCCGGTGGAGACGCCGGTGGCCACGCTGCCCGGGCTGCTCGCCGCGCAGGAGCGCCGCGCCGACAAGCGGCTCACCGAGCCCGACCTCGCGCCGGTGCCGCCGCCCGCGAGGGAGGCGCCGCCGGCTGCGGCGGCGCCCGCAGAGGCGCCGCGGCCGCCGACCGCCGAGGTCCCGTGGGTGAAGAAGAAGGACACCGAGCCCGGCGTCGCGTCCACGCGACCGCCGGAGCCCGCGTCCGCGACGGCTCCCGCGCCCGGCCAGCGGCTCGTCGCGCCGCCGGAGGGGTCGCGGTACTGCCCCTACTGCGGCCAGCTCACCAGCAAGCGGAACCTGTTCTGCGCCGCCTGCCAGGCGAAGCTGCCCGCCTGAGGAACGGCGCCTAGGCGACCTCGACGGTCGCCTTCGACGCCTCCATCGCCTTCTTGCGCTGCACCGCGCCGGTGACGAGCGCCGCGAGCGTCACGAAGGCGTCGTCCGCCCAGCCGATGCCCGGCGCGAGGTCGGGGATGAGGTCGATCGGCGAGAGGATGTAGGCCACGGCGAAGAGCCCGAGCCACGGCAGCCAGCTCTTCTTCTTCTTCGGGGTCTCCTCGGTGCGGTCGGTCATGTCGTCCTCCTGCGGCGGCCTTCCGTCGCCGTCGAAGGCTTCCTACGGGCCTGCAACCGGCGAGGTTCACCGCTCGGAGGTTCAGGGTTCCCGGGCGCCGGGAGGCTCCTCGGCGAGGAGGCCGTGCACGCACAGCGCGGCGTGCACGTAGAGCCACGGCAGCCACGCGACCGCGACCGGCGCCCCGAGGCACGCGCTCGACGGGCAGATCCCGTACGCGAACGCGCCGCGCGACGCCGCGAGCGCCTCGAAGCCGACGGCCACGACCGTGGCGGCGACGGCGAAGACCGGCAGCCCGGTGCGCCGGTGCCGGACGAGCGACGGCGCCGCGGTGGCGGCGAGGAGCGCGCCGCACGCCCACGGCCACGGGCCGTCCTCGAGGCCCTTCGCGGAGAGCAGCGCGGTCGCCGCGTAGGCGAGCACGAACGGGAGCACCGCGAGCAGCGCGCGCCGCGGCCCGATCGGCGCGCCGCCGAGGAAGCCGCGCGGCGCCGCGCCGCGGCCCACGAGCAGCACCCAGCCCACGTACCCGAAGAGCCCCGCCGCGGCGTAGACGGGCGACACCGGCAGCGCCGCGCCGACCCACTCCGGGTCCGGGTAGGTGGTGATGCCGGCCCCGGCGTGGAGGCGGTCGAGGACGGTGGCGGCGGCGCCGACGAGCGTCCACGTCGCGAGGTACCGCGGGTGGAGCGCGCCCAAGCCTAGAGGCGGAAGTCGGGGACCGCCGGGATCCCGTCCTCGACCTTCACCGGCCGGCCCGAGTGGTCGGTGTCGAGGTGCACCGAGAGCGCCTCCGGGAAGACGCGGTGGTAGTCGTTGATGTGCGTCGGCTCGTTGTCGAACGCGGCGACGACGGTGCCCAGGGCGCGGAGCCGCGCGTGGGCGACGCGCTTGAAGGCGTCGTCGGTCTCCTCGAGCGTCGCCTTCATGATCAGCTCGACCCGCGGCACGCCCGGCACCGGGAAGCCGCCGGCGCGGAGGCTCTCGGCGGAGCCCTCGCGCATCGGCTCGTGGCGGCCGGTGCAGTAGGCGACGAGGCCGCCGGCCTCGGCGACGGCGCGGACGAACGCCGCGGCGCCCGGGATCGGCACGTCGGCGACGCAGTACGCGCTGGTGAAGAAGCGCTCGCGCCAGAACGCCTTCACGTCCTCGGCGATCGCCTCCACCTGCGCGGCGGCGAGGCCGGCGGCCCGCATGGCGTGGCCGAGGTCCCAGCCGGTGGTGAAGTGCTCGGCGGAGACCGCCGCGAGCGCGGGCACGCCCCTGGCGGCGCCGTACTCCCTGAGGATCCGCGCCTGGCGGGGCCGGTTGTCGAAGAGGGTCGAGTCGAGGTCGAAGACGGCGACCGCGTCCCTGGTGACGCGGACGGCGTCGAGGACGCGGCGGAGGACGAGGGCGCTCTGGGCGCTGGGGGCGGCGCGGTTCTCCATGGGGTCGCCGACTGTAGCGAGAGGGCCGCGGGCCTGTCGAGGTTCCACGCTCGCCCGGCTGTGCTTCGACGTCGCGGGCGAGGCTACTTCGACGCGCGGCGTCGTTCGGCGACCTTCAGCGCCTTCACCACGCCGAGCGCGAGGAGCACCGCGCCGGCGGCGACGCCGTAGCGGAGCGGCTCGCCGGCCTCGAGCAGGCCGCCGAGCCAGCGCTCGCCGCCGTGGACGACCAGCATCCCGAGGGCCCACGCGGAGAAGGGGTTGACCTCCTTCTTGATCGCGCGCCAGGCGTCCCACGGGTTGTAGAGCAGGGACGCCTTCGGCAGGCCCGGGACCCACCGCCGCACCTCGCGGCAGAACGCGTCGTACTCCTCGCCGAACTTGTCGCGGAGGAAAGCCTCCTCGGCGCGGATGACGAAGTAGTAGCTGCCGAAGAAGAAGCCGAGGCCGAGCACGTAGGCGACGGGATGGTTCGCGACCAGGAGCAGGCCGAGGACGATGCCGAGGTTCCCGACGTAGAGCGGGTTGCGGACGAGCGCGTACGGCCCCCGGCGGTTGAGGCGCTCGGCGATGAGGCGGCGGTCCTGCCCGGAGCTGCCGTCGCGGACGACGCCGAGGGTCCAGACGCGGAGCGCCTGCCCGAGCAGCGCGACGGCGAGGCCGGCGATGTCGAGGGCGCGATCCAGCTCGGGCCCGCCGGGGCCGAGGGCGCCGCCGCGGGACCAGAGCAGCGCGAAGGCGCCGACGACGATCGGGACGGGCGTCCAGCTCCGGAGCTGGAAGGCGCGGTCGCCGATGGCGCGGACGACGCTCACGACGCCGCCCCGACCGCGAGCTGCGCGGAGAACAGCCGGCCGAAGCGGCCGCCGCCCCGGAGGAGCTCCTCGGCGGTGCCCTCCTCGACGACGTGCCCGGCCTCGAGGACGACGACGCGGTCGACGCCGGCGAGCGAGGCGAGGCGGTGGCTGATGGTGAGGCCGATCCGGCCGCCGGAGAGCGCGCGGCGGAAGGCGTCGAGCACGTGGGCGTCGGAGGCGGCGTCGAGCGACGCGGTCGCCTCGTCGAGCAGGAGCAGCCGCGCGCCGCGGGCGAGGGCCCGGGCGATGCCGAGGCGCTGCCGCTCGCCGCCGGAGAGCTCCTGCCCCCGCTCGCCGAGCTCGGCGTCGAGGCCGCCGGGGAGCCGCTCGACGAGCGAGGCGAGCCCGGCCTCGGCGAGGGCGGCGCGGACGGCGTCGTCGGACAGCGCGGCGCCGCAGGCGACGTTGAAGCGGACGGTGCCGGCGAACACGGTGCTCTCCTGCGGGACGTAGCCGACGTGGCGGCGGATCGAGGCGAGGGTGCCCTCGCGGAGGTCCACGCCGTCGAAGGTGACGCGGCCCTCGGCGGGGTCGAGCTGCCGGAGGAGCAGCGAGGCGACGGTGCTCTTCCCCGCCCCGCTCTCGCCGACGAGCGCCACCGTCTCGCCGGCGCGGAGCACGAGGTCGACGCGGTCGAGGGCGGCGCGGGCGCCGTAGCGGACGGTGACGCCCTCGAGCCGGATCTCCGACGGCGCCGGGAGGTCGCGGGCGCGGGGCGCGTCGGCGATGGCGTCGGGCGCGTCGAGGAGCTCGAAGGCGCGGCCTGCCGCCGACCGGAGCGCGGCGACGTGCTGCCCCACGTTCCCGAGGGCCTTGAGCGGCTGGTAGAGCAGGTACGCCGCGGCGGCGAAGGAGATCACGTCCTCGGCGGGCATCGTCCCGGCGGCGACGCCGCGGCCCGCGTAGGCGAGGAGCGCGGCGAGGCCGCCGACCCCGACGAGCTCGAGCACCGGCGTGAACGCGCTCCGCCAGAGGAGCGAGGTGCGCATCACCGCGAGGTGCGCCCCGGCGTCCGCCGCGAGGCGCGCGCGCTCGCGCGCTTCGGCGCCGTAGGCCTGCACGATCCGGTGGCCGGCGAGCATCTGCTCGGCCCGGCGGAGGAGCCGGCCCTGCGCCTCGAGCGCCGCGGCGCCGATGAGCCGGAGGCGATCGGCGAAGCGCTTCACCGGCACGACGACGGCGGGGATGACCACCGCCGCGGCGAGGGCGAGGCGCGCGTCGAGGAGGATGCAGGTCGCGAGCAGCGCCAGCGCCTGCGCCACGTCCTTCACCAGGGCGGTGACGACCAGCGTCCCGGCGGACTCGGCGGCGGCGACGTCGCCCGAGGCGCGCGAGACGAGATCGCCGGTCGGCCGCCCGAGGAAGAACGAGGGATCCGCCCGGAGCAGCCGCGCGTAGAGCTTCGCCCGGAGGTCGGCGGCGGCCCGGGCGATGGCGCCGGGGAGGAGCGCGTTCGAGAGCGCCGAGGCGGCGGCGCGAACCAGCGCGGCGGCGACGAGCAGCAGCGGCAGGACGCCGACGCCGAGCCCCTCGAGCGCCGCGGCGACGGGCTGCGGGAGGAGCGCCCGCACGGTCGGCCCGACGTCGAGGCCGCCGCCCTGGACGAGGGTGCGGAGCGCGGGGCCCGCCAGGAACGCGTACGCGCCCGTCCCCGCCCCCGCCACCGCCGAGAGCAGCGCGGCGGCGGCGAGGCGGCCCCGGTACGGGCGGAGGAGCGCGGCGAGGCGTCGGAGCGGCGTCATCGGCGGGCCCTCTTTTGGCAGAGGGTCCGGTGGCTGACAAGCGGGGCGGCCGGGCCTACGCGGACTCGGCCCGTCCCTGCGTCGCCGCGATCGCCTCGAAGACGTCGGCGCCGGCGTGCTCGATCTCCCGGGCGGTCGCCTCGACCCGGAGCAGCATCCGGTGGACGAAGCGCTCGGCGAGCTGCTGCCGCTCGGGGAAGCGCTCGGCCTGCTTCGCGAGCACCTTGCCGATGGCCACGTCCGCGAGGATCCGCGTCAGGCGCTCGGCGTGGAGGAGGCCCTGGGCGAAGTCGGCCTTCACGTCCCACTGCCGGAGGAAGCTCTTCGCCAGGTAGCGGCCCCACCCCGCCGCCGCCTTGCCCTTCATGCCCGAGTCCCACTCGGCGCGGAGCTTGGTGCCGAAGATCCGGAGCATGATCGTCTCGGTGGCGCCGTGGAGGATGGCGTCGGCGCGGTTCACCTCGCGGGCGAGGTGCGACTGCGCGGTGCGGGCGAGGAGCCGGGCGCGGGCGCCGCGGCGGAGGAAGCCGGCGGGATCGCGGGCGGCCCAGAGCAGGTGGTCCTTGGTGGCCATCAGCGCCTGGATCTGGCTCGTGCCCTCGTAGACCGGCATCACCAGCGCGTCGCGCAGGTGCTTGTGGATGCCGGTCTCGTCGATGTAGCCCATGCCGCCGAAGATCTGCATGGCGTCGCGGCAGATCTCGACGCCCTTCTCGCTGGTCACGTACTTGAGCAGCGGCGTGAGCCGGCGCGCCTTCCGGGCGAGCTTCTGCTGCCGCGCCTTCTCGCGGGCGAGCTGCTCCGGATCCGAGGGAGGGTCGACGTCGAGCTTCACCTCGAGCTTCTGGGAGATCTCGACGGCGTTGACCGCCTCGAACGCCAGGGCGCGCATGGCGCGGATCCAGGTGTCCATGTCGAGCAGCTTCTCGGCGATGAGCTCGTGCTGGTCGATCGGCTTGCCCATGGTGCGGCGCTCGGCGGCGTACGCCTTCGCGGCGCGGTAGGCGGCCTCGGCGTTGCCGATCGCCTCGAACCCGACGCCGATGCGGGCCGAGTTCATCAGCACCAGCATGTGCTCGAAGCCCTGGCCGACCTTGCCGATGAGCTCGCCGACCGAGTCCTCGTACTGCAGCGAGCAGGTCGCCGAGCCGTGGTGCCCGAGCTTCTCCTCGACCTTGGTGACGACGACGTTGTCGATCTCCTTGCCGTCCTTCACCAGCTTCTTGCGCACCAGGAACAGCGAGAGCCCCTTCAGGCCCTCGAGGCCCGAGGCGTCGCCGTCGTCCTCGGTCTTGGCGAGCACGAGGTTGTACTGGCCGTGGCCGGAGGTGATGAAGATCTTCTCGCCGGTGAGGCGCCACTCGCCGTCGACGAGCTTCGCGCGGGTGCGGATCGCGCCGAGGTCCGAGCCGGCGCCGGGCTCGGTGAGCACCATGCAGCCGAAGGCCTTGCCCTCGCCGATCTCCTGGATCTCGGCGTCGAAGCGCGTCTTCACCAGGGCGCCCTTGTCGAAGACCGCGCTGCCCTCCTTCACCGAGTAGATGAGGAGCGCCGAGGCGATGCCGCCGTGGAAGCCGAAGTGGGTCATCACCGAGACGTCGGCGCGGGCGATCACCTCGGAGGCGACGAAGTACGCCGCCATCGGCGCGTTCGAGCCGCCGTGGGTGCGCGGGAGCGTGAGGCCGTAGAGCCCGAGCTCGCGCATCCCGGCGAAGATGGCGTCGAGCTCCGGGCAGAACTTCACCTCGCCGTTCTCGAGCCAGGCGCCCTTCTCGTCGATCGCCTTGCCCTTCGGCGCGATCTCCTTGGCCGCGAACTCGCCGACCGCGCCGAGGACGTCGTCGTAGAAGGCGCGGGCCTCCTCGAGGTTCTTCGGGCCGTCGGGGAGGGTGAAGTCGTTCTCGGTGAGGCCGACGAGCTCCGGCCACTTCAGGCCGTGCTTCCACTGGAAGAGGAGATCGTCGTTGTCGCGGAAGAAGTTGCTGGGCTCGCCCATGGTGCGCTCCGAAGCCGCCTGCGCGGCGGTGCTCCCCCGAGAAATGACGCGGCGCAGCATAGCCGCGCGCGGCGGACGGTCAAGGGGTGAAGCCGCCGAAGCCCCCGAGCCCTTCGGGGGGCGCGGGCACGAGCTCGAGCGGGCAGTCGCCCTGGCACGCGGGGAGGTCGAGGCAGGCGACCCGGTCCACGCAGCGCGCGCAGGCCGCGCGATCCTCCCCGGCGGGGCGCGCGTCGGCGCAGTCGGCGGCGCACGCCTCGACGTCGCCGGCGGGCAGCGCGTTGCACTCCGCGAGGCGGGTGCAGATCACCTCGCACGGCGGCGAGCAGCCGGCGAGCGTGCCGAGGAGCGCGGCGGCGAGCGCGGCGCGGGCGCTCACCCGTAGGCCTCGCTGCGGAGCCGGTCCTTGGCGAGGCCGAGGCCGAGGAGCGTCCGCTGCACCGTCTCGAGGAACTTCGGCGCCGGCTCGCGGCCGGCCTCGCGGGCGGCCTTCCGCTCGAACCGCGTCACCGCCGGGCCGCAGGCGAAGGCGAGGGTCCGCGAGGGATCGCCGAGGACGGACGCCAGGAGCGCCTCGTCGATCCGGCCCTTGCGCGCGCCCGATGGCGGCGACGGCTCGCGGGTCAGGCAGTGGACCACCCGGAGGCGGTCCGGGTGCGCCGCGGCGAGCGCCTCGAGCGGCGCGCGGAAGATCACGTCCTCCCAGGTGCGGCTCGAGTAGACGAAGGTGTGGCGGAGCGTCGGCCGGTGGCGGAGCGCCCAGCGCACGATCGCCCAGCTCGGCACGGAGCCCGAGCCGGCGACGACGTGGAGGACGTGGTCGGCGCGCTCGGCGGCGTCCGCCGGCAGCACGTAGGTGCCGTTGAAGCCGCGGGCGACGAGCTCGGCTCCGGGCGCGAGGCCGTGGACGAGGAGCGGCGAGAGCAGCGGCGGGTACGGGTGCGACGCCGGCTCGTACGGCTCCTCCTTCACCGTCAGCTCGAGCTCCGGCTGGTCCGGCGGCGACGCCAGGGAGTAGGCGCGGACCTGCTCGCGCTTGCCCTTCGCGTGCTCGAGGAACGTGCGCAGCGCGTGCAGCGCCCGGAACTGCGCCGGCTCCACGCTCAGGAACTGCCCCGCCTCGAAGCCGCCGTGGCCCGAGGCGCCGGGGTCGAGCACCAGCGTCACCGTGTCCGGCGTCTCGCGGACGATCCGGGTGACGGTGCAGCGCAGCTCGCGGATCCGCGGCGGCATCGCGCGCGGCGGGTGGCCTTCGCTCGCCATGGGGCGACAGTAGCGCCGGGGCCGCGCGGGCGCCGCGAAAACCGCGGCGTCGCCGGAGAAGCGCCACGGCGTCGCCGGAAAAGCAAAAGGGGAACCCGGTCGCCCGGATTCCCCTTCGTTCCTGCTCTCGTTGGTGCCCAGGGCGAGATTCGAACTCGCACGCCTCGCGGCGCCACCCCCTCAAGATGGTGTGTCTACCAATTCCACCACCTGGGCCTATGTGTCTTCCGCCGGGTGAGGTGACCGGCGGCGCGGCTATATAGCCGCGCGCTTTCCGGCGGTCAACTACTTCGCGCCGCCCGGCGGAGGCGCCGCGGTCGGCGGCTGCATCGGGCTCACGCCCGGGGCCGCGGGAGCCTCGGCCGGCGCAGCGGTCGCCCCCTCGGGCGCCGGGGCGAGGGCCTCGGTCGGAGCGGCGGGCGCGGGCGCGGCGCCGGCGTCGGGCGACGCGGGGGCCGCGGCGGGCGCGGTCTCGCCCTCGAGGATCGAGCGGGCCTGCGTCGACGCCGCGTACGAGAGCGTCAGCGAGGTGACGAAGAAGATCGCCGCGGCGGCCGTGGTGACCTTGCCGAGGAACGTCTGGGCGCCGCGGCCGCCGAAGACCGTCTGGCTGCCCGCGCCGCCGAACGCCGCGCCCATGCCCTGGCCCTTGCCCGCCTGGAGCAGGATGACGAGGACGAGGAAGACGCAGACGAGCACGTGCAGGATCTGGATGGCGAGGATCATGGACCTTCCGTCGCTCCCGGGCCCGACGTGGGCCCCGGAAAGCGGCGCACCCTAGCAAAGGGTCGGATCGCGCGCAACGAAGTCCGGACGCGCGCTTGCCCGCCCTCCCGCCGGACCGTACCGTCCGCGCCCATGTCCGCCCTCCTCCCGCTCCCCGGCGATCCCGACCGCGTCGCGCTCGAGCTCGACGGTCGCGCCGTCACCCACCGCGAGCTCCACCGCGCCGCCCGCGCCCACGCGGCGCGGCTCCGCGCCGAGGGCGTCGGCCCCGGCGCGCGGGTCGCGGTCTGGGCGACGCCGGAGCTGGCGACGATCGCCGCGCTCGCGGGGAACGCCGCCGCCGGGATCGCCTCGGTGCCGCTGAACCCGTCGCTCGGCGCCCGCGAGCTCGCGCACGTGCTCGCGGACGCCGCGCCCGCGCGGATCCTCGCCGCCGATCCCGCGGCGTTCCGGGCGCGCACGCCGGCGGTCGAGGCGATCGCCACCGGCGGGCCCGAGGGCCCGGCGCTCCCGCCCCCGGAGCCCTCCGCGCCGCTCCTGGTGCTCTACACGAGCGGCACCACCGGCGCGCCGAAGGGCGCGGTCATCACCCACGTCAACGCCGCCTCGAACCTCGACGCGCTCCGCGACGCCTGGGCCTGGACCGCCGCCGACGTGCTCGTGCACGCGCTCCCGCTGTTCCACGTCCACGGCCTCGTCCTCGGCGTCTTCGGCAGCCTCCGGGCCGGCGGCACGCTGCGGCTCCTCCGGCGGTTCGAGCCCGCCGCGCTCGCCCAGGCGATCGGCGCGGGCGGCACGATGCTGTTCGCGGTGCCGACGATGTACCACCGGCTCGCCGAGCACCTCGAGGCGACGCCGGCGGACCGCGCCGCCCTCGCGAAGGCGCGGCTCCTCGTCTCCGGCTCGGCGGCCCTTCCGGCGCGGGAGCACGAGCGGCTCCGGGCGCTCACCGGGCAGGCGGTGGTGGAGCGCTACGGTCTCACCGAGACGCTCATCGTCGCCGCGGTCCGCCACGACGGGCCGCGGCGGCCGGGCGAGGTCGGCCCGCCGCTCGGCGGCGTCGAGGTGCGGCTCGTCGCCGAGGACGGCGCCGAGGTGCCGCCGGGCGACGGCTCGATCGGCGAGGTGCTCGTGCGGGGCCCGGGCGTCTTCGCCGG
>CAZDGH010000047.1:0-21174 GCA_964504805.1 uncultured Myxococcales bacterium | reverse complement strand
GCCTAGGAGCCTGTTGCGGCAATCCGCCTGCTGCGGCGCACGATCCGGGGGCTGCGGCGGGCGTCCTCGGCCCTCCCTCGGTGCGGCGTGGCGCTGCCACGCCTCCCCCGGTCGGACCTGCGGTTGGCCGCCTCGCCTCCCGTCTCGTGCGCCTCGCGGCGGCGTCTTACCGCGACAGGCTCCTAGGGTTTTCCCGGTATCGGGTGGGTGGGCTGCGCACCCGCACGCCTACCGAAGCGCCTCGCGATCTGTCCTAGGATGGCGGCCTCACGTGGGCGGTCGTCGATCGCGCGCGTGCCGCCGGGGGGCCGGCAACCGGGAGAATCGGATGCTGCGGGCGAGCGCGGAGACGGAGGAGCCACGACCGGAGCGCGACGCCGATCGCGCGCGGTTCCTCGCGGACGCTGCCGCGCTGCTCGCCGCCGAGGCCACGCCGTCGCACGTCTACGCGAGGCTCGCGCGCCTCGCGGTGCCCGCGCTCGGCGACTGGGCCGCGGTCGAGCCCGTCGGCTCCGACGGCAAGCCCGGCGTCCGCGCCCTGGCGCACCTCGCCGAGGTCGACGGGAGCGCGCTCGAGCAGCTCCTCGCCGGCCCCTCGCCCGAGAGCTGGCCGCGGCGCGACGGCGTCGAGCGCCGCGTGGCGCGGGGCCTCGATCCCGCCCGCGCCTGCGGCGACGCCGAGGAGGCGGAGCTCGTCCGCCGGGTCGGCGCGCGCTCGTTGCTCGTGCTCCCGCTCGCGGGCCGCGACCGCCTCCACGGCCGTCTCGTCGCCGGCGCCGGCGAGAGCGGCCGCTTCGGGGGCGAGGACCTCGAGCTCGCGTCGGCGCTCGCCGCCATCGCCACCATGGTGCTCGACGGCGCGATGCTGCTCGAGGGCGAGCGCCGCGCGCGCGCCGAGGCCGAGCGCGCCGTCGACCGCACCCGGCGGCTGCAGGAGGCGGCCGCCGCGCTGTCCGAGGCGGTCACCGCGCACGACGTAGCGGCCGCGCTCGTCCACCAGGCGATCGCGGCGGTGGGCGCGGGCGGCGGCCTCGCCTACGTGGTGAGCGAGGACGGCCTCGCGCTCGAGCAGCTCTTCGCCCACGGCTACCGCGCCGGGGCCGCCGAGCGGTACGAGCGGATCCCGCTCTCGGCGATCGCGCCGGGCGTGGAGGCGCTCCGCACGCGGCAGGCCGTCCACGTCGAGTCGCTCGAGGAGCTCGGCCGCCGCTACCCCGCGTTCGCGGTGCGCGGCGCGGCGCGCCCGCTCGCGCTGACCTGCATGCCGCTCCTGGGCCGCGGCGTACCGCTCGGCCTCGTGGTCGTCACCTGGGACGGTCGCCACGAGCTCGGCGCCGAGGAGCACGGGCTGCTCTCGGCGATCGCCAGCCAGGCGGCCGTCGCGCTCGAGCGCGCGAAGCTCTACGAGGCCGCGGAGCGGAGCCGGCTCGAGGCCGAGGCGGCGCGCCGGCAGGCGGAGGCGCTGTACCGCGCGAGCGACAGGATCGGCCGCGCCGCGGACGTCGACGCCGCGTGCCGCACCGCCCTCGAGGCGATCGGCGAGCTGCTCGGCGTCGAGCGATCCGCCGTCCTCGTCGCCGACGCGGTCGGCTCCATGCGCTTCACCGCCTGGCGGGGGATCTCCGACGCCTACCGCGCGGCCGTGGACGGGTCGCGCTGGCCCGACGACGAGAGCGACCCGCGCTCGATCATCGTCCCCGACACCGAGGCCGACGCGCGCTGGTCCCGCTACCTGCCCGTCTTCCGCGCCGAGGGCATCCGCGCCCTCGCCTTCGTGCCGCTCGTGGACCGCGGCAAGCTCCTCGGCAAGCTGATGCTCTACGCCCGCGTGCCGCGCGCCTTCGGCCACGGCGAGCTGCTCCTGGTGGAGACCCTGGCGCGGCACGTCGCCCAGGTGATCGCGCGGCACCGCCTCGCCGAGCGCGAGCGCGCGGCGCGCGCCGAGGCCGAGGCGGAGCGCAACAACCTGCGGGAGCTCTTCACCCAGGCGCCGGCGGCGATCGCCGTCCTCCGCGGCCCCGAGCTGCGCTACGAGCTGTCGAACCCGGTGAACGAGGCGCACGCCGGGAACGTCGGCCTCGTCGGCAAGACGGTGCACGACGTCTTCCCGGAGCTCCAGGAGCCCGGGCTGCTCGCCGCGGCGAAGAACGTCTACCAGACCGGGATCCCGTTCTCGGCGACCGAGGTGCCGATCGACTCGCCGTCGCCCGACGGCCCGAAGCGGAAGTACGTGAGCGGCACCTTCCAGCCGCTCCGCGGCGCCGACGGCAGGGTCGAGGGCGTGATGGGCTTCGCCTTCGACGTCACCGGGCAGGTGGAGGCGCGGCGCGAGGCCGAGGCGCGGGCCGAGGAGCTGCGGTTCCTCGCCGACGCGGTGCCGCAGCTCGTCTGGGCCTCCGACGCGGAAGGCCGCCTCGACTTCGCGAACCAGCGCTGCACCGCGTACACCGGCCTCGACGTGGTGGGGAAGTCCGGCGAGGTCTGGCTCTCGATGTTCCACCCGGACGAGGTGGAGGAGACGACCCGCCGCTACTCCGACGCGCTCCGGGGCGGCACGCCCTTCGAGCACGTGTACCGGCTGCGGCGCGCCGACGGCGACTTCCGCTGGTTCATCGGCCGGGCGGTGCCGCGCCGCGACGCCGCCGGGCGGATCGTCCGCTGGTTCGGCACCGCCACCGACATCGACGACCAGGTGCGGGCCGCCGGCGAGCGCGAGCGCCTGCTCCGCGACCTCGAGCAGGCGGTGCAGTCCCGGGACAGCTTCCTCTCGGTGGCCGGCCACGAGCTCCGCACGCCGATCACCGCGCTCAAGCTGCACGTGCAAGGCCTGTTGCGGCAGGCCGAGGAGCGGCCGGGGGTGGCGCCGGAGCGGCTCGCGGTGCGGCTCGGGAAGGCGGCGGCGACGGTGGCCCGCCTCCACGTCCTCGTGGACCAGCTCCTCGACGTCTCGCGGATCGGCAGCGCGCGCCTCGAGCTCTACCCCGAGGAGCTCGAGCTCGCGACCCTCGCCGGGGAGGTCTCCGAGCGGTTCGCGGACGAGGCGGCGCGGCTGGGCTCGACGCTCCACCTCCGCACCGACGGCCCGGTGGTGGGCCGCTGGGATCGAGCCCGGCTCGAGCAGGTGCTGGCGAACCTCCTCTCGAACGCGGTGAAGTACGGCCGTGGCCGGCCGATCGAGCTCGGCGTCTTCGCGAGCGGCGACCGCGCGGCGCGCATCACCGTCCGGGACCAGGGCATCGGCATCCCGGAGGGCGCGCGCGAGCGGCTGTTCGGGCGGTTCGAGCGGGCGGTGTCGGGCCGGCACTACGGCGGGCTGGGCCTCGGGCTCTGGATCACCCGCCAGCTGGTGGAGGCGCACGGCGGCACGATCTCGTACGAGAGCACCGAGGGCGAAGGCACGACGTTCACCGTCGAGCTGCCGCGCTGACGGAAGACCATGACGGACGCCGCCTGGAAGATCGTGCACGACGCGTCGATCGAGGTCGGCACGCCTCCGCCGCCGCCCGAGGCGCAGGGCAGGCTCGTCGCGTGGCTCGTCGACCGGCTCGTCCGGACCGGTCGCAGCCCGCTCACCTGGGCCCAGGGCGCGCTCGCCGCGGTGGCGGTCGTGGTCGCGGCGACCGAGGGCGACGCGGAAGCCTGCAAGGAACGGCTCCGTCGGATCGCCCAGGTCGAGTCCGGCGCCGGCGTCTCGGGCCCGAAGTAGCGCGCCTCGCCCTAGCCCTTCCAGGCCGCGTACGCGTTCCTGGGCGCGACCTCGAGCCGCTCCGCCTCCACGGCCTGCAGCAGGATCGAGCCTCCGGCGCCGAGCTCGAGGAGCCGCGCCGCGAGCGCCTCGGGGCCCGGGTCGCCGCGGTGGCGCCAGACGACCAGGCCGTCGTTCGGGACCTCGTCGGAGTAGAGGACCGGCACGAGCTGGTCCTCGCAGCCGGGGAGCAGCTTCTTCAGCGTGCGCCGGACGTCCTCCGGCGTGGGCGCGGGCACGTGCACCGGCGCGAGATCCGCCGCGCCGCCGAGCACGGCGTGGACGGCGTCGCGGTAGGAGCCGGTGAAGTGCTCGCGGCCGGCGCCGGGCGCGAGGCCTCGCTCGACGAGCTTGCGCCTCGGCAGGAGGTAGCCGGCCGCGGAGCTCGGCTCGACCCACGCCGCGCGCAGGTCCCGGAGCGGCAGGTCCTCGTCGGAGGCGCGGCGCACCAGCGCGGCGAGGTAGCTGGCGCGGCCGCCGCGGATCGCCCGGAGGATCGTGTGGGCCTGGTCCTCCACGGCGGCGCAGACGACCGGCGGCGCCCAGGCGAGCTCGGTCCGGCCCGCCCGCAGCTCCGCCTCGAGCGCCTCGTACGACGGCGCCACCTCGACGCGGACGTGCAGCCCGAGCTGCCGGCCGAGGCTGGCCGACAGCGTCTCCGCCTTGGCCGCGGCCCGGTAGCGCCCCAGCGTGTGCGGGATCAGCAGACGGATGTCCAAGTCGTGGCGGCTCCCCCCGTAGCGTCCCGATCCTCTCCGGCGCCGGCGCCCTCCGCAAGGGTCGAGCGCCCCCGGATGCGGGCTTCCGCGGCGGTGGCGGCGGCCCAGGTTGCGGGGAGCCCCGGAGCCTCCTGGTGATCCAGCTCGAGGTCGAAGCGAACCGCGCGATCGCAGTGCCGAGGGCGTGCTCCCGCGTGCTCGCCTCGCTCGACGAGGCCGGGGCCGTCGACCTCGAGCCGTGGGAGCTCCACGTGCTCGTCGACGACCTGCTCGCCGCGGCGGAGCGCGCCGGCCCGGGGCCCGTCGCGCTCCGCACCGGAAGCACGCGCGGCGCACCCTACGTCGAGGTGCTCCTCGGACGCGGCGGGCGGCCGGTGCCGCCGTTCGCCGACGACGTCCGCCACGCCCGCAAGGTCGCGGAGCGCTGCCACGGCCGGCTCGAGGTGCTGCGCCGCAGCGCCGGCACGTGGCTGCGGGCGACGCTCGCGCCCTGAGCTACTCGATCGGCGCGGCCTCCGCCGTCTCGGCCGGGATCGACCTCCGCGGCGCTTCCTCCTCCTCGAGCTCCCGCATCCGCAGGGTGAGCTTCTCGCCGAGCTCGTCGAGATCGAGCTCGCTCTTCCGCAGCTCGGGGAACAGCTCCTCCTCCTCCTCCTCGACGTGGTGCTCGACCTGCTCCTTCATCACCAGCACCTTGGCGTGGAAGGCGTCGTCGTCGGGCTTCAGGTCGAGCAGGTCGGCGATGAGGCGCTTCACCGAGAGGTGCTCCTCGACCGCCTCGCGCACGAGGTCCTCGTCGAGCTCCGCGGCGACCGGGTAGACGAGCTCCTCCTCGAGCCGGGTGTGGAGCGCGAGCTGGTCCGCGATCCGGACGAAGAGCTGCTCCTTGGTCCGGTACGCACGATCGCCCGCCTGCTCGAACTCCTCGAACAGCTTCTCGACCTCGCGGTGCTGCTTCTCCAGGAGCTCCACGGCGTCCATGCGCTGCCTCCTCGGTTCGGGTGATCCGTCCGGAGAAGCTGAGGTCGCCCGCGGCGGGGTGCCCAGCGCTGGCCGCCGGCGGGCGCCCGGCGGCTCGGCCCTGGCCCGGCACGGAGAGCCGGGCAACCGGCGCCCGGCGTCGCCATCTGTCCGGGTTGGGTGGGTCGTCGGATGGAGGTCGCGATGGAGGCATTCGACCTGGAACCCGGGTACGTCGACGCCGTCGCCGCCCTGAAGGAGGCGCGCGAGCGGCTGCAGGAGACGCGGGACTGGTTCCGCGGCCTCCCGGCGTCGGCGCGGAGGCAGCGCGCCACGCGCGCCGCGCTCGCCGCGGCGTTCGAGCGGATGCTGCTCGCGGAGCAGGCGGTGCTGTCGTGGCAGGCGGCGTGGTTCGCGGCACGACGGGCCGCCGCGAGGGGAGCGAGGCCTTGATCGGCGCCGTGGGCCGTGGGACGTAGCCGCCGGTGAGCGCCCTCGCCCGCAGCGCCGCCGCCGTCGCCGCCGTCGCGCTCGTCGCGGCCTGCACCCGCGACCGCGGAGGCTCGCCGACCGAGCTGCGGGTCGGGTACCTGCGGAACCTCACCCACGCCCCGGCCCTGCTGGCGCTCGAGCGGGGCACGCTGGCGGCGGCGCTCGCGCCCGGGACGGTGGAGCCGCTCGCGTTCACCGCCGGCCCCGAGGAGATGTCGGCGCTCTTCGCCGGCGAGCTCGACGTCGCCTACGTCGGCCCCAACCCGGCGATCAACGCCTTCATCCGCTCGAGGGGCACCGAGCTGCGCGTGATCGCCGGCTGCACCGAGGGCGGCGCGGCGTTCGTGGTGCAGCCGGAGGTGACGAAGGCGAAGGACCTCGAGCACCGCAAGGTCGCCTCGCCGCAGCTCGGCAACAGCCAGGACGTCGCCCTGCGGAGCTGGCTCGCCGCGCAGGGCGTCCGTACCGAGGAGAGGGGCGGCACCGTGCAGGTGGTGCCGGTGGCGCCGTCCGACGCGCTCACGCTCTTCGTCGCGAGGCAGATCGCCGGGGCCTGGGTCCCCGAGCCCTGGGCGAGCCGCCTCGTCGTCGAGGGCGGCGGCAGGGTGCTGGTCGACGAGCGCACCCTCTGGGAGGACGGTCGCTTCCCCACCACGGTGATCGTCGCCTCGACGCGTGCGCTGGCGACGAAGCGCGGGCTCGTCGAGCGGTTCCTCGAGGCCCACGCCACCTCGGTGCGGGCGCTCGAGGAGGATCCGGCGGCGCGGGCGGACGTCGAGCGACGGCTCGCGAAGGAGACGGGCAAGCCGCTCGCACCCGAGGTCTTCGACCGGGCGTTCGCGGCGCTCGCCTTCGAGACGGAGCCGCCGGCGGCGCAGCTCGACCGGGTGGCGAGGGACGCCGAGGCGCTCGGCTACCTGCGCGAGCCGGACCTCCGCGGCCTGGTGGAGCCGATCGCGCCGTCCGGGCCGTAGCCGCCTGCCGCGGGGTCACGGCGGCAGCGCCCGGCCGATCGCCGCGAGGAGCTCGTCGGCGGCGGCGGGCTTCGGCAGCACCAGCAGGTCCGCGGGGTAGCGCGCGCCGCGGCTGGTGCTCAGGCAGACCAGCGCGACCCGGCGGGGCGAGCGCCGGAGCTCCACGGCGAACGGCAAGGCCGCGTCGCGGAAGCCCAGGTCCAGCGTCACCAGCTCCGGAGGCTCCGCGCGGAGCGCGGCGCGCGCTTCGGCGGGATCCCGCACGGCCCGCACCGCGTACCCCGAGAGCTCGAGGACCTCCGCGAGCACGCCGCGCAGATCCTCGTCCGACTCCACCAACAGCACCCGCCGTCCCATGCCGCCTCCTCCAGCGGGTGTATCGCGACCCCGGTCCCGCCTCGCGTCACGGCCCTGGGTCTTCGGGGTGTGAAGCGCGCGCTCGCGGGTGCGCGGCGGCTGCACAGGCAGTGCAGACCCGCGCCAGCTCGTGCACGTCCTAGCCTCCCGCGCGGCGCCGCGGCCCGTCCGCGCGCCGCGCCTCGTAGCGGAGCAGCGCCGCATGCGCCTTCACCGCGCGGCAGCGCGCGAGGTTCACGCGGGTGCGATCGCCGAGCGTGCCGCCATCGGAACGGATGGCCTCGAGCAGCTCTCGCCTCGCCTCGTCGTTCGCCGCTCGGAGCCGGTCGAGCTCGGGATCCAGCATCCTCCGACGATTCGGCGGCGACGGCGCTCCGGCCAGCGCCCGCCGGGAGCGGCGCCGCTGTCAGCCGAGGCCGTACACCCCGAGGCGCGCCTGCCGCCCGCGCACCGCGACCTCGCCGAGCGAGGGCAGGTCGGTGCGCCCCGCGGATCTCGCGGTGGCCTCGCTCACCACGATCTCGGCGCCGAGCTCCTTGGTGAGCGCCTCCAGCCGCGAGGCGACGTTCACCGTGTCGCCGAGCACGGTGAACTCCAGGCGATCGCCGCCGCCGAGACAGCCGGCCACGAGCGGGCCGGAGTGGATCCCGACGCCGATGCGGAGCGGCGCGCCGCCGTGCGAGGCCGAGACGCGCGCCACCGCGCGACGGATCGAGGCGGCGCACGCCAGCGCGCGGGCGGCGTGATCCGGCGCCGGCTCCGGCGCGCCGAACACCGCCAGCATCCCGTCGCCCATGAACTTGTCGACGGTGCCGCCGTGCCGCTGCACCGCGGAGGCGAGCGCGCCCTGCACGTCGCTGAGCCGCGCCAGCACCTCGGCCGGCGGGAGCGACTCCGACATCGCGGTGAAGCCGCGGAGATCGGTGACGAGGACCGTGGCCTCGACGACCCGCGGCGTGGCGAGCGCCTCGAGCGGATCGCGGAACGCCTGGTCGACGAGGGCGCGCGGCAGGAACCGGCTCAGGAAGGCCCGGCTGCGGGCTCCCTCCATCGACCGGCGCACCAGATCGGAGAGCCAGAGGTTCAGCACCCCGATCCCGAGGATCGCGCAGGTCGTGTAGAGCATCCCCGACACCGGCGTGTGCGGCCCGAGGACCGCCCAGGCGAGCGCGCCGGCGAGCAGGGTCGTCCAGGCCGCCGCCTTGCGGTCGAAGCGGATGCCGCCGGTGGAGGCGAACAGGCCGCAGGCCAGCGCGGCGGTGGCGGCCAGCGACGGGGTCAGGCCCGCGGCGAGGGCCCGCACCGAGAGGATCCGCTCGATCAGCAGGGCGTCGAGCACCGGGATCACGAAGCGGAGCCAGGCGCGGAACGGCAGCCGCTCGAGGGCGACGAGCACGCCCGCCGAGATCAGCACCATCCCGCCCGAGATGGTGAGGTTCGAGGCCGGCCGGATGCCCGCGAGCCAGAGCCCGACGTCGACGAGGAGCACCAGCGCGTAGCAGATCACCCGGACGACGGCGACGCGCCCCTCGTTCCGCCGCGCCTCCTCGCGGAGCGCGAGGTCGACGGACCGGGCGACGGACCGCCGCACCGCCTCCGGACCGACCTCGACGATCCCGGTGGCGGTCGGATCCGCCCTCGTCCCCGTCTCGCCCACGCGCGCCTCCGGCGCCATCGTAGGAGAAGCGGACCGCCGGGCGCGAGCGCGTCAGCCCGCCCGCGGCGGCGCGGCGCGCGGGAGCCGCAGCCAGAAGGTGCTGCCCTTGCCCGGAACCGAGTCGACGCCGACGCGGCCGCCGTGGGCCTCGACGATCTCGCGGACGATCATCAGGCCGAGGCCGGTCCCGGAGACGGCGTGGTCCTTGTCGAGGGCGCGGGCGTAGCGCTGGAAGAGGGTCGGGATCTTCTTCGGATCGATGCCCGGCCCGTTGTCCTCGATCGCCAGCTCGACGTACTGGGCGCCGACGCGGATGCGGCTGGTGACGGTGCCGCCGGGCGGGGTGAACTTGATGGCGTTGCCGAGGAGGTTGGTGAGCACCTGCACGAGCCGCCGCGGATCGCCCTCGACCCAGGCGGCCTCCTCGGGCGCCGAGCTGCGGTACTCGAGCTTGCTGGCGGCGAGCAGCGGCCAGAACTCCTCGACGGTGCGCTGGACGAGCCGGCCGACGTCGACCGGCTCGCGGTCGATCTTGTAGCCGCCGCCCTCGAGCCGGGCGAGGTCGAGGAAGTCGTTCATCATCGCGACCAGGCCGCGGATCTGCTCCTCGATCTTGCGCAGGTCCGCGGCCAGCTCGCCGGAGAGGACGCCGCGCCGGCCGCGGAGCACCGACTGCACCCGGAGCAGCATCGCGGTGAGCGGCGAGCGCATGTCGTGGGCGACGATCGAGTAGAAGTCGTGGCGGCGAGCCTCGGCGCTCCGATCGTCGGTGACGTCGCGGAGCGAGACGGTGGTGCGCGCCGGGCCGCCGGCCGGGAGGATCCGCACCGACGGCGCGTAGACGCGGTCCCGGATGGTCACGTCCGGCAGCGGGAGCAGACCGGTGTCGCCGCCGAGGCTGAGCGAGTCGAGCACCAGGCCCGGGATCGCCTCCTCGAGCCGGATCCCGGTGATCTCGGGCAACGACCGGCCGAGCATCACCGCGCCCTGCTCGTTGGCGTAGGTGACGAGGCCCTGCGCGTCGACGACGAACAGCGCCTCGGGCGCGAGCGAGAGCAGGCGGCGCACGCTCGCCTCGGCGCGCTCGGCGCGCTCGAGGAGCACCCGCTGCCGGAGCACGGCCTTCACCCGGGCGCGGAGCTCGGCGTCGATCCACGGCTTGCCGACGAAGTCGTTGGCGCCGGCGCCGAGCGCCTCGGCCACCTGCGCCGGCTCGCGGTGGACGGTGAGGAGGACCACCCCGACCGAGTCGAGCTTCAGGCTCTCGCGGACGAAGCGGCAGACCTCGACGCCGGTGACGCCGGGCATCTCCCAGTCGAGGAGCAGCGCGTCGGGGGGGCGCCTCGTCGAGAGCGCCTCGAGCACGGCGGACCCGTCCTCGAACAGGGTCAGCTCGTGGTTGCCGGCCAGCGCCGCCCGCGCGCGCTCCCGATCGGAGGCGCTGTCGTCGGCGATCCAGATGGCGCGTCGGTCGAGAGGATCGCCAGGCATCGTCGGCGGCTATCTAGGTAGCCGGCGAAGGTCCCGTCAAACCTCCGCCGGGGCGGCGTCGGTATTCGACACTCGCCCGCCGGAACGTTGACGGTCGGCACGCGCGGACCTACCGATCGTCGTTCCCCCAGCCGAGGACCGCCCGTGGCCGACGTGCTCGTCGTGGACGACAGCAAGGTGATGCGCGAGATGGTGATCGCCTGCCTGCGGGCGATCGAGGGCCTCTCGTTCGTGCAGGCGGCGAGCGGCCTCGAGGCGATCGAGCAGCTCTCGCTGAGGCCGTACGACCTCGTGGTGCTCGACCTGAACATGCCCGACATCGGTGGCGTGGAGGTCGTCGAGTTCGTCCGGGGCCAGGACCAGCTCCGCGCGCTGCCGATCCTGATCGTCACCACCCGCGGCGACGAGGCGTCCCGATCGCGGGTGCTCGAGGCCGGAGCGTCGCGGTTCATGACCAAGCCGTTCGCGCCCGAGCAGATCGTCGCCGAGGTGCGGGGGCTCCTCGGCGAGCGCGCCGCGGCCCCGGCCTGAGCGATGCCCGACCGCACCGACCTCACGGAGTTCGTCGGCGGGTTCCTGGCCGAAGCGGAGGAGCTACTCGGCTCGGGCAGCCAGCACCTCCTCGCGCTCGACGTCGCGTCGCGCGCCGGCCAGGCGCAGCCCCGGGCCGCGCGCGAGCTCTTCCGGGCGCTCCACACGCTCAAGGGGCTGGCGGCGATGGTCGGGGTCGAGCCGATCGTGGACGTCGCGCACGCGATGGAGTCGGTGCTCCGGCACGTGGACCGCGCCGGGGGCCGGCTGCCGCTCGAGGCCGTCGACGTGCTCGTCCGCGGCCTGCAGGCGATCCAGGTGCGGCGCCGGCGCCGCGCGGGCTGCTCGACGAGCTGGTGTCGCTCGAGCCCGCCCGCGAGGCGGACGGCGGCGCCGCGGTGCGGATCGGCCTGCCGCCGGAGCTGCTCGGCAAGCTCGGCGCCGGGGAGCGCGCGGCGCTGGTGCAGGGCGTGCGCGAGGGGCGCCGCGCCGTCCGGGTGGAGTTCGCGCCGTCGCCGGCCCGCGCCGCCTCGGGCGTGACGATCACCTCGGTGCGCGAGCGCGTCGCCGCCGTCGCCGAGATCGTCAAGGTCGTGCCGCTCTCGGTGCCGGCGGCCGGCGGCGCGCCGCCGGGGCTCTCGTTCGCGCTCGTCTGCCTGGTCTCGGGCCCCGTCGACGAGCTCGCCGCCGCCGCCGAGACGACGCCGGACCGCGTGCTCGACGTGCCGCTCGAGCTGCCCTCCGAGGAGCCGGGGCTCGAGGCCGAGGAGGTCGGGCCGTCCGAGCGCGGCGGCTGGGTGCGCGTCGAGGTCTCGCGGCTCGACGACGCGCTCGAGAAGCTCTCGGCGCTCGTCGTCGGCCGCTCGAGGCTCGGCCGCGCCGTCGCCGCGCTCGGCGCCCGGGGCGCCGACGTCCGCGAGCTCGCCGCGCTCCTCGGCGAGAACGCGCGGCAGCTCCGGGAGCTCCGCGGCTCGATCATGCGCGCGCGCCTCGTCTCGATGGCGGAGCTGCTCGAGCGCGTGCCGCTCATCGTCCGCGGGATGACCCGCGGCGGCGACAAGCGGGTGCGCCTCGAGCTCGACGCCGGGCGCGCCGAGCTCGACAAGGCGGTGGCCGAGCGGGCCTTCCCGGCGCTCGTCCACCTCGTCCGCAACGCCGTCGATCACGCCATCGAGCCTGCCGAGGAGCGGACGCGGCGCGGGAAGCCCGCGGAGGGTCGCGTCGGGGTGGCCTGCTCCACGCGGGGCGGGATGCTCGAGGTGCGCATCACCGACGACGGCCGCGGCGTCGACCGCGAGGCGGTGGCGCGGAAGGCCGGCGCGCCGGTGCCGGAGACGGACGAGGCGCTGCTCGCCCTGCTCACCCGGCCCGGGCTCTCGACCCTGGAGCGCGCCACCTCGTTCAGCGGCCGCGGCATGGGCATGGACATCGTCAAGCGGATCGTCGTCGACCAGCTCGGCGGCGCGCTCGAGCTCGAGACCGCGCCCGGCCGCGGCACGACCTTCGCCGCCCGCGTGCCGCTCTCGATCACCATCGTCGACGCGCTCTCGTTCACCTGCGGCCCGGAGGCCTTCGTGGTGCCCGTCGCCTCGGTCGAGGAGATCCTCGACCTCGAGGGCGCCACCCTGCGCGCCCCGCCCGGCGGCGACGTCCGGCTCCTCGCCCGCCGGGACGAGACCGTGCCGCTCTTCGACCTCGGCCGCGTGCTCGGGCTGCCGGAGGCGCCCCGGAAGAAGGCGCTCCTGGTGCGCCGCCATGGCCGGCCCCTCGGGTTCGGCGTGGACCGCCTCCTCGGCAAGCAGGAGGTGGTGGTGCGGCCGCTCGAGGATCCGCTGGTCCACACGCCGGGCGTCCCCGCCGCCACCGATCTCGGCGACGGCAGGCCGACGCTGGTGCTCGACCTCGTCGCACTGGGCGGCGCGATCTCCGCCGCGGAGGCCCGGACGTGAGCGACCTGCACGTGCTCTTCCAGGTGGACGGCGCCGACTACGTGCTGCCGGCGTCCGACGTCGTGCACATGGAGTCCTTCGGCGGCGCGACCCGCGTCCCCGGCACCGCCCCGTGGGTCGCGGGGCTGGTGCAGATCCGCGGGCGAGTGGTGCCGGTGGTCGATCTCCGGGCGCGTTTCGGGCTGCCGCCGATCGAGCGCGGCCTCGACGCCCGGGTGGTCGTGGTGCAGCGCGGGGAGCGGCTGGTCGGCCTCCTGGTCGACGCCGCCCGCGAGGTGGTGCCGGTGGATCGCGACGAGCTCCGCGATCCGCCGGAGGTGCTGGCCCGGACCTCCCACGGCTTCGTCCGTGCGGTGGGCCCGGCGGGTAAGCGGCTGGTGATGAGCATCGACGTCGACGCGGTCCTCGGCGAGGAGCGGCTCCATGGCGACTAGCAACGGGATGCACGGCACGGACGAGGTGGCCCAGCGGGCGGACGAGGTGGCCCGCTCGCTCGGGCAGACGGCCACCCGCGCCCTGGCGATCGAGCAGTCGGCGGCGCGGCTCGCGTCGGCCGGCAACGACCAGGCGGCGGCCTCCGAGCAGCTGCGCGCCGCGATCGAGTCGGTGGCGGCGGGCATCGAGGAGTCGGCGACGACGGTCCAGGGGATGGCGCGCTCCCAGGCGAAGGTGGCGGAGAGCGCCCGCGAGACCCTCTCCGGCCTCGAGTCGACCGCGGCCGGGATCCAGGAGGTCGCCGCCTCGGTGCAGGGCGTCCGCAAGGACAGCGAGGCCCTCGCCGCCTCGGCGGACTCGACCGGCACCACCACCGAGGAGGTCGCGCGCTCGGTGCGCGCGGTCGCCGCCAACGCCGCCGACCTCGGCGCCGCCGCGGAGGAGCTCGTCTCGTCGGCGACCCAGACCTCGGCCGCGGTCGCCGGCGCGGCGACGCGAGGCGAGACCGCGGCGGCGACGGTGGAGGAGGTCGCCGCGACCATCGAGGAGATGTCGAAGGGGATCGGCCGGCTCGCCTCGGAGACGCAGGCCACCGGCGAGCGGGTGACCTCGGTCGCCGGGACGATGACCGAGCTCGGGACGTCGCTCGAGCGCGTCGCCCGCGACGCCACCGAGATGGCGACCGCGGTCGAGGAGACGGCGGCGACCGCCGAGCAGATGGCCCGCTCGATCCGGAGCGTCGCCGAGGGCGCGCGCGGGCTGCAGGCGAACGCGGCGGAGGCCGCCTCGACCGTCACCGAGATCGCGGCGTCGGTCGAGGAGGTCGCGGCGACCGCCGAGCGCAACGCCGCGACGGTGGACGCCAACGCGGCGAGCATCGAGGAGCTGGCGCGCTCGGCCCAGGGCTCCGCAGCGTCCGCCGAGCAGATCAGCGCGCTGGCGGCGACGTCGGCCAGCTCGGCGGCGCAGCTCGACGCGGCCACCCGGCGGATCCGCGGCGTGGTCGAGGGCGCCCGCACCTCGGCGGACCGCGTCACCGGCAGCGCCCGCGAGGGCGGCGCCACCGTGGCCCGCTCCATCGCCGGCCTGGCCTCGATCCGCCAGGCCATGGCGGGGTCGGCCGGCGTCCTCCAGGAGATGGGCAAGCGCGCCGAGGAGATCGGCGACATCGTCCAGACCATCAACCTCATCGCCGATCGCACCAACCTCCTCTCGCTCAACGCCAGCATCGAGGCGGCCCGCGCCGGCGAGCACGGCCGCGGCTTCGCCGTCGTCGCCGAGGAGATCCGCGCCCTGGCCGACCGCGCGGCCAACGCCGCGGCCGACATCGCCAAGATCGTCCGCGGCCTGCAGGGCACCGCCCGCGAGGCGGTGGCGGCGTCGGGCAAGGGCCTCGAGGCCGCCGAGGACGGGCAGCGCCTCGCCGGCGAGGCGGAGCGCGCGCTGGGCTCGATCCTCCACGGCGTCGAGGAGGTCTCCGGCGCCGTCCGCGAGATCGATCGCGCCAGCGCCGAGCAGGCGCAGGCGGTGCACGGGCTGGTGCAGGGCACGTCGCGGGTCAGCGAGGAGGGCCGCTCCGTGGCGAGGGTCGCCGCCGATCAGACCCGCGCCGTCGGCGCGCTGGCCCAGTCCGCGGGCGAGCTGCGGAAGATGTCGCGGCAGACCCGCGAGGCCACGGTCGATCAGGCCAAGGCGCTCCGCGAGCTGGTGCGGCTCAACGGCCAGCTCAAGGACGGCGCCGATCGCGTGGCGCGGGCCACCGAGGAGCAGGCGACCGGCGCCGGGCAGCTCGCCAAGGCCTCGGCGCAGCTCCGCCAGCTCGTGCTCGCGACCAGCACCGCCGTCGCCGAGCAGTCGAAGGCGGTGGCCGCCACCGCCAGGACGGTGCAGGAGGTGGCCCAGGCGACCCACCGCGCCATCGGCGGCCTCGCCGAGCAGGCCCGCGGCGCCTCCGAGGTCGCCCGCGCGATGCAGGAGGCCCGCAAGGAGGCGGTCCAGGGCGCCCGGGGCGTCGCCGAGCAGGCGAAGGCGGCCAAGCACATCGAGGGCGCCGCCCGGCGGGTCGCGCAGCTCGCGGCGGAGGTGGCCTCGGCCGCGGGGCAGCAAGGCCAGGCGCTCGCCCAGCTCGCCCGCGACGGCGAGGACGTCCGGCGCATCGCGCGGCAGACGGCGCGGGGCGTGGCCGAGCAGGCCGACGCGCTCACCTCGCTGGCCGCGGCCGGCGTCAAGCAGAGCGCCGCGGTCCAGACGGTCGCGCGCGCGGTCGCGGAGCAGGCCACCAGCGCGGAGCAGCTCACCGCCGCGCTGGTGGAGATGCGGGCGCGGGGCCGGGAGGTCGCCTCGACCGTGGCGGCGCAGGCCCGCTCCTCGACCGCGGTCGCCACCGACGCCGCGGCGGTCGCGGCGGAGATCGCCCGCATCCGCGCGGCGACGGCGTCCCAGGCGGAGGCCGTCGCCGCCCTCGGCGCCGCGCTCGGCGACGGCCACGCCGAGCTCGGGCGCGACGTCCGGGAGAACGCATGACCCCACGCGGCGGCCGGCCCGTCCTCACCGAGGCGGAGCGCCAGCGCATCGAGAGCGTCGACCGCCTCGCCGCCCGGGGCGGCGCCGCGATCGGCCAGCTGGTGGAGATGCTCTCGGACCCGAGCTGGGTGGTGCGCCGCGGCGTCGTCGCCGCCCTCGCCGCCCTCGGCGATCCGGCGGTGCCGGCGCTCTGCCGCGTGCTGGCGGAGCGCCGCGACGACGAGGCGCGCGTCGCCGCCACCGTCGACGCGCTCGCCGCGTCGACCGGCGACGTCGAGACCGCGGCCTCCCAGCTCCTCGAGCACCCGAGCCCCGCGGTCGTCGCCGACGCCGCCCAGGTCCTCGGGCGCCGCCACAGCCCGCGCGCGGTGCCGCTCCTCGCCCGGCTCGTCGACCACCCCGACGACAACGTGGCGGTCTCCGCCATCGAGGCGCTCGGCCGCGTGGGTGGCCGCGCCGCGGTGGACCAGCTGGTGGTGGCGGCGAGGAGCGGGAGCTTCTTCCGCACCTTCCCGGCCATCGACGTGCTCGGGAGATCCGGCGACCCGCGGGCCGTCGAGCCCCTGGCCGCGCTGCTCGAGCAGCCGCACTTCGCGTTCGAGGCGGCGCGGGCCCTCGGCCGCACCGGCGAGAAGGCGGCGGTGGCGCCGCTCGCGTCGCTGCTCGGCAAGGGCGACACCCACGTGCGACTCGCCGCGCTCGCGATCGCCGATCTCTTCGAGCGCTACCGGGAGCGGAACGGCACGGTGGTGCCGGTGGTCGAGGCGCTCCGGGCCGCCGTCCCGGTGCCGCTGGTGACCGAGCGGCTGCGGCAGTCCCTGGCGTCGGCCGAGCTCCCCGAGCAGACCGCGATCTGCACCGTGCTCGGCGCGCTCGGCAGCGAGGCGGCGGTGCCCGCCCTCACCCACCTACTCAACACAACACCACCGATCACAAAAACGGCAACCGAGGCGCTGGCCCGGGTCGCGCGCGCCTCGGACGAGCTGCTGGTGCGCTCGCTCCGCGAGGGCGACAGCGCCCGCAGGCTCGTCATCCTCCCCATCGTCTCGCACCAGAGCGCCACCGAGGACGTGGCGCGGTGCCTCGCCGATCGCGACGCGCCGGTGCGCGCCGCGGCCGCCGAGGCGCTGGCGCGGATCGGCAACCCCGCGGCGGTCCCCGCCCTCTTCGAGCGCCTCGGCGATCCGAACCCCCGGGTGGTGCAGGCCGCGGTCGCCGCGATCCAGTCGCTCGGGAGCGACGCGACCCGCGAGCTCGCGCTGCGGGCGGCCCGCGCCGCCGAGGGGCCGGTCCGCCGCGCCGCGCTCCGCATCCTCGGCTACTTCGGCTTCCCCGAGGCGCTGCCGATCTTCCTCGAGGCGTCGAAGGACGCCGATCCCCGCGCCCGCGACAGCGCCATCCAGGGCCTGGCGTTCCTCGACGATCCGAGGGCGCTCGAGTCGCTGCTCGAGCTCGCGAAGGCGCCGGACGAGCGCGTCCGCGCCTCGGCGATGCGCTCGCTCGGCCAGGGCTCCGGCGATCCCCGCGCGGTGTCGGCGCTGCTCCGCGGGCTCTCCGACGGCGACGCCTGGGTCCGCTACTACGCGTGCCAGGCGCTCGGGCGCCTCGGCGTCGAGGCGGCCTCCGCCTCCATCGCCGCCCTGCTCGGCGACGAGGCCGGGCAGGTGCGGGTCGCCGCGGTCGAGGCGCTGTCGCACCTCGAGAGCGACCTCGCGGCCGCGTCGCTCCGCAGCGCGGCCGGCTCTCCCGACGCCGACGTGCAGCGCGCGGCGCTGATCGGCCTCGGCATCGGCGCGCGGCCCGACACGCTCGAGCTCCTGGTGCAGGCGACGAGCTCGGCCGATCCCGCCACCCGGCTCGTGGCCGTCTCGGCCCTCGCCGGCTTCCCCGGCAAGGAGGTGCTGCCCGCCCTCGCCCGCGCCGCCGGCGACGCCGACGAGTCGGTCCGGACGGCGGCGATCGGCTTCCTGGCGGGCCGCCCCGACCTCGAGGCCACCCAGCTCCTGGTGGAGCTGCTCGCCCGCGGCCCCTCGGCCGAGAAGGTGCTCGCCGCCCTGGCGATCCCGTCGGAGGGCCGGATCACCGGCCTGATCGCCGCCCTCGAGTCGGCCGACGACGAGGCGGCCCCGCTCCTGACCTCGGCCCTCGCGCGCATGCATCGCGCCGACGCGACGGCGGCGCTCTTCCGCGCCTTCCGCCTCCCGTCCGTGCCGGCGCGCAAGGCGGCAGCCTCGGCGCTCGGCGCCCTCGGCACGCGCGAGGCGCTCGACGTCCTCGCCGCGGCCGCCTCGGGCGATCCGGATCCCGAGGTGCGGCGGATCTGCGCGCTCCTGCTCGGCGCCTGAGACCCATGGCCGGGCTGCCGCTCTCGCCGCAGGTCTTCGCGATCCTGGGTGCGCTCGTCGAGGAGCGGGCCGGTCTGCACTACGGCCCGGACGACCGGGAGCTGTTCGGGGAGAAGGTCTCGATCCGCGCGCTCGAGGCGGGGTTCGACTCGCTCCTCGACTACTACTACTTCCTCCGCTACGACCCGGGCGGCGCCGAGGAGCTCGACCAGCTCGTCGAGTCGCTCGTCGTCGGCGAGACGTTCTTCTTCCGGGAGCTGGCGCAGCTCGAGCTGCTCGTGGACGACGTGCTCGTCCCCGCGGTGCAAGCCGGCCGTCGCCCGCGGGTCTGGTCCGCCGCGTGCTCCACCGGCGAGGAGCCGCTCACGCTGGCGATGCTGCTCGCCGATCGCGGCGTGCTCGGCGGCGTCGAGCTGGTCGCGAGCGACGTGAGCGCCCGCTCGCTGTCGCGGGCGCGGGAGGGCCGCCACGGCGTGCGCGCGCTCCGGCCGCCGGTCCCGGAGGCGCTGGCCTCGCGCTGGCTGGTGCAGGAGCCGCTCGAGGTGCGATCGGCCGCGGCGCTCCGCGCCGCCGTCGACTTCCGCCGGGTGAACCTCCTCGACGAGGGCGCGGTGGCGGCGCTCGGGACCTTCGACGCGGTGCTGTGCCGGAACGTGCTCATCTACTTCGCCGACCCGACCGCGCGGCGCGTGCTCGCGTCGCTCGCCGCCGCCCTCGCGCCCGGCGGCGTGCTCCTCGTCGGCGTCTCGGAGTCGCTGCTCCGCTACGGCACCGGCCTCTCCTGCGAGGAGCACCGGGGCGTCTTCCTGTACCGCAAGGAGCGCGGGTGAGCCGGGTACGCGCGCTGGTGGTCGACGACTCCGCGTTCGCGCGCAAGGTCGTCCGGGAGGTGCTCACCCGCAGCGGCCAGGTCGAGGTCGTCGACGTCGCGCGCGACGGCCTCGAGGCGCTGGAGAAGATCGCCGCGCTCGCGCCCGACGTGGTCACCCTCGACCTGGTGATGCCGGGCCTCGACGGGCTCGGGGTCCTGGAGGCGCTGCCGCGGGTCGGCGCGCCCGCGGTGGTCGTCGTCTCCATCTCCGGCGCCGACAGCGAGCGTGGCGTGGCGGCGCTGCAGGCGGGCGCGTTCGACCTGGTGGCGAAGCCGACCGCGCTCGCCACCGACCGGCTCTACGAGCTCTCCGACGAGCTCGTCCGCAAGGTCGTGGCGGCGTCCACGGCGCGGCGCAGCCTGCCGGTCCCCGCGCTCGTCCCGAGGGTCGCGGCGCCGGCTGCGGCCCTCGGCACCGAGCTGGTCGTCGTCGGCACCTCGACCGGCGGGCCCCAGGCGCTGACGCGGCTCCTCGCCGGGCTGCCGGCGGCCATGCCCGTCCCGGTGGCGCTGGCCCTGCACATCCCCGCCGGCTACACCGACGCGCTGGCGCGCCGCCTCGACGACGGCTCGGCGCTGCGGGTCGAGGAGGCGCGCGACGGCCTCCCGCTCGAGCCGGGCCTGGCGGCGCTCGCGCCCGGCGGGCTGCACCTCAAGATCGCCCGCGAGGCGGGACGGCTCGTCTGCCGGCTCGACCGGCGCCCGGTCGACGCGGAGCACTGCCCGAGCGTCGACGTCCTCTTCGAGACCGCCGCCGAGGCCGCGGGCGCCGGCGTGCTTGGCGTGGTGCTCACCGGCATGGGCGACGACGGCCTCCGGGGCGCGGGCCGGATCCGCGCCGCCGGCGGCAGGCTCCTGGTCGAGGCCGAGTCGAGCTGCATCGTCTACGGCATGCCGCGGGTCGTCGCCGAGGCGGGGCTGGCCGAGCGGCAGGTGGAGCTGCCCGAGGTCGCCGGGGCGATCGTCTCGATGCTGTAGCCCGGCGCTAGCCCGCGGTGATCTTCCCCGCCGTCGGCGCCAGCACCTCGCCGGTGAAGGCGCGGCCGTCGTCGGAGGCGAGGAAGACGTAGATCGGCGCGATCTCCTCGGGCTTCGCGACGCCGAGCGGGTACTTGTCGGAGCCCTCGAGCGCCTGCGGCGTCTGGTCGCGGAGCATCGGCGTGTCGACCGGGCCGGGCGCGACGCAGTTCACCAGGATGCGGCGCTTCACCAGGTACTTGGCGAGCGACTTGGTGAAGGCGTGGATCGCGCCCTTGGTGGACGAGTAGGCGGGATCGTCGGCGCTGCCCTCGAGGCCCTGGATCGAGCCGGTGTTGACGATCCGGGCGCCGTCCTTCAGCCAGCCGCCGCGGAGCGCCTCGCGCACCATGAGGAAGTAGCCGGTGACGTTGGTGCGGAAGATCCGCTCCCAGTCCTCGAGCTCGAAGTCCTCCCACCGGCCGCGCTGCTCGACGCCGGCGTTGTTCACCAGCACGTCGAGGCCGCCGAGGGACGGCACCACGTCGCGGAAGATCCGGGCGACGTCCGCCTCGCGGCCGACGTCGGCCTTCACCGTGAGGCAGCGGCGCTCGTGCTGCTCGACGAGCTGCTTCGTCCGCTTCGCCGCCTCGTCGTCCGAGCGGTAGACGATGGCGACGTCCGCGCCCTCGCGCGCGAACGCCACCGCCACCGCCCGGCCGATGCCGCTGTCGCCGCCGGTGACGAGCGCCTTCCGATCCTTCAGCCGCATGTCGCCTCCTACCGGAGCCGGAGCCCCGGAAGCGTGGTCCGCGCCACGTCCTCGGCGAGGCGCCTGGCGAGCCCCGCGGCGAGCGCGGTGCCGAACGCCGCGAGCACCTTGTCCCGCACCGACGCCTCGCGGAGCCGGGCGGGCACGATCGCCGCGGCCTTGCGCGCGCCCTCGCGCACGCGGCGCGCCGGCTCGGCGGCCACGCGGCCCCGCCGCCGCGAGACGAGCACCCCGGCCACGACCGCCAGCGCGATCCCGCCGGCGACGAGCGCCAGCGGGATCGGCCGCGCCGCCCGGGCGCGCACCCGCGCCGGCGCGCCGAGCGCCGACTCCTTGCGGCGCCCGAGCTCGCCGAGGCAGGTGGCGAGCTCCGCCCGGAGCTCGCCGACCTCCTGG
>CAZDGH010000046.1:0-21510 GCA_964504805.1 uncultured Myxococcales bacterium | reverse complement strand
AGCCGCCTGCGGTGCCGTGACGGCGGGTCCCGGCGCGCTCCCCTCCGGATCCGCTACGACCGCGCCCGGAGCGCCTCGTCCATCAGCGCCGCGACCGCCGCGGCCTCGCCGCCCTCGGCGGAGAGCCCCGCGATCGCCGCGCGGACGTCGGCGGCGTCGCGGTTCTGGCCGAGCTTCCACTTCCCCTCGAGGCGCTCGATCGGCACCTCGAAGCCGACGATGCCGCCGAGGAGCGCCTCGAGCTCGCGCGCCGGCACCTCCGCCGGCGACCACGGCGCGTCGGCGCCGCCCTCGAGGTGCGCCGACAGCTCGTCGAGGAGCGCCCGGAGCGCCGCCCGGTCCTCGAACGGCCGCGGCGTGCCGTAGGCGTGCACCGCCACGTAGTTCCACGTCGGGACGTCGGCCCGCGAGACGTAGTGCCGCGCCGACACGTAGGCGTGCGGGCCCTGGAAGACGCAGAGCGCCTCGCCTTCGCCGAGCTGCCGCGCGTGCGGGCTCGCCTTCGCCAGGTGCCCGCGCAGGGTGCCGTTCGGGCCGCGGGTGCGGTCGAGGATCATCGGGACGTGGGTGGCGAAGGGCGCGCCGCCCGCGGCGGTGACGAGGAGGCCGAACGGCGCACGGTCGACCAGCTCGAAGATCCGCTCCCGCCTCGTCTCCTCGAAGCTCTTCGGCAGGTACATGGGCCACGGCTCCCGGCGGGCAGGACGGGCCCGCGCCGGCGGTTCTACCTAGTTCGACAAAGGCGGCCATCCCGGGGTACGGATCGCCCGAGCCCGGCCGGCCGCCCGCCGCCCGGGCAGCCGCGCGGCGCCGCCGCGAGGAGACCGCCATCCAGGACATCTTCGGCAACACCCTCGGCCTCAAGCCCTCCCAGGCGCAGCGCCTGCGGAACACCTACCGGCGCCGCCTCCGCGCCGACGAGATCGTCAGCCCCGAGCTCGCGCGCCACCTCACCGAGCTCTCCCGCGAGACCGGCCGGCAGATCGGCGTGCTCGTCTCTCGCAAGGGCGAGGTCGAGCACGTCATCGTCGGCGACGCCCACAAGCTCGAGCTCCCCGACGTCGGCCGCGCCCGCGCCGGGCAGGTCCGCCTCCGCGGCCTCCGCCTCGTGCACACCCACCTGCGCGGCGAGCCGATCACCAAGGACGACCTCACCGACCTCGCGCTGCTCCGCCTCGATCTCGTCTGCGCGGTGCAGGCCGGCGACGACGGCCTCCCCGGCGCGGTGAGCTTCGCCCACCTGCTGCCGGAGAACCCGCAGGGGAAGCTCTGGACCGTGGACCAGGTCGCGAGCGTGCACGAGCTCGCCTACGACTTCGGCGCCGAGGTGAAGGCGCTCGAGGACCAGCTCGCCGCCGGCGCCCGGGCGCGGGTGCTCGGCGAGGGCGAGAAGGCCATCCTCGTCGGCGTCGCCATCAAGGAGTCGCGGGCCCGCGCCGAGGCGTCGCTGGTGGAGCTGAAGGAGCTCGCCCGCACCGCCGGCGTGCAGGTGCTCGAGGCGATGCTGCAGGTGCGCAAGGAGGCGGACTCGCGCTACCTCGTCGGTCCGGGCAAGCTCGAGGAGATCGTCCTCAAGAGCATGCAGCTCGCCGCCGACATGATCGTCTTCGACCGGAACCTCACGCCGTCGCAGGCGCGGCACATCGCCGAGGCGACGTCGCTCAAGGTGCTCGACCGCACCCAGCTCATCCTCGACATCTTCGCGCAGCGCGCCCAGAGCGCCGAGGGCAAGCTGCAGGTCGAGCTCGCCCAGCTCAAGTACCGGCTCCCGCGGCTCACCCAGCAGGACGTGGGGCTCTCGCGGCTCGCCGGCGGCATCGGCGGCCGGGGCCCCGGCGAGACGAAGCTCGAGATCGACCGGCGCCGCGTGCGCGAGCGGATCGGCCACCTCGAGAAGAAGATCGACGCGCTGTCGCAGGACCGCGGCACCCGCCGCAAGGAGCGCACCCGCCGCGGCGTGCCGGTGATCTCGATCGTCGGCTACACCAACGCCGGCAAGTCGACGCTGCTCAACGCCCTCACCCGCTCCGAGGTGCTCGCCGAGGACAAGCTGTTCGCGACCCTCGACCCGACCTCGCGGCGGCTGCGCTTCCCGCAGGAGCGCGAGGTGATCATCACCGACACGGTGGGCTTCATCCGCGACCTGCCGAAGGACCTGGTGGCCGCGTTCCGCGCCACCCTCGAGGAGCTCGAGGACGCCGACCTGCTCCTCCACGTCGTCGACGGCGCCGATCCGTTCCACGAGCAGCAGATCCAGGCGGTGGAGCTGATCCTCGGCAACCTCGGGCTGCTCGGGAAGCCGCGCCTGGTGGTCTTCAACAAGGCCGACCGGCTCGCGCCCGACGTCGCCGCGAACCTCGCCGCCTCGCACAAGGGCGTGGCGGTGTCGGCGGTGACGCGGCAAGGCCTGCCGGAGCTCCTCGCCCGGGCCGAGAAGGTCCTCTGGTCCGAGGGGGCGTCGACCCGGGCCGCGGAGGGCCGGGCGTGATCGCCCTGCTCCAGGCGCAGCCGATGCGGCCGCCCCCGCCGCCGCCCGAGCCGGCGTCGCTGCCGGGCGTCGACGTGCTGCTCCAGCAGCACGCCGGCTGGCTCTACCCGGCGCTGGCGATCGCGGTGATCGCCCTGCTGGTCTGGGGCATCTTCCGCGCCTGGCGCTCGAACGACCTCGACGGCCTGCAGAAGGCGGAGCTGAAGCGCGATCTCATCGTCGCGCTCCGGGCGCGGCCGGGCGGGCTCAGCGCCGAGGCCCTCGCCCGCGAGGTGGAGCTCGATCGATTCCAGGTCGCGCAGCTCGCCGACGAGCTCGCGAAGGAGGGCGTCCTCGAGGTCTTCCAGACCACGGGCGGCCTCGTCTACCACGTGGCCGGCGTCGGCGGCGGGCGCCAGGGCACCCGCCGCTCGTAGCGTTTACGGCCGGATCCCGAGGCCGTTCACCACCAGGGTCGAGAGCTCGGTGCGCTGCACCGGGTCGGTGGACTCGATGCGCAGCTCGAGCTCGTGCCGGCCCGCGTTCGGGTCGAGGAACCGCAGCTCGACCTCGGTCTGGTCCTGCGCGGCGATGTCGAGCGGCGGCTGGGTCACCAGCTGGAACTGCCCGCAGGAGAGCGTCGGGTCGCCCGCGCACGAGCACGGCGACGAGCCGGTGCCCGCGCCGGTGCCGTCGGGCTGGCAGGTGCGGGCGCCGGCGGGATCCCAGAGCGAGAGGCCGAGGACGCGGAGCGGCGCCTCGCCGTCGTTCTCGATCCGCACGTAGAACGACGAGTCGAAGAAGAGGTCGCCGTTGAACGAGGAGACGACGATCACCGGGATCTTCGAGCGGCCCCGGAGCGGCACGGTCACGAAGCGGTAGAGCCGGTCGGTGGAGATCACCGTCAGGAGCCCCTCGTCGGCGTCGGCGGCCTCGCGGCAGACGCCGCCCGGCGCGAGATCGACGCAGGTCTGGTCGCCGCCGATCCCGTCCTGGAACTCGTAGCAGCAGCGGCTGCCGCGGGCGAGGTAGTCGACGTAGACGACGAGCTCGCCCTCGTGGGTGCACGAGGCGTCGGGCGCGCCGGCCGGGCAGAGCACCGGCTCGAACGTCGCCGGGTCGAGCGGCTCGGTGCGCGCCTCGTCGAGCCAGAGGCGGAGGTCCGGCGACGACGGCGCGTAGCGCAGCTCCGAGACGGTGAGCGGCACGTTGCCCTCGTTCGAGAGGGTGATCCGGCCGGCGCGGCCGGCGAGCTCGTCGTGGGGACCGAAGTCGAGGAACGGGTACGGCTCGCCCGGCGCGTAGTCCTCCGGCTTGTCCTTCAGGCAGAGCTCGCTCGCCGGGTCGTCGTCGAGCCGCGCGCAGAGCCGCAGCACCGGCGCGACGCCGCGGCCCGAGAGCGCGATCGTCTTCGACGGGAGCGAGCCCGCGGCGGTCTCGATCCGGACGCTGCCGGTCACCTCGCCGAGCGCGGTCGGCTGGAAGCGCACCTCGGCCGAGCGCTCCTCGCCGGGCTGGTACTCGCCGGCGAGGGCGGCGAGGTCGCCGGTGAACTGCCCGGCGGCGTCGTCGGCGAAGGCGGCGGCGGTGACGCGGAGCACGTCGCTGCCGGTGTTCTCCACGGTGATCGCCTGCGGCGGCGACGGCTCGTCGCGGTCGTCGGCGTCGGTGTCGGGCCGGTCGCGCGGCCAGTCGCCGAAGGCGAGGGCGTCGGGCTCGATCGTCACGTCGGCCTCGATCCCCACGCCGGCGAGCGCGACCTCGGCCGAGGCGTTCTCCTCGGCGTCCGACGAGACCAGCACCTTGCCGCTCGCGGGGCCGGTGGCGGTGGGCGCGAACGTCACCGTGATCGTCGCCTCGGTGTTCGGCGTGAGCACCGCGTCCGCCGGCGAGACCGCGAAGGCGGCGCCGTCCACCGTGAACAGCACCGTCAGGTCCGCGGAGCCGTCGTTCTCGACGACGAAGGTGAGCTCCTTCGAGCCGCCGACCGCCACCGAGCCGAAGTCGAGCGACGAGCCGCGGACGCCGAGCAGGCCGCCGAGGGACGAGGTCTCCTCGCCGCAGTCGCAGCCGCCGAGCGTCGCCGCCGCGAGGAGGAGGAACGTGGTGAGCCGCCGCATGTCAGAACTCCGCCTTGGGTGCCCGCGTCATCAGCGCGACCGCCGCCTGCTTCGGATCCTTGCCCTCGTGGAGCACGCAGTAGACCTCCTGCGTGATCGGGGCGTCCACGCCGAGGCGCTCGGCCAGGTCCTTCGCGGAGCGCGCGGTCTTCACGCCCTCGGCGACCTGCTTCAGGCCGGCGAGGATCTCGGGGAGCTTGCGGCCCTTGCCGAGCTCGACGCCGACGGTGCGGTTCCGCGACAGCTCGCCGTAGCAGGTGAGCGCGAGATCGCCGAGGCCGGCGAGGCCGCTCAGCGTGACCGGGCTCCCCCCGCGGGCCACCGCGAGCCGGGTCATCTCGGCGAGGCCGCGGGTGACGAGGGCCGCGCGGGCGTTGTGGCCGAGGCCGAGGCCGTCGATGATCCCGCTGCCGATGGCCATCACGTTCTTGAGCGCGGCGCCGAGCTGCACGCCGACGACGTCGTTCGAGGTGTAGCAGCGGAACGTCGGCGCGGTGAACGCCTCCTGCGCCCGCCTGGCGATCCGCGTCCACGACGCCGCCACGGTCACCGCGGTCGGGAAGCCGGCGACGATCTCCTTCGCGAACGACGGGCCGGAGAGCACCGCCAGGTACGGGTGGTACTTCTCCGGGAGCACGCTCTCGAGCACCTCGGTGGGCACGAGCAGCGTGCCCTCCTCGATGCCCTTCGACGCGGTGACGATCGGCACGCCGACCGGCACCATCCCGTCGGCCTCCTTGAAGACCTCGCGGGCGGCGTGCGACGGCGTCGCGGCGACGACGAGCTCCACGCCGTCGAGCGCCTCGGCGAGCGAGGTGGTGCCGCGGATCGTCGCCGGGAGCCGCATCCCGGGCAGGTACTTCGGGTTCTCGTGCCGCTCGGCGAGCGCCTGGACCAGGGACGGGTCGCGGCCCCAGAGCCGCACCTCGATCCCCTTGCCGCCGAGCACCGAGGCCAGGCTGGTGCCGAAGCTGCCGGCGCCGATCACCGCCGCGCGCATGAACGCCTCCCGGGAAGAGGCGAAGCGTAGGGCAAACCGGCGCCGGGCTCCAGGCTCGGCGCGCGCCGTCAGCGCCCCGCGAGGATGCGGCTCGCCGCCTGCACCCGCTCGATCGCCTGCTCGGGCGTGGCGCCGATCGCGGAGAGGTGGCCCATCTTGCGGCCCGGCCGCGGCACGCGCTTGCCGTAGAGGTGCAGGCGCACGCCGGGCAGCGCCAGCGCGCCGGCGAAGTCGGGCGGCGTCGGGCCGAGCCAGAGATCGCCGAGGAGGTTCGCGATCGCCGCGGGCCGCACCACCTCGGGCTCGGGCAGCGGAAGGTCGCAGACCGCGCGCACGGCGAGCTCGAACTGCGAGACGTGGCAGCCGACCTCGGTGGCGTGGAACGAGTTGTGCGGCCGCGGCGCCAGCTCGTTCACGTAGAGCGCGCCGTCCCGGGTGAGGAAGAACTCGACCACGAGGAGCCCTTCGACCTCGAGCTTCGCGGCGACGTCGCGGGCGATCGCCTGCGCCTCGGCGGCGGCCTTCGCCGGCATCGGCCCGGGCAGCGCGGACCAGGCGAGGATCCGCCGCTCCTGCCGGTTCAGCGCCGGCGGGTAGACCGCGAGCTGCCCCGACGGCGAGCGGGCCACCAGCACCGAGAGCTCGGCCTCGAGCTCGAGGGCGCGCTCGACGACGACGTGGCTGCCGCCGAGCTCGGCCCAGGCGCGGGCGGCGTCGCCGGACGCGGTGGTCTCGCTCTGGCCGCGGCCGTCGTAGCCGCCGGTGCACGACTTCACGAACGACTTCCCGCCGAGGGCGGCGAGGGCGGCGGCGAGCTCGGCCTCGCTCGCGGCGTGCCGGAACGGTCCCTGCGGGAAGCCGTTGGCCTCGAGCCAGGCGCGCTGCCGGCCGCGGTCCTGGACGATCTCGAGCACCGCTCGCCCCGGCCGCACCGGGCAGTAACGGAGCGCGGCGTCGAGGCTCGGCAGCGACACCTTCTCGATCTCGAGGGTGACCACCTGGCACTTGCGGGCGAGGTCGGCGGCGGCGAAGTCGTCGTCGAACGCGGCGGCGACGAGCCGCTCGACGACGAAGCGCGCCGCGCAGGAGGCGTCGGGGTCGAGGGCGTGGACGTGGTAGCCGAGCGGCCGCGCCGCCATCGCCAGCATGCGGCCGAGCTGGCCGCCGCCGAGGATGCCGATGGTCGCGCCGGGGAGGATCGGCGCCATCTACTCGAGCTCCTGCGCGA
Source organism: uncultured Myxococcales bacterium (assembly GCA_964504805.1). Lineage (GTDB taxonomy): Bacteria > Myxococcota > Myxococcia > Myxococcales > Vulgatibacteraceae > CAZDGH01. The sequence continues at coordinate 14,695 of CAZDGH010000046.1, read as the reverse complement.
GCACCTCGGCCTTGCGCTTCGCCCGCCACGCCTTGAGCCGCGCCCGCACCTCGGGGTGCACCAGCGCGGCGATCTCGGCGGCGAGGATGGCGGCGTTGGCCGCGCCCGGCTTGCCGATGGCGAGGGTGCCGACCGGCACGCCCTTCGGCATCTGCACGATCGAGAGCAGCGCGTCGACGCCCTGGAGCACGGTGGCGTTCACCGGCACGCCGAGCACCGGCACCGTGGTCTTGGCGGCGACCATGCCCGGCAGGTGCGCGGCGCCGCCCGCGCCCGCGATGATCGCCAGCAGGCCGCGCGCCTCCGCGGCCTCGGCGTAGGCGAACATCTCGTCGGGCGTGCGGTGGGCGGAGACGACCTTCAGCTCGTGCGGGATCCGGAGCTCGACGAGGACGTCGCGGGCGGCGGACAGCGTGTCGAGGTCGCTCTTCGACCCCATGATCACGCCGATCCACGGGGCTGGCTTGTTCGGGCGGCGCGGCATGGCGGCTCCTCGGGGCCGCGCATCATGCGCGATGCGGCCGCGCCGGGAAAGCGGATCAGAGCCGCCGCTTCGCCTCGGCGAGCAGCTGCTCGGCGGTGGGGTGATCGCCCACCCCGCGGCTCACCTGCCGGTAGAGCAGCTCGCCGTCCCGGACGAGGAGCGTGCCGCCCTGCTGGAGCACGTCGCCCTTGATGCCCGCGGCCTTGGTGCCGGAGAGATAGCGCTTGGCGGCGTTCCACGCCGACAGCGGCCGGATGGTCTCGAAGACGCCTTTGCGGAGCCCGGCAGCCTCGTACACCTTCGTGGTCGGATCGGTGTAGGCGGGGAGGCCGGGCGCGAGCTCCTCGAGGAACCAGCCGAGGTGCATGACGCTGCCGCACCCGATGGCGATCGGGCGGACGCCGGCGGCCTCGAGGGCGGGGATCGTGGGGCGCAACTGCGCCACCTGCTCGCGGCAGGCCACTCAGCCGAAGTGGCGCAGGAACACGAACAGCGCCGGGCGGTCCTTCCAGAGCGAGGCGACGGCCACCCGCTGGCCGGTCGGGTCGAGGACGTCGGCGGCCTCGAAGTCCTTCGAGACGCGGCTCACGGGGCGCCCTTCTCTCGCAGGTACCGCTCGACGCCCTTGCCGACCTCGGTGAGGTTGTCCTGGATCTGCTTCACCAGGAACGACTCGATCAGCTTGCCGATCTTGCCGGCGAGGAGCCGCGGCACGCCCGGCACCTTGGCGGCGTCGACGTCGATCTTGCCGATGATGCGGATCATCGAGCGCTTCGGGCCGAGCTCGAGGAACTCGTTGTGCCCGCGGGAGTCGACGGCGTTCTTGAACGAGTGCGACTCGCTCCGCCACGCGACCTGCCACTTCGACTCGTCCCACTCGGCGTAGTCGGTCCAGGCGATGCCGGAGGCGAGGAAGCTGCGCACCGCCGCGGGGATCTCGCCGCCGCCGTGCCAGACGTTGACGAGCTTGATCTTGCCGTCCTTCTCCTCGCGGTTCGTGACCTCGATCTTGATCACGTTCGGGAGGTACGGGACGAGCTCGACGAGCTTGTCGCGGTTCACCTTGTAGACCGCGTCGCGCGGTCCTTCGACGGTCGTCTCGGCGCGAAAGTCCATGGGTGCCTCCGAGCCTAGCGCGGGTCAGAGCCCGACGCCCACCATCGCCTTCGCCAGCTCGCCGATCAGGCGGCGGCGGACCTTGTCGAACGCGGACTTCCGTGCTGCCTCGGCGGGCTCCCGGCCCGCCTTCCGCGCGGCGAGCTGCACGGCGAGGTGGATCCGCCGCGGCTCGAGCGAGAACGGCGCGCGGCCACCCGCCTTGAGGAAGAACGACAGCCCCCGCTCGTCGAGGAGCCGGTCGACGACGGAGGTGAGGTGCCGGTGCAGGGAGATGTCGGTGACGTCGGCCAAGAAGACGCCCCTCCGGGGCGCGAGAGCGCCCGGCCAGATGCTCGATCGTGGGTCGGTTCGGGAAGCGCGGTCTCGGTGTCGCCGCGCGGGAGAAACTCTAGGAGAGGAGCCTGGGCAGATCCATTTTTCCACCCGAAGAGAGCGCGCGGACGAGCAGCCGCGCGAGGTTCGCGATCCGCTCGGCGTCGGGCACGCCCGGCAGGTGCGGCAAGGTCGCCAGCACCGGCACGTCGGCGAGCCGCTCGATCGCGCGCACGTTGCCCTCGACCGACGGGTCGGTGGCGCCGGTGGCGTCGTTGACGATCACGCCGCGGCACTCGAGGCCGCGGGTCGCGAGCGCCTCCACGGTGAGCGCGGTGTGGTTCACGGTGCCCAGGCCGGGCCGCGCCACCACCACCACCGGCAGCGAGAGCCGCAGCGCGAGGTCGGCGAAGGTGGTGAAGCCGGCGTCGAGCGGCACCAGCAGCCCGCCCGCGCCCTCGACGACGACGCCGCCCGGGTGCGCGGTGGAGAGCACGCCGTAGGCGCGCTCCACCACGTCGAGGTCGACGTCGACGCCCGCCTGCGCGGCGGCGAGCGCCGGCGCGAGCGGCGCCTCGAGCGCGTAGGGGCAGACCATCTCGATCGGATCGTTGCCGCCGCCGGCGTCGCGGAGGAGGCGGGCGTCGGCGGGGACGAGCCTGCCGCCCTCGTCGCGCCCGCAACCGCTCTCGAACGGCTTCATCCCGCCGACGTTCCGGCCGAGGGCGCGGGCCGCCGCGACGAGCGCGCAGGCGACCTGGGTCTTGCCGACGCCGGTGTCGGTGGCGGTGACGAGGAGGCCCGGCATGTCAGCGCGCCGCCTTCGTCGCTTCGTCGATCGAGCGCATGGTCACCTCGCCGAGGAGGTCGAGCTCTACGTCGGAGATGGCGAGCGGCGGCATGAGCACGATCACGCCGCCGAGCGGCCGGAGGATCACCCCGTGCTCGCGTGCGCGGAGGATCACCCGGTGGCCGATCCGCGTCGCGTAGGGGAACTCCTCCTTCGTGCCGCGGTCCTTCACCAGCTCGATCCCGGCCATCAGCCCGACCTGCCGCACCTCGCCGACGTGCGGGTGCCCGGCGATCCGCGCGAGCCAGCGCGAGAGCCGCTCGATCTTCGCGGGGAGCGAGGCGAGCACCTGCTTCTCCTCGAAGAGGCGCAACGAAGCGAGCGCCGCCGCGCAGGCGAGCGGGTTCCCCGAGTAGGTGTGGCCGTGGAAGAAGGTGCGCTTCGACTCGAACGGCCCGAGGAAGCCCTCGTAGACCCGCTCCGAGGCGAGCGTCGCCGCGAGCGGCAGGTAGCCGCCGGTGAGGCCCTTGGCGACGCAGAGGAGGTCGGGGGTGACGCCCTCCTGCTCCACCGCGAACAGGGTGCCGGTGCGGCCGAAGCCGGTGGCGACCTCGTCGCAGACGAGGAGCACGTCGTGCTTCCGGCAGGCCTCGGCGATCCGGCGCAGGTAGCCCTTCGGCTGCACCAGCATGCCGGCCGCGCCCTGCACCAGCGGCTCGATCACCACCGCGGCGAGCTCGTGCGCCTTCTCGGCGATCAGCTTCTCGGCCTCGCGGGCGCAGTGCTCGCCCCAGGAGGCCGCGTCGAAGCCCGGCGGCGCGCGGTAGCCGTACGGCGTCGGGAGCACGTGCTTCCGGAACAAGAGCGGCCCGAAGATCTGGTGGAAGAGGTCGATGCCGCCGAGCGAGACCGCGCCGACGGTGTCGCCGTGGTAGGCCTCGCCGAGCGTCGCGAACGACGCCTTCTCGGGGCGGCCGTTCTGCCGGAAGTACTGGAAGGCGAGCTTGGCGGCGATCTCCACCGCGGTCGAGCCGGAGTCCGAGTAGAAGACCCGCGTCAGGCCCTCCGGCGCGACCTTCGTGAGCGCCTCGGCCAGCTCGATCGCCGGCACCGACGACTGCCCGAGGAGCGTCGTGTGGGCGACGCCATCGAGCTGCGCCTTCACCGCGGCGTCGAGCTCCGGCACCCGGTGGCCGTGCACGTTGCACCAGAGCGCGGAGATGCCGTCGAGGTACTTCCGGCCGCGGACGTCGAAGAGGTGGCAGCCCTCGCCGCGCTCGACGATCAGCGGCTCCTCCTCGACCCAGCCGGCCTGCTGGGTGAACGGGTGCCAGAGGTGGCGGAAGTCGGCGGCGGCGAGCCGCGCGTGCCGCTCAGCGGGCGTTTCCAGAGGCCCTCCGGAGCGGCGGCAGCGCCGCCTCGAGCGCGGCGAGCAGCCCGTCGATCTGCGCCTCGTCGTGCCCCGCGCTCACCGCCAGGCGGAGGCGGCTCGTGCCCTCGGGCACGGTCGGCGGCCGGATCGGCCGGGCGTGGTAGCCGGCCTCGCGCAGCCTCGCCGCGACGTCGAGCGCGACCTGCGGCTCGCCGAGCACCACCGGCACGACCTGGGTGCGGGAGCCGCGGGTGTCGAGGCCGAGGCGCTCGCAGCCCTCGGCGAGCCTTCGCGCGAGGCGGAGCACCCGGGCGCGGCGCTCCGGCTCCTCGCGGACGATCCGCAGCGCCTCGCGGGCGGCGGCGCAGAGCGCGGGCGGGAGCGCGGTGGTGAAGACGAAGCTCCGGGCGCGGTTCACCAGGAAGGCGCGCAGCGAGGCAGAGCCGGCGACGTAGGCGCCGAAGCTGCCGAGCGCCTTGCCGAGCGTGCCCATGGTGACGTCGGCGCGGACGCCCGCGGCCTCGCAGGCGCCGGCGCCGGTCGCGCCGAGCACGCCGGTGGCGTGGGCCTCGTCGACGTAGAGGATCGCGCCGTGCCGGTCGCACGCCTCGCGGAGCGCGCGGAGCGGCGCGACGTCGCCGTCCATCGAGAACAGCGCGTCGGTGAGGACGAGCTTGCGGCGGCCCGGCCCCTCGAGCGCGCGCGCGACCGCCGCGACGTCGGCGTGGGGCGTCACCACCACGCGGGCCTTCGAGAGCCGCGCGCCCTCGATCAGCGAGGCGTGGTTGAGCGCGTCCGAGACGATCAGATCCCCGGGGCCGACCAGCGCCGGGATCGCGCCGACGTTGGCGTGGAAGCCGGAGTTGAAGACGAGGGCGGCCTCGGCGCCCTTGTGCGAGGCGAGCGCCGCCTCGAGGCGGCCGTGCTCGCCGAGGTCGCCGGCGACGAGCCGCGAGGCGCCGGCGCCGACGCCGCTCTCGGCGAGCGCCGCGGCCGCCGCCCGCACGAGCCGCGGATCGCTCGCGAGCGAGAGGTAGTCGTTCGAGCTGAAGCTGACGAGCCGCTCGCCGGACGCGAGCGTGACCACCGGCCCCTGCGGCGAGGCGAGCGGCTCGAGCGTGCGCAGCAGCCCGGCCGCGCGCAGCCGCTCGAGCTCCTCGTCGAGGAAGGCCAGGGGATCCTTGTGCGCGTCCTCTTCCGCCACGCTCCGCTCCCGCCGAAGGGGCGGACCCTAGCACGGGCCCGCGCGCACGCCGCGCTCGTCTCCGGGCCCGCTCGTGGCTACCCTGCGCGGGTGAAGCCCGCCCTCCACTTCGTCGGCACCCCGAAGCAGCTCCCGCCGCCGCCTCCCGAGGGCCGGATCGTCCTGCTCGATCTCGCGTTCGCCGCCGGGGACCGCTGGGAGAAGGCCACCCGGCCGTTCATCCTCGCGGCGGGCGACCGTCTGGCCGCCTGGATCGACCACCACCCGCACCCGGCCTGGCGCCACTACCGCGACGACCCGCGCTTCGTGCTCGTCGACAAGCAGACCGCCCCCGCGTGCCCGCAGCTCGTCACCCCCGAGCGCGTCTCCGAGATCGGCCCCGTCGACCACGTCTTCGCCCACGCCGACTTCGACGGCTTCGTCTCGGCGGTGAAGTGGCTCGCGAAGGGCGTGCCGCCGTGGCCCGAGGCCGACGAGGACGGCCGCGCCATCGACGCGCCGGGACAGGGCTTCGTCTGCTCGGAGCGGGGCCTGCGCCTCGCCGACGCCATCGAGTGGAGCCGCGACGTGCACCCGCCCCACCGCCACGCCGCGCTCCTCGCCGAGCTCGCCGACGCGCTCGCCGGCGGCGTCGAGCCGGAGGCGCTGGCCGCGAAGCTCGACAAGCTCGCCGGCGCCAGGCGCGCGCGGCTCGAGGAGCTCCGGCCGCTGCTCGAGCAGGCCGAGGAGGACTTCCCCGGCATCCTCGTCCTCAGCACCGACGAGCCGCTCCGCCCCGCCGACAAGAAGTTCGTGCTCCGCGAGCTCGAGGCCCGCGCCCCCATCGCCGTGCTCGAGGAGCAGGGCCGGATCACCGTCGCCACCTTCGACCCCGAGATCCGCCTCTCCCGCGTGAAGGCGCTCCACGGCACCGAGGGCTTCGCCTGGGGCAAGGCGTCGCTCCGCGACATCCGCGACGACCTCGTGGCGCTGCTCGAGGAGCGCTGAGGGACGCGAGGTCAGGCTCCAGGCTCCAGGCTCCAGGCTCCGGCAAGCACACCGGCGTGATTCGCGAGTCTGCGCGCCGAAGCGCGCGCAGCGGGACGGCCGCAACGACGCCGCGCAGCGGCGCGCCGGTGGCTGGAGCCTGAAGCCTGGAGCCCGGAGCCCGCGCCGCGCAGCGGCGCGCTACGCGCGGCCGCGGAGCAGCGACTCGATCGCGCGCAGGTCGTCCGGCCGGATCTCCACGAAGCGGAGGCCGAAGCCGGTGCCGGTGCCGAAGCCGGTGCCGCCGTCGTCGTCGGAGACCCAGGCGACCTCGCCGCGGGCGCGGCGGCGCGAGGCCGGCGGATCGCCGGGGAGCGAGAACTCGACGTAGAGCGAGTGGCCGGCCTGCGCGGGGCGGTCGGCGCGGACGAAGAGGCCGCCGAGGCTGACGTCGAGGGCGAGGCCGTAGCCCTTCTCCTCGGAGGTGCGGAACTCGACCCGCTCGCGGATCGAGATCCGCGGCGAGCGACGCTTGTCGGAGACCGCTGCGCCCATGTGTCCTCCCCCCGGCGTCCCTGCCCGTACGCTGCCGCGGCGGTCGCGGGACAGGCGACCGCCACGCACCCGGCCCTACCTCGGCGCCTCGGCGAGCTTCTTCGCGGCGGCGCGCTCTTCCTGCCGGTGGGCGTTGGTGCCCGGCGCCGACGGCGGCAGCGGCTCGATCCCGGCCTTCGCGAGCATCGCCATGTCCTTCTCGAAGTCCGGGTTGCCGGTGGTGAGCAGCTTCTCGCCGTAGAAGATCGAGTTCGCGCCCGCGAGCATGCAGAGCAGCTGCGACTCCTCGCTCATCTCCAGGCGACCGGCGGACAGCCGCACGATGGACCTCGGCATGAGCAGCCGGGCGGTCGCGATCATCCGCACCATCTCCACCGTCTCGACCTTCTTCTGCCCCTCGAGCGGGGTCCCCTTCACCGCGACCAGCGCGTTCACCGGCACGCTCTCCGGGTGCTCGGGCTGGTTCGCGAGGGTGCGGAGCAGCTCGCAGCGCTGCTCCACCGTCTCGCCGAGGCCGATGATGCCGCCGCAGCAGACCGAGATGCCGGCGTCGCGCACGTGGGCGAGCGTCTGCAGCCGGTCGTCGTAGGTGCGGGTGGTGATCACCTCGCCGTAGTGGTCCTCGGAGGTGTCGAGGTTGTGGTTGTAGGCGGTGAGGCCCGCCTCGGCGAGGCGCAGCGCCTGCTCGGCGGTGACCATGCCGAGGGTGGCGCAGGCCTCCATCCCGAGCTCCTTCACGCCGCGCACCATGGTGAGCACGCGGTCGAAGTGCTCGTTGTCCTTCACCTCGCGCCAGGCGGCGCCCATGCAGAAGCGCGACGCGCCCGACTCCTTGGCGGCGCGCGCCCGGGCGAGCACCGCCTCCACGGTCATCAGCTTCTCGGCCTCGACGCCGGTCTGGTACCGCGCCGCCTGCGGGCAGTACGCGCAGTCCTCGGTGCAGCCGCCGGTCTTGATCGAGAGCAGCGTGCAGAGCTGCACCTTGTGCTCGCCGAACGCCTCGCGGTGCGCGGTCTGCGCCCGGTAGACGAGCTCCATCAGCGGCAGGTCGTAGAGGGCGCGGACCTCGGGGAGGGTCCAGTCGTGGCGGATCGTCAGGGTCAAAGGTGTCCTCCGGGACTCGGGGAACTAGCACCGGCCCCGCCGGTCCTCAAGGGACGCTGCGGCGAAACGTCGCGGTCGTCGACGCCTGGTCCACCGGGAACAAGGTGAGCTCCTCGACCACCACGTGCGCCGGCCGGGTGACGACGAAGCGGATCGTCTCGGCGACGTCCTCGGCGGTGAGCGGCACGAGGCCCTGGTACGGCTTCTTCGCCTTGTCGGCGTCGCCGCGGAAGCGCACCTCGGAGAACTCGGTCTCGACGAGCCCCGGCTCGATCGTCGAGACGCGGACGCCGGTGCCGAGGAGCTCGTGGCGGAGCGCCTTCGCCATCACCTCCACCGCGGCCTTGGTGGCGCAGTACATGGTGCCGCCGGCGTAGGGCTCGTGGCCGGCGATCGACCCGAGCTGCACCAGGGTGCCGGAGCCGCGGGCGATCATCGGGCCGACGAAGCGCCTCGTGAGGCGGAAGAGCGCGAGCACGTTGGTGTCGAGCATCTCGCGCCAGTCGGCCTCGGCGGCGTCGACGAGCTTGTCGGCGCCGCGGGCGAGGCCGGCGTTGTTCACCAGCACCTCGACGGGCCCGGCCTCCTCGGCGGCGCGGGCGAAGGCCTCGCACTGCGCGGCGTCGGCGACGTCGAGCTGAAGCGGCACGACGCGAACCCCGGAGAGCTCGGCCGCGAGCGCGTCGAGCCGCTCCTTCCGACGCGCGCCGAGCACGAGGTTCATCCCCTCCGCCGCGAGCGCCCGCGCCGTGGCGGCGCCGATGCCCGCGGAGGCGCCCGTGACCACCGCCCACTTCCCCGAGAGTCGTCCCATGGGCCTCTCTTGCCGCAACCGCCGCACGGGTGGCAATACATCGCGCCATGACCCCGCTCCTCCTCGCGCTCGCGCTCGCCGCGCCGGCGCCGACCCTCGACACGCCGCCGCCGCCGCAGTCGGGTGGCGCCGAGGACGCGGCGCTCGTGGTCGGCGTCGCCGACTACGCCTTCGTCCCCGACGTCCCGTTCGCGGACCGCGACGCCAAGGCGTTCGCCGCCTGGCTGCTCAAGGGCCGCGGCGTGCCGCCGGAGCGGGTGCGGCTCCTCGTCGACGGCCGCGCCGCCAAGGAGGACATCGAGGAGGGCCTGCGCTTCGCCGCCTCGAAGGTCGGCGCGGGCGGGACGCTGTGGGTGTTCTTCGCCGGCCACGGGATCCCGTCGCCCGCGGGCCAGGACGGCCTCCTCGCCGGCGTCGACGTGAAGCAGACGCCGGCGTCGGTGGCGGCGCGCTCGGTGTCGCGGAGCTAGCTCACCTCGGAGCTCGACAAGGCGAAGGCGAAGCGCGCGGTGGTGCTCCTCGACGCCTGCTTCTCGGGCAAGAGCCGCGAGGGCGTGGCGCTCCTCGACGGGCTCCGGCCGCTGCTGCCGGTCGCGGAGGCGGCGGGCTCGAGCAAGGTCCTGGTGCTCTCGGCGGCGTCGGGCGACGAGGTGAGCGGGCCGTTCGCGCCGGTGCGGCAGGGCCTCTTCAGCTACTTCGCCGTCGGCGGGCTGCGCGGCTGGGCCGACCTCGACGGCAACGGCACGGTGACAGGCGCGGAGCTCTCCACGTACGTGAGCCGCGGCGTCGCCTCGGCGCTCACCGACGGCTCGCGGAGCCAGACGCCGAACGTGAACGCCAAGGACGGCGACGCGCGGCTCTCCTGGACGCTCTCGGAGCAGGCGGGCGAGCAGGGGCCGGACCTCGCGGCGCTCGCGCTCGGCGACGTCGGCGCGACGGGCGGCCTCGGGATCGTCGGCGCGGCGCCGGGGCCCTCGGGCGGTCCGGTCGCGAACGTCCCCGCGTTCGGTTCCGCGCCGTCGGCCGTGCCCGAGCTCCGGGTCGAGCTCGCGCCGGACGGCACGTACCGGATCTGCCAGCCCGGCGCGGCGTGCCTCACCGAGAACGACTTCGTGCGGCGGTACCGCAGCGCCACCGGCCTCGCCGACCTCGACGTCTTCGAGCGCCGCAAGAACACCGGCGGGACGATCGCCTGGTGCACCGCGAGCGCGGTGGGCCTCGGCGGCGGCGCCTACGGGATCTACGGCTACACGCAGGCCGCGACCTCGAGCGGCGGCCTCACCGACGCCGGCGACGTCTGGAAGATCCTGCTGATCTCGCTCGGCGGCTCGGTCGGCCTCGCCGCGCTCGCGCCCTGCATCGGCGGCATCGGGATGCCGGACGGCACCGTCTACGACCACGACCTCACCGAGGACGACGCCCGCGCCGGCGTGCAGCGCTTCAACGAGGCGATGCGTCGGAAGCACGGCGGCGGCGGGGTCGGCGTGCGCCCCCTGTTCGGGCCGGGCGGCGCGGGGCTGGTGGCGAACTTCTGAGGTCGCCGCTATTCTCCGCTTGAGCGGACAGTCGTCCGCCCAAACGGAGGAAGCCCGTGGCCCGGTACCTGCTCATCGCCTCCCGCGATCCGTTCGACTCGGCGGACGTGGGACACGTCTACGACCTCGCCGGCAACCTGCAGAAGGACGGCAACGAGGTCACCCTCTTCCTGGTGCAGAACGGCGTGCTCCCCGCGCGCCCCTCCACCAAGTCGGCGCCGCTCGCCGCCCTGGCGAAGCAGGGCGTCCGCGTGCTCGCCGACGACTTCTCGCTGCGCGAGCGCGGCATCTCGCGTCTCGCCGAGGGCGTCGCCGCCGCGCCGCTCGCCGTCGTCATCGACCACCTCGAGCAGGGCGCGAAGGCGCTCTGGCACTAGGAGCTCCCATGTCGACCAAGAAGACGCTGACCTTCGCGCTCATGGACCCGCCCTACGAGGACGCGCGGTCCACCACGGCGCTCCGGCTCATCGGCCTCGCCCTCGAGCGCGGCCACGACGTCAACGTGTTCGCGTACGAGGGCGCGGTCTTCCTGCCGTTCGCGAAGCAGGCGCCCCACGGCAACGCGGTGCACGGCCGCGACCTCGCCGAGGAGGACCACCCGAACCCGAAGGACTGGATCGCCGCGCTGCAGGCGGCCGGCGCCGAGCAGGGCGCGAAGCTCGACTGGGTGAACTGCGGCCTCTGCGTCGACGAGCGCGGCGCCGGCGAGGCGATCGAGGGCGTGCGCCGCGGCAGCCCCGGCGACTTCACCCGGTTCATCGAGACCTCCGACAACACCCTCGTCATCGCGACCCGCTAGGAGCCGACCATGGCCAAGAAGATCCTCCAGATCGTCGAGACCGGGCACCGCGCCACCCTCGAGGAGCAGGACGACACCATCCTCTGGCTCACCGCCGCCATGAAGGGCGCCGGCGCCGACGTCACCGTGCTCCTCCGCGGCAACGCCGTCGGCTACGCGGTGAAGGCGCAGGACGCCTCGGGCCTCGCCTTCGGCGCGAGGAAGCAGACCCAGCCGCCGCGGCTCGCCCGCGACCTCGAGAAGCTCGCCGGCAAGGGCGTCGAGGTGCTCCTCGTCGAGGAGGACGCGGCCGAGCGCGGCCTCGAGCGGGGCGAGCTCGTCGGCGCGGTGAAGCCGGTGTCGCGGGCGGGCCTGCCGAAGCTCTTCGCGGGGTACGACCAGATCTTCCACTGGTAGTCATCCACGGGTAGCCCGCGCGGAGCGGGACCGCGGGGCCGGACGGTTCGCGGCGTTCCCCCGAGGGCCCGCCCGTCCCACGGTTCCTCCATGCGACCGTGGGTCGGTGGGCGGCGGTGGTTCGGCGTGGGAGCGCTCGCGCTCGCGGTCGCGGCGTGCGACGACGTCGCGGTCTCGCCGCTCGCGCAGGCGAGCTGGAACGACGGCGGCGGCGCCGACATCGGCGGCCCGTTCGGCGGCGACGACGGCGGCGGCAGCGCCAGCGGCGTCCCGGGCCAGGGCGGCGCCGGCCCGATCCCCGAGGCGGTCTGCGGCGACGGCATCCCCGAGGGCGTCGAGGCCTGCGACGATCGCAACACGGTGGACGGCGACGGCTGCAGCGCGGCCTGCGTGGTCGAGCGCTGCGGCGACGGCGTGGTCAACAACGGCGGCACCGAGGAATGCGACGACGGCAACACCGTCGACCTCGACGGCTGCACCGCCGCCTGCACGCTCGAGTGGTGCGGCGACGGCATCGTCAACCAGGGCGAGCTCTTCGAGCAGTGCGACGACGGCGGCAACGAGGACGGCGACGGCTGCACCTCGTTCTGCACGCCCGAGTTCTGCGGCAACGGCTACGTCGACGACGGCGGCACCGAGGAATGCGACGACGGCAACAACCAGCCCGGCGACGGCTGCACCACCCTCTGCACCGACGAGTTCTGCGGCGACGGCATCGTCAACGACGCCGGCGTCGAGACCTGCGACGACGGCGGCAACGAGTCCGGCGACGGCTGCACCGAGGACTGCATCCGCGAGGTGTGCGGCGACGGCGTGGTGAACAACGCCGGCGCCGAGGAGTGCGACGACGGCAACGTCGAGAGCGACGACGGCTGCTCCGCCGGCTGCGTCGTCGAGTACTGCGGCGACGGCATCGAGAACAACGGCGACGAGGACTGCGACGACGGCAACACCGCCTCGTTCGACGGCTGCGACGCCGAGTGCCAGCTGGAGGTGTGCGGCGACGGGCTCGTCAACAACGCCGGCGAGGAGCAGTGCGACGACGGCAACGACGAGGACGGCGACGGCTGCAGCGAGGAGTGCCAGGTCGAGTACTGCGGCGACGGCGACGTCAACAACAACGGCGCCGAGGGCTGCGACGACGGCAACAACCGCTCCGGCGACGGCTGCTCCGCCGGCTGCCAGCGGGAGGCGCCGCCGATCTAGCCGCGAGCTAGCCGAGCATGGCCGAGACGTGCCGCCCGAGGTCCTCGCGGGAGCACTGCAGGCCGTGGTCGAGCTGGTAGCGGAGCAGCTCGCCGGCGAGCTCGCCGGCGGAGGCGAAGCGGTCCTTCGGGCTGGTGGCGAGGGCGCGCTTCAGGATCGGCGCCAGCTCCTCGTCGACGAGTACGCTCGGGATCTCCAGCTTCCCGCCGGCGATCTGCGAGAGCACCTTGCCCTCCTCGGCGGCGAGGAACGGCCGGTAGCCGACGGCGAGCTCGTAGAGGATGACGCCGACCGCGAACAGGTCGGTGGCGGCGGAGAGCTTCTCGCCGGCGACCTGCTCGGGCGAGAGGTAGTGGAGCTTGCCCGCCCGCGGGACCACCGGCCGCAGCGAGAGCGCGTCGGTGCGGGTCGCGGTGGCGAGGCCGAAGTCGCCGAGCTTCACCTCGCCGGTGGTGGAGAGGAACACGTTCGCCGGGTTCACGTCGCCGTGGACGAGGCCGAGCGGCTCGCCGAGCGAGGTCCGGGCGCGGTGGAAGTAGGCGAGGCCGTGGAGCACGTCGAGGATGACGCGGAAGGCGACGCCCATCGGCACGCCCACCCGCGCCACCGCGTGCGCCCGCATCAGCTTGCCGAGGTCGCCGCCGGCGACGTCCTCCATAGCGAGGTAGCGGCGGCCGCCGGCCCGACCGACCTCGAGGCTGTGGACGAGGTTCGGGTGGTCGAGGAAGGCCATGACGTCGGCCTCGCAGTCGAACAGCTCCTCGGCCTCGGGCGGCGCGTCGAGGCGGAGCAGCTTCAGCGCCACCGTCCGCGAGCCGTCGGGGACGCGGGCGCGGAACACCTCGGCCATGCCGCCGGCGCCGACGCGGGCGACGAGCTCGTAGGCGCCGAAGCGCGCCGAGGGGATGGTCTCTCGCTGCACGAGCCGGGATGCTACCCCGGACCCGGCCTGTCGTTCAGGCCCGGCCGAGGGCGAGGTTCGCCCGGAGCTCGAGGTCGACAGGCCCCGGGCCGAGGCGGGCGACGAGGCGCTTCGCGATGCCCTCCTGGAAGGCGGCGAACGCCTCGGGCGGCATGCGCGCCTTCAGCAGCGCGATGGGCGCGGTGCTGCGGTCGAGGGTGCGCGCGTAGGCGCCGAGGTCGGGGAGCTGCTCCACGTGCACCGCCGTCACCACCCGGACGTCGTGGAAGCCCGCGGCGGCGAGCTCGCCTTCCGCCTCGGCCGCCTCGCCGAGCGGCGCCTTGCCGTTGCCGAACGGCAGGTGCGGCAGCTCCTCGCGGACCGCGCGCATCGTCTCGTCGAAGAGCGAGCCCGGGGGCGCGGGCTGCCAGCTCGCGATCACCGCCGGCGCGCCCGGGCGGAGCACGCGGCGCAGCTCGGTGAGGCCCTTGCCGCGGTCGGGGAAGAACATCAGGCCGAACATCGAGAAGCCGGCGTCGAACGAGGCGTCCTCGTACGGGAGCGCCATGCCGTCGCCGACGCGCGGCTCGACGTGGGCGAGGTCCTCGCGGGCGCGGCGCGCCTCGAGCTGGGCGATCATCTCGGCGGAGAAGTCGAGGGCGGCGACGCGGGACGCGGTGCGCGCGGCGAGGCAGGCGAGCGTGCCCGGGCCGGTGGCGACGTCGACGATCGCGGCGCCGCGCGGCGGCTCGGCGAGGCGGAGCGCGTCCTCGGCGAAGCGGGTGAAGAGCGGGACGACGTCCGCGGCGTAGCCGGGGGCGACGAGGTTCCAGGCGTCGGGGACGGCGAGCGGGCTCTGCATGGCCGCGCATCCTCGCGGAACGGCCGCGCGGCGTCACCCCGGCACCCTTCAGGGGTTGGCAGGCGACAGTTCGTTTGGCTACGGTCGGGGTCATGCACTCCGACTCCCTCTCCACGAGGGCCACCGCCACGGTGGTCCTCGCGGCGATGCTCGCGCTGCCGGGCGTCGCCCTCGCGGCGGACGCGCCGCCGCCGATCGCGCCGGCGCCCGTGCCTGCCGCGCCGCCGCCGGCCACACCCGCCGCTCCTCCCCCGCCGCCGCCCGCCGCCGCGCCCG
>CAZDGH010000045.1:0-21685 GCA_964504805.1 uncultured Myxococcales bacterium | reverse complement strand
CGCACGCCGCCACGGCGAGCGTCGCGACGAGCGAGAGCCACACCTTCGCCCGGATCGATCCCATGAGCGCCTCCCACGCGGGACGGAGGCCGGACGCCACGCCGCCGGCCGCACCCGCCGCCGATGGCGCGAAGCTCTGACCGGTTCGGGGCGCCCGCAACGACCGCGCGGACGGCGGCCGATCGTGGCGCCGCCGCGCGACCCGGCGCTCGGGCGGCGACGCTGCGGGCGGGCCCGTGGGAGCGGGCGCACGGGCGCCTTGCGCACATCCGCCGGCCGTGGGTTCATCCGCGGCGATGAAGCGTCTGCTCCTCGCCGCGGTGGTGCTCGCGCTCGCCGCCTGCCGCTACCCGTCGGGATCGCCGGGCGCCGCCGGCGGCGACGGGGGCCCGGGCGGGCAGGGCGGCGGAGGCGCAGGTGGCGCCGCGGGCGCAGGTGGCGAGGGGGGCGCAGGTGGCGCCGCGGGCGCAGGTGGCGAGGGGGGCGCAGGTGGCGCCGCAGGTGCCGGTGGCGCAGGTGGCGAAGGCGGCGCTCCGTCCGTCCCGCGGTTCGACCTCGACGTGGCCGGCGCCGGCTTCGCCGCCCACGAAGGAGGGGCCGTGCGCGGCGCGGTGGTCGCCGTCGACGCGGGCGGCCGCCGGCTCCGAGCCTCCTCGGAGTCGCGCGTCGCCGGCGGCGCGTTCGAGCTCCACTTCGGCGGCGTGCTCCCGGAGGGCGAGACGCGCCCCTACGAGCTCGACGTCTTCGTCGACGGCGACGGCGCGGGCGCCTGCGGTCCCGGCGACCTCGCCTTCCGCGTGCCGCTCGGCGCGCTGTCGGGTGAGGTGCACGTCGCGCTCTCGCCCGACGATCCGACCGAGCCGGAGGCCTGCCGGACCTTCCCGCCGGCGGGCGGCAACGACGCGAGCATCGGCGCCCGCGGCGGCTTCGCCGCCCACGAGGGCAAGGTGGTCCGCGCCGCGCTCTCGCGCGTGTTCGGCGGGACGACGCTGGGCGGGCCGATCCAGGAGACCGTCGTCCTCGCGGGCCGCTTCGAGATCATCTTCGTGGGCCTGCTCTTCGACGAGGCCCGCGAGACGACGGTCATCGACTACTACGTCGACGTGGACGGCGACGGCGCCTGCGACGCGCCGCCGGAGGACCACGTCTGGCGGCTCCCGCTCGAGAAGGGCAGCGGGAACGCGCACCACCTCGTGGCCGACGAGCCCGACTTCGACGCCGAGGCCTGCCGGAGCTTCGAGGGCCGCTGACTACCTGCCGAGCAGGCGGTCGAGGAAGCCCTTGGCCTCGCCGGACTTCCCGGCAGCCGGCTGCTCGCGGCAGCGGCAGCGCTGGTCCTTCGGGACGTGGCCGAGGATCTGTTCGACGTGCATGCCGCAGCCACGCCAGCCGGGCTTGCCGCAGGTGGAGCAGGTAACGGGAGAGCACATGGTCGGTGAAACCTCCTGCAGATGAGAGCCGCGGGGCTCGCGCGGGGATTCAACCAGGAAACCCGGCCGGCGGGGCCCCGGGGCCCTCACCGCAGGAAGGGGATCATCCGCCGCAGCGTCCCGCCGGCGCGCAGCTGCTGCACCATGACGCCTCCGACGTGCAGCGCGACGAGCACCATCATCGCGAAGACGAGCCGCTCGTGCGCCTCCCGCGTCGCGAGGTGCGCGAGCGACGGCACCTCGGCGAGCCGGCCCATCAGGTACTCGTGCCAGGTCTGGTCGCTGAGCCGGGCGGTGACGAAGCCGCTCGCGCCGATCGCGAACGTCACCGCGTAGAGGAGCGCGTGGACGACGCCGATCCCGCGGCGGTGCAGCGCCGGCACCGGCAGCGGCTCCGGCTTCGGGCCGCGCCGGCGCACGACGAGGCGCGCCACCGTGAGCGCCACCAGGAGGAGCCCGCCCACGGTGTGCAGCCGGGCGATCCAGCGGCGCAGCTCCGATGCCGCCGGCAGCTCGGTCATCACGAAGCCGCCGAGCGCCATGCCGCCCAGCAGCACCGCCGCAGCCCAGTGGATCGCGACGCTATTCGCCGGCCAGCGGTCAGCCACGGCGGCCTCCCGCGAGCAGCCGGGCGAGCACGAGCGCCTGGGCGAGCCAGAACGTGGAGCGGATCGTCATCGCCGCGAAGGTGCGGGCCTCGTAGGCGCCGCCCCGCAGCACGTGGAGCCCGAACGCGGCGAACACGAGCAGCGTCGTCACCGCGAGGCCGCGCGCCACCCACAGCGCCCACCGCCGGCCCGCCAGGGTGCCGGCGCCGGCGGCGAGGTAGGCGAACCCCGCCGCGAAGTTGAACGCGACCACGAACGGGACGAAGTGCCGCGGCTCCGCGCCGGCGGCCGGTGTGCCGAAGAGGGTGTGGCCACCCTCGAGCAGCGTCGGGATCGCGAAGGCCAGGGCGAGCCCGCCGGCGAGGAAGCGCCACGGGCTGGAGGAGACGGGAGGTGCGTCGGCGGCGGCGAAAGTCATGCGGGCTCCTGGGAACGTGGTCGGAGAGTAAGTGCTTACTTGCAGCTGGTCAAGCCCGTCCTGCGCCCGCCGCCGAGCGTGCTCTACTGGGCCACGGATCGCCCACGGCCGAGGCGGACCGGGGCCGCAGCGCGGGACGGGCGGGATGGCGCGTGTGACGAGAGGGAGCGGCGCGCCGGCGCCGCGGGCCGCGGCGGTGGCGCTCGTCCTCTACCTGGTCGCGGCAGCGTGCGTGCAGGTGGAGGCCGGCGAGCCCGAGCCGTCGCCGGGCGGCGGCGGAGGCGGCGGCGCCTGCGACGATCTCTCGACGACGGGTCGCTGCACCGCGCAGGTCCCGGGCGCCTGTGCGGAGGGCGAGGTCTGCACGCTCGCCCGCACGAGCTCCTGCGGCGCGGCGCCGTGCTGCACGCTGCCGCTCTCGTGTGAGCCGGTGGCCGGCGTGGCGCCCGGCGGCCACCGCTGCGAGGACGGCGCCGACTGCGCGTCGGGCGTCTGCCTCCCGCTCGCCGACGGCGGCGTCTGCTTCCGGCCCTGCCGGCTCGCCACCGCCGGCTCCAGCTGCCCCGAGGAGCTCGGCTGCGTCGACGTCGCGCTCTCCGAGACGAAGTCTGTCCGCGCCTGCGTGGGCGTCGAGGACGGCGCGCCGACCGCCGCCCGCTCGCTCTGCCGCAAGGACCGCGACTGCGCCGCCGGGCGCTACTGCCGCGTGTTCGGAGGCGGCCGCTTCGTGGAAGGTGGCGCGTACGGCGTCTGCGTCCCTGGCGCGCGCGGCGACGAGGCGGGCCTCCTCTGCGAGCGCGACGGGCCCACCGCCGAGCCGCTGCGCGTCGCCGCCGACGCCTCCGGGCTCTGCCCCGACGGCGGCCTGTGCCACGAGGCGTGCGCCGACCTCGACGTCGATCTCTGCAACTGCGGGGTCCAGCGGAGCGAGGCCGCGTGCCGCGGCGCCCGGTGCGCGAAGCCGTGCGGCTCGGACGCGGAGTGCCCCGACCGCTTCGTCTGCCGCTCGCCGGATCTGTTCCGGATGACGGGCCCGGACCCGGAGCTCGTCTTCCAGCTCTGCCTCATGCCCGACGCGATCCGGACCGAGTGGGGCTGCTTCGACGAGACCGACTGCTGCCAGAACGGCGTGCAGCGCTCCGGCCGCCCGTGCTGCCAGTCGGGCCAGGAAGGCGCCTGCGAGCCGGACACGCTCTCCGAGACGACGCACTGCCGCCTCGAGCCGGACGGCGCGCGCTTCCTCACGCGCTGCCGGGAGCCGTCCGGCCTCGCGCCGCTCGGCGGGCCGTGCACGGCCGGCGACGGCTGCGAGTCGGGGATCTGCGCGCCCGACGGCACCTGCGTGAGCCCGTGCGTGCCGGGGAGCGATCGCTGCGAGGAGCTCCTGCCGGGCTCGGCGTGCTGCCCGACGGCGGCGGGCGACCTGTGCGTGCCGGCGTGCCGCCTCGACTGCGCGACCGGGCCGACGTGCCCGTGAGCGGCGGCTAGTGGCCGCGGCAGGCCGCGCCGACGGCGCGGACCAGGTCCTCCGACTCGAACGGCTTGCGGAGCACCGTCACGCCGTCGGGCAGGTTGGTGCGGGCGGGGTCCATCGCCGTCGCCACCACGATCGGCATCCGCGCGGTGGCCTCGCTCGTCCGGAGGAGCTGGACGAGCTCCTCGCCGCCCATGCCCGCCATGCGAAGGTCGACGACCACCGCGCACGGCTTCCTCGGCGCGCAGAGCTGCTCGAGCGCGTCGCGTCCGTCGGAGGCGCTTCCGACCTCGTAGCCCTCGAGCTCGAAGATCGTCCGCATCAGCTCCGCGGCGTCCGGATCGTCTTCCACGATGAGGAGCTTTCGCACGGATCGATCGGCGCACGACCCGCGCACCCGCCGCCATCGGTCGGACGGGCGCATGGGAGGCGTATGGGAGGCGAGCGGGTGCGCAGCGTGCGTTTCTTGCTCAGCGGGCCGGCAGCACGCCGTCGAGGAACTGCGCCGTCTCCGCGAGGATCCGCCCGGTCTCGGCGACCATGCCGTGATCGGCGTCGAGGCCGACGAGCGTCACGGCCCGCTCGCTCTCGGCGAAGCGCACCGAGAGGCCGTACGGCACCTCGGCGTCGGCCTTTCCGTGGACGACCAGCGTCGGGCAGCGCGGCGACGGCCAGGGACGGTGGCCGAGCGCGTCGAGGTAGAAGCCGTAGCCGAGCCGCTCCTTCCGCCCGGTCGCGTGGTGGTCGACCTCGATCGCGCGATCGGCGCGCCAGCGCGCCATCCCGCCCTCGCCCATCCGCACGGTGAACCGCGCCACCAGGTCGAAGGCCGGCGCGAGCAGCACCGCGCGGCGGGCCCGCGGGTCGCGCGCGGCGAGCAGCGCCGCCAGGTAGCCGCCGAGGGACGAGCCGATCACCACCGCGCCGCGCTCGGTCGCGCCCTCGCGGTCGAGGATCGCCGTCGCCTGCGCCAGCGCCCGCGAGACGGTGAGGCCCTCGAAGCCGCCGGGGCCGTCGTTCAGGTCGGGGACGTGGAGCGGGAGCCCGCGCGCCGCGAACCAGCGCGCGAAGGCCGCCGCCTTCGCCGACGACGGCCCGCTCGCGAACCCGTGGAGGTAGACGCAGACCGGCGCGTCAGCCACGCAGCTTTTCGCGGAGCGCCTTCGCCGCCGCCTTGAGGTCGTCGTCGTCCGCGGTGAGCTCGAGCGAGCGGCAGAGCTGGTCGAGCGACGCCGGGATCTTCTTGAGCTCGCCCGCCTCGGCCATCGCCGCGAGCTTCGCGAGCGCCTTGCCGGCGACGCGCTCCTTCGGGTGGCCGAGCACCTCGACGAGGAAGTACGGGTCGGGCGGCAGCTCGTGCTCCTCGACGAACTTGGTGACGAGCTCGGCCCACTTCTTCCGGTCGGAGGCGGAGGCCTTGGCGATCTCCTCCATGGCGGTGGAGCGGGCGCTCTTCGCGCCGGAGGGATCGAGCAGGCCCTTCAGGCCCTCCGGCGCGGAGCCGGTGCCGTCGAAGAACTTGTCGAGGTTCGACTTGTACTCGCGGTACGCCTGGGACTTCTGCAGGCGCTCCTCGCGCTGGGCGTCGGCGCGGCTCTCCCGCGACTTGCCCCGCATCTTGTCGATCTCGCGCCACGTCTTCTTGGGACGGTCGCCGTCGCCGCCGCGCCTCGCCATCGGAGCCCTTCCGTGGAGGGTGAAAACTCGATCTTGTACCACGTAGGGCACGTCTCGATACTCGCGCCATGGCGCGAAGCGGCAGGAAGGGCGGGGCGAGGGAGCGGACGCCGGGGCCGTCCCTGGACCGGCGGTACACCGGCGCGGAGCTGCTCGATCGGCTGCTCGCCAGGGTGGGTGCCGAGGTGGACACGAAGGGCACCGTCGCCCGCTTCGCCGCGGCGATCGCCGAGGGCAAGCAGGCGCCCGAGGTGATCCCGAAGCTGTTCCCGAAGGAGCCGCGCTTCGGCGGGCCGGAGGACGCGCTCGCGCTCTACGGCAGCCTCCTCGGGCTCTGGGACCTGCTCGAGGACGGCGCCGATCCCGCCGAGGTGCTCGCGCGGACGCCGCCCGCGCCGCCGGAGCCCGAGCCCGGCGACGACGACGAGGGCGAACCTCCGGAAGACGCCTTCGCCGCCGAGCTGCCCGAGCGCGGCTCGATCGCGGCGCCGCCCGTGCCGCCGGAGCACGTCGACGCGACCTGGCGCGGCCTCGCCGAGCTGCCGCCCCGGGAGCGCCGCCGCCGGCAGGACCGCTACGAGAACGTCCAGTCCGAGCTCGCCCAGTGGGCGAGCGCCCAGGACGACCTCTCGCCGCCGGCGCAGGAGACGCTCGCGCTCCTCTGCTCCGAGCTCCACGAGATCTTCGACCTCGCCTTCGGCGATCGCCTCGGCCGCGTCTCGCTGAAGGCGCTCTTCGCCGCCGACGCCTCCCGCGCCGAGGCGCTCGAGCCCGCCGCCACCGCCTACGTCGGCATGGCCCTCGACGAGGCCGAGGCCGCCGACGAGGACCCGCTCGATCCCTACGAGCGCCCGCGCGCCGAGGCGGCGGCGCGCAAGGCGGTGGTCGCGCTCGCGGGCGCGGTGCGCGGCGCGTAGCGCTACGGGCCGGTCGTGCAGTGCTTCCAGCCGAGGCTGCCCGCTTCGCAGACCTCGCCCTGCTTGCACTCGGCGGCGGTCTCGCAGGCCCGCGGGGCGTCGGTGGCGGGTCGCGCGGCGGGGGCGGCGACCGGCACGGCCTCCCCGCTCACACCCTCGGCGACCGGGTAGCAGGTGGCCACCGGCCGCTGTACCTGCGGCGGCTCGCACCAGAGCAGCTCTTCGTAGACGGGGATGAACAGGAACCACGTCGTCCGGTCCACGAACCCGGCTTTCGCGGTCGTCCGCACGTGGCGGTGGTAGTAGCAGGACGGGCCGAAGACGAGGAGCGCGCCGCAGCCGAGGAGCAGTGACAGCCGGTGATGTTTCGTCATGGGAGCCTCGAGCCAAAGGGTGGGCGCACCCTAGCGCGCCGCGCGACCACGGCGGGCGCGAAGCGCGAGCCCCGGCCGGCGCCCTCGATGTGCTCTGCTTCGCGCATGCGCCCCCTCGCCCTCGCGTCCAGCCTCGCCCTCGCCTCCTGCGCGAGCGTTGCCGACCCGCGCCCGCCTGCGGCAGCGCCCGCGCCGCCCGACGTCTGCGTGGCGGTGATGCACCGCACCCGCAGCTGCGCCGACGCGTTCGTGCCCGGCCTCCTCGCCCTCCGCGTGCGCCTCGACCGGCCGCCGGGCATCGCCGCCCGCTTCGCGTCGGAGGGCGAGGCCGCGCTGCTCGCGCTCGCCCGCGAGCAGTTCGCCGCCGACTGGTCCGACGACGCCGTGGCCGCGAACTGCGCCACCCTCTCCGCGAAGCCGCCCGCCGAGCAGGAGCGGCTCGTCGCGCCCGCCCGCGCCTGCCTCGCCACCGCCGGCTGCGCCGCCTTCGCCGCCTGCGACCTCGCCGACAAGGAGCGGCGCTGGAAGGGCGAGCCCTGACCGTCGAGCGCCCACGGCCTCGGGCTATCGTCCCCCCATGGAGCCCCGCACCCGCGCCGAAGCCACCGGCTACGAAGAGACCTCCCGCCACGCCGACGTGATGGCGTTCCTCGCGGCGCTCGCCGCGCGGAACGATCCGCGGCTGTGGATCGGCTCGATGGGCACGAGCCCGGGAGGGCGCGAGCTGCCGCTCGTGGTCGCGAACGCCCACGGCGTCCGGACGCCGGAGGAGGCGCGGCGGCGCGGGCTGCCGGTGGTGCTGGTGCTGAACGGGATCCACGCCGGCGAGGTCGAGGGGAAGGAGGCGTCGCTCGCGCTGCTCCGCGACCTGCTCGCGGGGCCCGACGGCGCGCTCCTCGAGCGGCTCGTCCTGGTGGTGGTGCCGCTCTTCAACCCCGACGGCAACGACGCGCTCGACCCCGGCAACCGCAGGCTCGACCTGCCGAAGCTCTCGGGACAGGTCGGCCCCGCGCTCGTGGGCACCCGGGTGAACGCGGCGAAGGTGAACCTGAACCGCGACTACCTCCGGCAGGAGGCGCCCGAGTCGCGGCTGCTCTCGAAGGTCGTGCAGGCGTGGGCGCCCGACCTAACCCTCGACAACCACGCCACCAACGGCTCGGTGCACCGCTTCTCGATGACGGTCGACGTCCCGCACACCGTCGCCAGCGGGAGGCCCGAGCCGATCGAGCACATGCGCGCGCGCTTCGTGCCCGCGGTCGCCGAGGCGGTGCGCCGCGGCCACGGGCTCGAGAGCGGCTGGTACGGGAACTTCGTCGAGGACGAGCGCGCGCTCGAGGCCGCGGGCGTCGCCGATCCGTCCGCGGCGGTGCGCGAGGGCTGGATGACGTACCCGCACCACCCGCGCTTCGGCTCGAACTACCGCGGCCTCACCAACCGGCTCGACCTCCTCCTCGAGGCCTACGCCTACGTGCCGTTCGAGGAGCGGGTGCGGGCGGCCCGCGCCTGGATCGTCGAGTCCCTCCGGTACGTCGCCGCGCACGCGGACGAGCTCGTCGGGCTCGTCGAGGCGTGCCGCCTGCCGCGCGCCTCGATCGCGGTCCGCTCGCGCCTCGAGGCGCTCCCCGAGCCGGTCGAGATCCTCACCCGCACGCCGCGGACCCTCGACGGCGCGCCGTCGAGCGTCCGCCTCCCGTACCTCGCCCGGTTCGTGGGCAGCGTGGTCGTGGAGCGGCCGCCCGCCTACCTGGTGCCGCCGCGGGTGGCGTCGCACCTGGCGGCGCACGGCCTGGCGATCGAGGACCCGCCCGCGGGGCTCGACGCCGAGGTCGCGACCGTGGAGTCGATCGGCGCCGAGGGCGGCCGGAAGATCCTGGAGGCGGCCGAGGTCGGCGAGCTCGGGGTGACGTGGAAGCGGGCCACGCGCCCGCCGCCCGCCGGCGTCCGCCTCGTGCGGACGGCGCAGCCGCTCGGTGCGATCGGCGTCTACCTCTGCGAGCCGGAGAGCGACGACGGCGCCGCGGAGAACGGCCTCGTCGACCCGCCGGCGCTCGGGACCGAGTGGCCGATCTGGCGCGCCTTCCTTTGAACGGTGCGCACCCGACGGGGCGCAGTGTCCGCCTTCCGACGGATCGCCCCGGGCGCCCCGGAATCCCGGTGGCGAACGTGAAGTTTCGTGCGCTACGACTGTTCTCGAAGCCGAGGAGCACGCGTGTCGTCCGAGCCCGTCCCCACAGGCCCGCGCTTCGAGGACGAGGCCCTGGCCGACGCCGTGGCCACCTGCGTGGCGCTCCTCTCGTCGGTCGGGGCGCGCTGGCGCGCGCGCCTCGCCGCCGGTCACCTCGGCGAGCACCCGGCCGGCGAGGTCCGCCGCCTCCTCCGGACGATCGAGCAGGCGACCGCGCTCCTCGAGCCGGGCACGCCGAGAGAGCCGCCCGCCGCGACCGACGGCGCGACCGACGACCGGTTCCGGCGCCTCGTCGACGCCGTGGCCGACTACGCCATCTTCATGCTCGACACCGACGGCCGGATCGCGAGCTGGAACGCCGGCGCCCAGCGGCTGAAGGGCTGGAGCGCCGAGGAGATCCTCGGCCGCAGCTTCGAGGCCTTCTACACCGACGAGGATCTCGCGGCCGGCAAGCCCGCGCGCGAGCTGCTCGTCGCGGCGCAGACGGGCCGCTACGAGGAGGAGGGCCTCCGCAAGCGCAAGGACGGGACGACGTTCCACGCCCACGTGACGCTGACCGCGCTCCGCGACGACCGCGGCGTCCTGGTCGGCTACGGCAAGGTGACCCGCGACGTCACCGTCGCGCGCGCCGCCGCCGAGCAGCTGCGCCGCTCCGAGGAGCGGCTGCGGATCCTCATCGAGCAGGTCTCCGACTACGCCATCGTGATGCTCGAGCCCGACGGCCGGGTGGCGACGTGGAACGTCGGCGCCCAGCGGATCAAGGGCTACGCGGCGGCGGAGATCATCGGCAAGAGCTTCAGCCGCTTCTACACCGAGGAGGATCGCGCCCTCGGCCGTCCCTTCCACCTGCTCTCCGTCGCCGCGCGAGAGGGAGTGGCCCGCGAGGAGGCCTGGCGCGTCCGCAAGGACGGCACGCGGTTCTTCGGCGACATCACCATCACCGCGCTCCACGATCGCACCGGGAAGCTCTACGGCTTCACCAAGGTGACCCGCGATCTCACCGAGCGGAAGCAGGCGGAGCACCAGGTGGAGCTCTACGAGCAGACCCGGGCGGCGCTGAGGCAGCGCGACGACTTCCTCTCCATCGCCTCGCACGAGCTGAAGACGCCGCTCACCTCGCTGCAGCTGCAGCTGCAGAGCCTCGCGCCGGCGATCGAGGCTTCGCCGAAGGCGGTCGCCAAGCTCGAGCGGGCCAGCCGCGCCACCGAGCGGCTCTCCGCGCTCGTCGACACGCTGCTCGACGTCTCGCGCTTCGCCTCCGGCCGGCTGCGGCTGAACACCGAGCCGTTCGACCTCGGGGAGGCGGTCCGCGAGGCCGGCGAGCGGCAGCGGGCCGAGGTCGAGGCCGCGGGCTGCGCCCTGACCCTGGAGGTCGGCGAGGGGCTCGAGGGTCGGTGGGACCGCCTGCGCGTGGAGCAGATCGTCACCAACCTCCTCTCGAACGCGGCGAAGTACGGCGGCGGCAAGCCGGTCCGCCTCCGCGCGCTCCGCCGCGGCGCGCTCTTCGTCATCGAGGTCGAGGACGAGGGCATCGGGGTCGCGCCCGAGGACGCGCAGCGGATCTTCGGCCGCTTCGAGCGCGCCGCCTCCGTACGCCACTACGGCGGCCTCGGCCTCGGCCTCTTCGTCTGCGCGCAGATCGCCGAGGCGCACGGCGGGACCATCCGCGCCGAGAGCGAGCCGGGCCGCGGCGCCAGGTTCGTCGTCGAGCTGCCGCCGGGGGTGCCCGAGCCGGCCGCGTCCGAGGCCAGGGAGCACGGATGATGGCGACGAGCGATCACGAGGTCCTGGTCATCGAGGACGACCGCGACATCCGCGAGTCGATCGTGGAGCTGCTCGAGGACGCCGGCTACGCGGCGGCCGGCTTCGCGCACGGCGCCCTGGCGCTCGCCGAGCTGAGGCGGCGCGAGGCGGCGCCGCCGTGCCTCATCCTCCTCGACCTGATGATGCCGGTG
This sequence comes from uncultured Myxococcales bacterium, assembly GCA_964504805.1. GTDB lineage: Bacteria > Myxococcota > Myxococcia > Myxococcales > Vulgatibacteraceae > CAZDGH01. The sequence continues at coordinate 10,647 of CAZDGH010000045.1, read as the reverse complement.
ATGGACGGCCGCGCCTTCCGCGAGGCGCAGGCGAACGATCCGGTGCTCGCCGAGGTGCCGGTGCTGGTGCTCTCCGCAGGCAAGGACACCGACGCCGTCGCCGGCGCGATGGGCGTCGCCGGCTTCCTCAAGAAGCCGATCCAGGTGAGCGACCTGCTCGCCACCGTGCGGCGGCACTGCCCCGATCCGCTCGGGCCTCGCTCGGGCTAGGGCGGCGGCACCTGGGCGATCCGCGCGCGGACCGCGTCGATCGCCGCGCGGAGCTGCGCCGCGGAGAGCGCCGCGACGTCCAGGCGGCGGAGCGAGCGGAGCAGGCCGTCGAGGGCGCGGTCGCGGCCGTAGAGCCGCTGGGCGGCGGCGAGGCCGCCGGCAAGCTCGGCGGCCGCGCGCGACGCGTCGGGCAGCGCGAGCTCGGCGCGCTCGAGGCCGAGCGCGGCCGCGGCGAGCGCCTCTCGATCGTGGACGGTGAGGGTCTCGCGGCGGTTGATCACCGAGAGGGAGTCGAGGAACTTGTCGAGGCCCTCGACGGCGAGCTTGAGCGCCTTGGGCTTCGCGGCGACGTCGTTGGCGAGGGTGGCGAGCTCGCCGCGGGCCTGGATGAAGGAGCGCTTGTCGCCGGGGCGGAGCAGCCCCCAGGCCTGGCTGCGGCGGAAGGTGTCGACGTCGCGGAGCAGGCGCAGCGCCCGGAGCCGCGCCTCGGCGGGACCCTCGCCCTGCAGCTTCTCGTTCTCCGCCCGCACCAGCCCGGCGAGCACCGCGAGGGTGCGGCGGAGCTGCACCGCCTCGTCGATCTCGTCGTGGTAGCCGGGGACGACCTCCTCCTTGCGCACCGGCGCGAACGCCTGCGCGCCCTGGAACACCATCTCGCCGATGCCCGCGCGGAACTTGCCGCGGAACTCGGAGAGGTGGGCGAGGAGGTTCCAGCGGTCGGCCATCACCACCGGCTTGCGGATCCCCTCGCCGAAGGCGGTGACCTCCCGGGCGAGGCTCCCGGCGATGGCGTGGATCACCCCCGCGGCGTCGTCGACCTTGCCGCGCGGCGCGGCGGCGGGCCTCGGCGCCGGCGCGGCCGCGGCGGGCGCCTCGCCGAACATCTCGTCGAAGGCGGCGTCGGAATCGCCGCCCGCGACGGCCGCCGGCTCCGGCAGCCGCTCCTTCACCACGGTGAGCAGCGCGTTGACGTCGACGATGGTGTCGCGGATGACCGGCGCGAGCGCCTCCCAGACCGAGAGGTCGGCGGTGCCGATCTCCTCCTTCTCGTAGCGGGCGAAGTCGAGCTCGCCGAGCGCGTCGATGGCGACCGCGGCGGCCTCGAAGAACGCCACGAAGCGGCCGCGGTCCTCGCCGGTGGGGATCGCCGAGAGCGCCTGCCGCAGCGCCGGCGACAGCTCCGGCGCGCCGGCGTCGGGCGGGCGCGGCGCGGCGTTCGGCTGCTTGCGGGCGGCGATCGCCATGGCGCGGCAATGGTAGCGCGCGGCGCTCGCGACGCGCGCGCCCCGCCTACTTCTTCCGGGCCTTCGGCTTCGCCGGCTTCTTCGCCGCCGGCTTCTTCGCGGGCTTCTTCGCCGCCGGCTTCTTCGCCGCCGGCTTCTTCGCGGGCTTCTTCGCCGCCGGCTTCTTCGCCGCCTTCTTCGCCGCCGCCTTCGGCTTCGCCGCCTTCTTCGCGGCGGCGGGCCTGGCGGCGCGGCGGGCGGCCTTCTTCTCCGCGGCGGCGCGCTCCGCCGCCGACTCCTCCGCGGCCTGGTTCGCGATCCGCGTCAGCACCGCCGAGCGGAGGCGATCGATGAGCTCGTACTCGTAGGCGACGACGCCGCCGGTGACCTTGAGCCGCGTCCGCTCGACGTCGTGCTCGGCGACGCGGAAGAGCACCACCGGCAGGTTCCTGGTCTGCGCGCCGGTGCGGAGCGCCTCGGCGGTCTCGCGGCAGTGCGACGGCAGCTGCGCGCAGTCGACGGCGATGACGTCGGGCTTCTCCTTCTGCGCCTTGTCGTAGGCGGCGGGCCACTTCGGCTCCTCCACCGCGACGGTGAACCCAGCCTGCTCGAAGTCGCGCTGCCGGCCCGCGCGGGACTCCGCGTCGAAGGTGAGCAGGAGGACCTTGGGCATGATCGAGAGCGCCTCCGCGCTTCACGCGCGGTGAAAGGGATCGTGCAAACACCGCTGTTTTCACGGCAAATCTAGCAGAGCCCCCGCCTCTTGACAAAAAGCTATCGCTCGAGCGCGAGCGGGGGGCGCTGCACGCCGACGCGGCTGCCACCCTCCGGCGGCGGAGTCAAGCCACCGGGATCACGGCCTTAAATGCGGACGGGCGGGCGCCCGCGCACCCGCCCGCCACGCCGCCGGACCGTTCGGTCAGGGGGCCCGGATCACGTACGCGCCGCGGTTCGTGCCCACGTAGAGGGCCCGGGGGGTCACGGTCTCGTCGAGGTGGAGGTCGTAGACCCGCGCGTCCGCCGGGACGAACGGGCTCTGCTCCCAGGCGCCGGTCCCGTCGTCGTACCGCCACAGCCCGCGGGACTCGGTGCCCACCCAGAGCAGGTCGCCCTGGTCGAGCTCGAGCGCGGTGACGTTCGGATCGGGGTTGCCGGCGACCTCGGTCCAGACCCGCGGCTGGAGCTGCGCCCGCGCCAGGCCCTTCCCGTGGGAGCCGACGAAGACCCGGTTGCCGGCGACGTCGCCGGCGATGGCGCGGAGGTCGTCGGGATCCTCGACGTCGCCCCAGACCTCGGCCCAGGTGTCGAAGAGCCACGGCACCTCGTGGTGGTCGAGGAAGGCCTCGAGGTCGTCCGCGGGGGTCGGCGGCAGCGCCGCCAGCTTCCAGTGGCTCGCGAGCAGCAGGTTGCCGTCGCGGTCGAGGTTCACGCCCCACACGTAGCCGATGCCGAGCGAGCCGGTGGAGGTGTCGAACACCGCGTGCCGGTGATCGGCGTACTCGTCGCCGCGGATCAGCGTCACGCCGTGGTTGGAGCCGAGGTACAGGTCGCCGTGGTTCGGGCCGCCGACGACGCGGGCGCAGTCGAGGATGTTGCGGGTGTGGTCCATCCACCGCGACTTCGAGTTCTGGATGCGGTGGTGGTGCTCGAGCCGCAGCGTGCCGTCGGCCGCGAGCGCGAAGCGGTCGAGGTCGCCCTCGAGCTTCTCCTCCTCGGTGATCTCCTCGGGCGCGCCGGCGTACGGCGCGAGGTAGCCGACGTAGACCTTGCCGGCCGCGCCGCCGCAGACCGTGTACGCCGGGTGGCCGAGGTCGAGCTGGCCTCCCTCGGCGGTGCGGACGAAGCCCGGCACGCCCGCGCGCATCGCGTACACGGCGTCGCCGTCGATGGCGTAGACGTTCTGGGCGTCGTCGACCGCGAGGCCGGTGACGCGGCTCGAGAGGCCGTCGTCCGGACCGTAGTGCACCACGTCGGCGACCGGCCACGGCCCCGCCGGATCCCGCGGGCGGCCGATCTGCGTCTCCGGCAACGGCGGCCGCGCGGTGAGCCGCGGCACGCGCAGCTGCCCGAGCCACGGGACGGTGACCGTCACCTCCTTGTTGGCGAGCCGGAGCCCGCTGCCTCCCGCGTCGGGATCTCCCGGCGGATGTCCCGGGTGCGTCCCGCCCGGGTACTCCGCGCCGCCGCGGCCCGGATCCCGCCCGTCGTCACCGCACCCCGCGCCCGTCGCCACCACCGCCGCCGCCGCCACCCACGAAAGTCGCACGTCCATCCTCCGAGTCGACACGTCCTCGGAGGTCGGCCCATCGCACGGCGCGTGCCGCGGGCGGCGGGCCCGGAAGAGCCCGTTTCGCGCCCGTGGGTGGCGAGCGCGGGGGGTGGAGAGGGCACCGGGGTTCCGCGACGAGGAAGCCGGAGCGCCCCAGGAACGGCACGCGGCGGCCCCCGGGGGAGCCGCCGCGCGGTACGACGCCCGGCCGTCAGCCTAGCGGGCGACGCCGGGCTTGTAGCGCACGCAGCGGAAGCCGAGATCCGGCGCGGTGTCGTTCTGGTGCACCGCGGTGCGGGCGGCGACCCGCGCCTCGTTGCCCTCGACGTTCGTGCGGACGTCGGTGAGGTAGCTGCCGCCGCGGACCACGCGGACCTCGCCGAGCGAGGGATCCGGCTCGAGCTGCTCCGGGTTCTTGGCGCCGTTCTCGCCGGCGCTCGCCGCGCGTCGGGCGTAGACGGTGGGGTTGAAGTAGTCGCGGGTCCACTCGCGGGCGTTGCCGGCGAGGTCGACGATGTCGAAGAAGGACGCGCCGTCGTTGCGGAGCGAATCGCCGCCGCCGGCGTTGTCCACCGGGAGGAGCTGCCCCGCGCAGCCGGCGACGTTCGCCTGGCCGCAGCGGTCGTCGATGGCCGGCTCGTCCGGACCCCAGGGGTACTTCGACATCGCCCAGCGGCTCGCCCGCGCGGCGCGCTCCCACTCCGCCTCGGTGGGCAGCGACTTCTCGCGGAACTTGCAGTAGTCCTCGGCCTGCCGGTGGGTCACGTAGGTCACCGGCAGGCTGTGGAGCGGCGTCGCGAAGAACGACTCGCGGTCCTGGCCATCCGGGAAGAGCGGCGGGCTGCACGGGCCGGCGTCGAGACAGGTCAGGTACTCGCCGCGGCTGACCTCGAAGCGATCCATGTAGAAGCAGGTCGTGTCGACGAGGTGCTCCGGGCCCTCCTCCGGGCGATCGGGCGGGAGGTCGATGCCGTCGGCGCTGCCCATGAAGAAGTTGCCGTCCGGCACGATCCGCTCGGGCGGCAGCTTCGGGAACTGCTCCATCCAGATCTTGCAGGTCGCCGAGCAGGTGATGCGGACCGCGTTCCGGCCCTCGCCGCCGAGCGGCGCCCAGCGGTCGGCGAGGGCGGAGCACGAGGTGTCGTTCGGAAGGTTGGCGATCCGCAGCTTCAGCTCGCCGAAGCCGACGGCGTCGCCGGTGAGCTGCCCGTCGAGCGCCTCGATGTGGCAGCCGTTCTGCTTGATGTAGAGCACGTCGGAGAAGATGCCGACCACGCCGGCGCACGAGAGGCGGCCGCCCTCGTCCTTCTCGTGGAACGCGACCACGCCGGCGTAGCAGGGGCACTCCTCCGGATCCCAGTTCGAGCAGACGAGCTCCTCGGAGAGCGGCGCCTCGGGGCAGGTGAGCGGGTTGCCCTCGAGCGTCTCGTCCTTGCACCTGCGGTTCTTGCAGACCTCACCCTCCGAGCACTGCGCGTCGGTGTCGCAGACGCCGGCGCGGAGCTCGTTGAGCTCGTCGGCCGGGATGGCCGCGCAGGCGTTGTCGACGCACCGGTTCCCGGCGGCGCAGTCGGTGTCGAACTCGCACTGCGAGGTGCAGGCGCCGGCGCCGGCGAGAGCGCCCACCGCGGCGAGCGCGGCGGCGAGGGGCAGGTAGGGACGCAGGTTCATGACTCGGGCTCCGAAAGCTCGAAACGGCTCACTGGCAGACGTGGATCTCGAAGGTGCCCGTGCTGAGCACGACATCGTAGCTGGAACAGGTGCCGAGCGCGTAGCGCAGGGCGTCGCAGCGGTCGTCGTCCGGGTCGCAGGGAGACGTACAGACGCGCCAGCCCTCCGCCGGCGGCGGCCCGGGGTTCCCCGGCGGGGACCACTCCGGCCGCGCCGCGACGCAGAGGCCGCTGGCGCAGTCCCCGGCGACCGAGCACGCTTCGCCGGTGATCGCCTTTCCTTCGGGGGCGAGGCAGGCGAGGTGCCACTTCGCGCCGAGCGGCGTCGGCGTGCAGTAGGTGGGCGTCGGCTCCCACCCGCCGACGCAGGTGCCGTCGGGGGCGACCTCGGGGCAGCAGTGGAGGTCGTCCCAGCAGTCGTTCTCGCGGCTGCGGCAGAACCGCGCCGGGGCGCCGTCCTCGCCGACCGGATCGAAGACCGTCGAGAGGCTGCAGTCGTACGGCGCCGGGCAGTCCGCCGCGGCGGCGCACGGCGCCGCGCAGCGCTGCACCCGGCAGTACGGGTGATCGTCGTCGGTGCAGGTGTCGTAGCAGAAGTTCGAGGCGCAGGCCGCGTCGGCGCCGCACCGCTCGCCGACCGCGAGGAGCCCTTCGTCGGCGACGACGCAGCGGCCCACGGCGCCCTCCAGCCCGTCGACGTCGGCGTAGGCGCAGCGGCGTCCGTCCCGGCAGTCGGCGTCACGGTCGCAGCCGGTGATCGCCGGATCCGCCGCGCCGCCCTCGCCGGCACCCACGCAGCCCCGGGCCACCTTGCCGTCGTCGCGCGGGAGATCGGTGCAGACGAAGCCGACGGCGCAGTCCGCGTCGGCGGTGCAGACGCGCAGGCAGGTGCCGCCGACGCACGCGCCGCTCGCGCAGCTCGCGTCGTCGTCGCACGGCAGCGTGCCGCGGAGCGCGCCTACCGGCTCGACGCACGCCGTCGGCAGCCGGCAGCCCTCGTCCGGGCAGCCCGCGGCGTCGAGGCCGCAGAGCCGGCCCTCGCCGCAGGCCGGATCGAGCGCGCGCGTGCACGCGGCCACGAAGGTCCGCGCGGCGCAGCGGCCGTCGCGGCACACCTCGCCGGCGGCGCAGTCGCCGTCGGCGCCGCAGAGGCCCTCGCGCGCCGCGCGCAGATCGAGCGGCTCGCAGACCCCCTCCGCGCAGCGCTCGAGCGCCGCGCAGTCGAGGTCCACCTTGCAGGCGGGGTCGCTGCAGCCGGCGGCCACGAGGGCCGCGATCGCGGCGCCGGCCACCCGCACCGCGTCAGTCCCGGGCGAAGAGCTTGATCGGGATGATCGCGCGCTCGCCGCCGTTGATCGTCGCCACGTTGCAGCCGATGGCGAGGATGCGGGTGTCGTCCTGGTTGACCGAGGACTCCCCGTAGCCGCTGACCGCGACCGCGATCGTGCCCTGGGGGATCTCCTCGAGCTCGGTGGTGAACGACTCCGAGAACTGGTCGAGGTCGACCTTCACCTCGGCGATCTTCGACAGGAGCGGGATGCGGTCCTGCGGGTTCTCGAGGACCGCGGCGCAGTCCACCGGCACCGAGTTCGAGTCGGCGAGGGTGATCCGGACCGAGACCAGGCCGAGCTCGGTCAGCGCCTGCTTGTCGAAGCCGAAGGCGACGGTGGCGGTGTCGAGCTCGGGCTCGCCGCCGCAGGCGACGAGGGAGGACGCGAGCACCAGGGCGAGGAGGAGGCGGCGCATGGGAGACCTCACCGGATCACGATCACGGCGGCGCCGGTGGCGGGCGGCGCCGGCTCGGGCTGCAGGTACCAGACGGCCGCGCCGCCGCCGGCGGCGAGCACGCCCACGCCCGTCCAGAACCACCACTTCTGGTAGAAGGGCGTCGGATCCGGCGGCACGTAGGTGCCGCCGATCACCTTGATCTCGACGTCGTGCGGCTCGCGCGGCTCGCCGGAGGTGCCGACCCACTCGCCGGTGCCGTCCTTCGCGGCCACGTAGTACTCGATCACGAACGAGCTCGAGCGCTCGCCGAAGGTCCACGGCACGATCGCGGTCCAGCGGGTGTCGTCGCCCGGCGCGCGCTGCGCCTCGGCGGAGCGCGCGAAGTCCTTGGTCTCGTCCTTCACCCGGTAGAAGACGTCCATGCGGGCGATCTTCTTGTTGGGATCGAACGCGTAGGCGGTGAGCTCGAGCGTGTCGCCCGCGCGGAACGACTCGGGCGCGGTGTGCTTCACCGTGACCTTGCCCTCCTTGCGGATCTGCGCCTTCACCGCGTTGAAGAACTCCACGATCTTCGGCGAGGTGAGCAGCGGGTTGAGCTGGTGATCGGGATCCTCGCGGAGCAGGTTCCGGAACGCCTCCTCGGCGCCGAGGTTCTTGCCCTGGGCGAGGCTCGCCTGGCCCAGGTACTTGAAGATCTCGATCCGCTGGGCGCGATCCTGCTGCGGCGTCTTGTCGAGCGCCTCCTTCAGGTACGTGATGGCCTTCTCGAACTCCGCGCTGTCGTATGCCTCCTTCGCGATCACGAGCTCCTTGACGCCGGGCTTCTCGCCCTCCGCCGCATGGGCGGCGAAGGGTGCGAGGGCGATCGCAAGGGACGCACATGCGGCCCACAAGCTACTCGAGGTCACAGGGCTCGCTCCGAAGAGGTGTAAGGAATCGTCCGTAGGTTACGGGTGACTCGGGGTCGGGTCAAGCCGACGGCACACTCGGAAACCCGCCGAAATCGCGCCTCTAGACCTCGCCTTGACATGTCACGTTACACCGCCGTCAAATGGGTCGATCTCGGGGAGGTCGGGGGACCGCGACGCGCAATGACGCGCGGCGACGCCGTTCCTCGACCGAGGGCCGCCGCGGGGCGCGGGCTCGGGACGTCCGGAGCCGGATGAGCCGCACGATTGGCAAGTACCGGGTCTTGAAGAGCCTCGCCGCGGGCGGCATGGCGGAGATCTTCCTCGCCAAGCTGCGTGGCCCCGAGGGCTTCGAGAAGCTCGTCGTCGTGAAGCAGGTGCTCCCGCACCTGGTGAAGAACTCGGACTTCGTCCGCATGTTCCTCGACGAGGCCCGCCTCGCCGCGCAGCTCTCGCACCCGAACATCGTCCAGATCTTCGAGCTCGGCGTCGACGCGCCGACCGGCAGCTACTTCATCGCCATGGAGTACATCCACGGCGAGAACCTCCGGCAGCTCGGCAAGGAGGCGGTGACCCGGCAGCAGCAGATCCCGATGGAGTTCGCCGCCAAGATCATCGGGCAGGCCGCCGAGGGCCTCTACTACGCGCACACCAAGACGGATCCGTCGGGCAAGCCGCTCAACGTCGTCCACCGCGACATCTCGCCGCAGAACCTGATCCTGTCGTTCGACGGCCTCTGCAAGATCGTCGACTTCGGCATCGCCAAGGCGTCCACGCAGCTCGTGGAGACGCAGGCCGGCGTGCTCAAGGGCAAGTACGCGTACATGTCGCCGGAGCAGTGCCGCGGCTTCCCGCTCGACGGCCGCTCCGACCTCTTCGCCCTCGGCATCTGCCTCTGGGAGCTCATCACCGGCAAGGGCCTCTACCGGCAGTCGAACGAGCTGATGATCATGCGGGCGATCGTCGAGGAGACGCCGCCGCCGCCGTCGTCGGTGCGCCCGGACGTCCCGCCCGCCCTCGACGCGATCGTCAACAAGGCGCTGGCGAAGAAGCCGAAGGATCGCTTCCAGGACGGCATGGAGCTGTCCTACGCGATCGAGGAGTACCTCCGCGACCAGCGCCGCATGGTGTCCACCGTGCACCTCGGCGCCTTCATGCGCGCCCTGTTCGCCGAGAAGCTCGAGGCGTGGGCGAAGATCCAGGAGTCGCTCGGCAAGGGCGACCTCGAGGCCGAGCTCTTCGAGGAGGTCGCCTCCGAGGTCGTGGGCGGCGGCTTCCGCGTCGGCACCACGCCGTCGCAGCAGCACGGCGGCGGGCGGCTGCGGCCGGACACCAACGTGGGACCGCGCAGCGCGCCGACCCAGGCGCGGGCGGTCGGCGCCACCCCGGCGCCGCTCCCGGCGGGCGGCGGCAGGCTCGACGCCGCGGGCGCGCGGCCGCTCACCGACATCGGCAACACCCCGGCGCCGCGCGTCGGCTCGTCGCCGAACCTGGCGCGGACGCCGGCGCAGCGCTCCGCGGTCGGCCTGCCCGCCCTCGACGTCGGACCGCGAGGCTTCCCCACCCCGCCGCCTCCGCCGCAGAAGAGCAAGCTCCCGGTCGTGATCGGCGCGCTCGGCGCGGTGATCGTCCTCGGCGCCGGCGCGTTCTTCGGCCTGAAGGCGCTGCAGCCGCCGGAGGGCGCGGTCGGGCCGGCGACCGGAGGCACCCAGGTCACGCCGCCCGCGCCGAAGACGCCGGCCTCGCTCTGGGTGACCTCGTCGCCCGAGCTCGCGCAGGTCGAGATCGACGGCCGGAAGAAGTGCACCACGCCGTGCAAGGTCGAGGGCATCGAGGCCGACCGGAAGTCGCTCGTCGAGGTGCGGCTCGCCGGCTACGAGCCGTACACCACCGAGCTGACCTTGAAGCCCGGCGAGGAGGCCCGCCTCGCCGTGCCGCCGCTCAAGAAGCTGCCGGGCACGGCGACGCCGCCGCCTGTGCTGGCGGTGACCGCGCAGGTCGAGTCGACGCCCTCGGGCGCGCGGGTGAAGCTCGACGGCGCCTCGAAGGGCAAGACGCCGCTCAAGCTCGAGGGGCTGCAGTCCGGGAAGACCTACAAGCTCGAGGTCGAGCTGGCCGGCTACCAGGACGCCACCCGCGACCTCGTCGCCGGCACCGACGCCCAGGTGTCGGTGAAGCTCGAGCGCCGCGGCGGCTCGGTCGCGGCGGTCACGCAGCGGGATCCGCCGAAGGAGAAGGAGAAGGACGGCACCCTCGTCCTCACCGCCTCCGACGGGAAGGCGGCGCTGTTCGTCGACGGCAAGCGGGTCGGGGCGGGCTCGAGCCAGCTCACGGTCTCGCCGGGCGGCCACCGGGTGAAGGCGGTCGGGGCCGGCGGCGAGGTCGAGGTGGCCGTCGAGGTCGGCGCCGGCGCGACCGTGCGTCAGACGCTCAAGGTCCCGGCGGCGACCGCGGTCGCGCCGCCGGCGGGTGGCGGGACGGATCCGGCCGGCGCGGCCAAGCCCGGCAAGCTCGCCTTCATCGTCTCGCCGTGGGCCGAGGTCCACGTGAACGATCAGATGATCGGACAGACCCCGTTCCCGCCGAAGGAGCTGCCGCCGGGCACCTTCGTGTCGTGCAGCGATTATGTGGGCCTGCAG
>CAZDGH010000044.1:0-21693 GCA_964504805.1 uncultured Myxococcales bacterium | reverse complement strand
GCCGCCGTAGTCGCAGGCGGCGAGCGAGAGCGCGAGCAGCATCGCGAAGAGGAACGAGCTCGGGGTCGTGAGGCGCATGGCGGCTCCGGCGTGAGTAGCGCCAGAGCCTACCCCGAACGAGGCGACGCCGGCGGTCCCCCGCGGCCGGCCCTCCCGTCGGAGGCGCCTCCCCCGCGCCGGAGAGTTCCGGCTGCCGGTGGCGGCGAGCTGACGCCGCGGCGGGTGGCCCCGTCACGCGGCCAGGCCGTGCTCCACCGTCTTCACCAGGCCGGCGAGCACGTGGCCGGTGACGTCGATCCGCTGGGTGCGATCGCCGAGCGAGTGGCCGAAGCCGCCCCGCTCGCGCGCCGTGCCGGAGAGGCGCTGGGCGCGGAGGAGCCACGCGACCGCCCGCTCGACCTCGCACGCGTACGCGGCGAGCCGCGGCTCGTCGCGCTCGCGCGAGGCGATCGCCCAGGCGTCGGCGAGGCCCTCGAGGCCGCAGGCGACCTCCACCGTCGCCTGCCGCGCCGGGCGCCGCTCGACGTCCTCGTAGAACCCCTCGTCGAGGACGCGGTCGTGCAGCGCGAAGACGTGGTCGCGGACGGCGTGGCGGATCGCGTCGCTCGTTGTCGCGGCGTGGAGGTGCACGGCGTACTGCGACTGCCAGTTCGCGTGGAAGACGAGGAGGTCGCGGTCCACGGCGACCGCCGGGAGCCGGGCGGCGTAGTGGACGAAGGCGCGCTCGACGCTCTCGAGGCACCGCGGATCGCGCAGCGCCCCGTGCGCGCGCACGAGCGCGAGCATCGCCTCGCCCGGGTAGAATTCGAGGCCGTCGTCGGGCTCGCCGCCGAAGTAGATCCGGTACGAGCCGTCCTGGCGCTGCTGCCGGAGCAGCGCCTCGGCCAGACCGCGGGCGTGCCGCTCGTCGAGCGGCGCCCCGGCGTCGAGGAGCGCGAGGAGCAGGAACGCCGCGTGGGCGATCCCGGTCGGCTCGCCGAGCCGCGCCGGGTCGGGGACGAGCGCGCCGTCGCGCTCCACCAGGCAGCCGGCGAAGTGGCGGAGCGACCAGTCGACGAGCGGCCGCAGGTCGTCGCGGCCGAGGAAGCGGCCCAGGAGCTCCATGTCCCAGATCGAGGCGAGGTCCCGGACGGCGCTCCCGTCGGCGATCGCCTCGTCCGTCTCCGGATCGTAGAGGTAGAGGAGCCGCCCGGTCTCCTCGGACACCATGCCCCGGTACCAGTCGAGCACCAGGCGAAGCCGCTCCTCGATCGTGCGCCGGTCCACCGGTCAGCCCTTCACCACGCCGATCGGGCGCAGCCGCGCGACCTTCCGCGCCAGGCCCGCCGCGTGGACGACGTCGACGACCCGGTCGACGTCCTTGTAGGCGAGGGGCGCCTCCTCGGCGAGCTCGCTGTTCGACGGGCAGCGGACGACGATGCCGCGGGCGGCGAGCTCCTTGCGCACCTCGTGGCCCGGCTTCGTGTGCTTCGCGGCGCCGCGTGACAGCGCGCGGCCGGCGCCGTGGCAGCAGCTCGAGAGCGACGCCTCGGCCGAGGCGTCGGTGCCGAGCAGCACCCACGACGCGGTGCCCATGCTGCCGGGGATGAACACCGGCTGGCCGAGGCCGCGGTACGCCTCGGGCAGGTCCGTCGCCGACGGCCCGAAGGCGCGGGTCGCGCCCTTGCGGTGCACGCAGATCGTCTCGCCGCCGTACGGCTCGAGCTTGGCGGTGTTGTGGCCGACGTCGTAGACGAGCCGCAGCTCGGCCCCGCGCGCCTCCGGCAGCATCCGCTCGAAGGCCTGCCGCACCCGGTGGGTGATCACCTGCCGGTTGCACCAGGCGAAGTTCGCCGCGGCGGCCATGGCGGCGAAGTAGCGGCGGCCCTCGGGGGACGAGAGCGGGACACACGCGAGCTGCCGGTCCGGCACCGCGATCCCGTACCTCGCCATCGCGGCGTCCATCGTCCGCACGTAGTCGGTGCAGACCTGGTGGCCGAGGCCGCGGGAGCCGGTGTGGACGAGCACGGTGATCTGGCCGGGGAAGATCCCGAGCGCCCGCGCGGCGGCCTCGTCGGCGACGGCGTCGACGACCTGGACCTCGAGGAAGTGGTTGCCGCCGCCGAGCGTGCCGAGCTGGTCGTGGCCGCGGAGCTTCGCCCGCTCGGAGACGCAGGCCGCGTCGGCGCCCGGGAGCCGCCCGCCCGACTCGAGGTGCGCGAGGTCCTCCGGGCGCCCGAGCCCGTGCTCGCGGACGAGGTACGGGCAGCCCTCGTCGAGCACGCGGTCGAGCTCGCGGCGATCGAGCGAGAGGCGGCCGGAGCGGCCGTAGCCGGAGGGGATGGCGCGGCTGATCTCGTGGACGACGGGCTCGAGCGCGTCGCCCAGCTCGGCGCGGGTCATCCCCGAGAGCAACAGGCGCACGCCGCAGTTGATGTCGAAGCCGATGCCGCCGGGAGAGATCACGCCGTCGGGGAGGAGCGTCCCGGCCACGCCGCCGACGGGGAAGCCGTAGCCCTCGTGCATGTCGGGCATGCCGTACGCCGCGCCGACGATGCCGGGCAGCGACGTCACGTTGACGAGCTGCTGCAGCACGCGCTCGCCCCGCATGTGCGCGAGCAGCTCCTCGTCGGCGAAGATCCGCGCCGGCACCCGCATGCCGAGCGCCTCGTCCCGCGGCAGCTCGTACAGCCACGGCGAGAGCCGCCGGATCTCGGGGAGGGTCGTCATCGCGCTCACACGTCCAGCACCACGTTGGCGACGAAGCCCGCCGGCGTCTCCCGGACGTCGAGCCCGTGGAAGGTCGCCGCCTTCACGTGCAGCCCGAGCTCCTCGGTGGTGCGCCCCGCGATCGAGGCCACGAGCGAGCCCTCGTCGATCGCCTGCACGCGGACGTCGCCGAAGATCGCCTTGTGCCGCTCCGAGAGGAAGACGAGCTCGTTCAGCCAGTCGACGAGCAGCGCGTCCCGGTCCGGGGCCGAGAGGCGGACCTCCTCGCGCACGTCCGGGCTCCCGGCGGGCGGCCCGCCCTGCAGCTCCGCGAGCGCCCGCGCCGCCTCGGCGAACAGCTCGCCGAGCGTCTCCGCCTCGAGCCGGAGCTCGACCTCACCGGTGTGCTCCGCGAGAGAGTGCCGCCCCACCTCCGAACGGTGCGGCGCCCGCGGCGGCGCGCAAGCCGCGCGGCGGCCGGGTGAGCTTCCGGTCGGCCCCGCCGATCCGCGCGGGGAGGACGGACGCCGTCCGACCGACGGCGTCCGCCCCGGGACCTCACGGCTCGTCGCTCTCCAGCTCCGCGTGCCAGTAGTCCATCGTGCGGAGCCAGTCGCGCCACTGCTTCGGCATGCCCGGCCTGAAGGTGAGGAGCACCCGCGCGTTCTCCACCCTCGTCGGCCGGCGCGGCGGGCGGAGGAGCCTCATCGCCGCCTGGTCCGGCGTCCGGTTCGCCTTCCGCTGGTTGCAGCGGAAGCAGGCGAGCACGATGTTCTCCCACCGCGTCGGGCCGCCCTGGGCGCGCGGGACGACGTGGTCGAGCGTCATCTCCGGGCGCGGCACCTTCGCGCCGCAGTACTGGCAGCGGCCGCCGTCGCGGGCGACGAGGTTCTCGCGGTTGAAGCGCAGGCCCTGCTTCTTCCGCGGCACCGCGGCGAGGAGCCGCACCACCGCCGGGATCGGGAAGTCCGCGTTCACCGTGTGCACGCGGCCGTACGCCTCGATCACCTCCGCCGAGCCGCAGGTGCAGCCGCGCGGGCAGCTCGGCGCGAACCGGCCGTGCTCGCAGAGGAGCAGGTTGAACGCCTGCTTCCAGGAGAGCTTGTCGTGGGGCTCGTAGCCCACGGTGAGGACGAGCGTGTCCATGGGTGTGGCTCTCTTTCCCGAGGGCTCGCGCCGGAGACACACGTCTCCCGACGGACGGCGGTGGCGCCGTCCGAAGCTCGTGTACGGGTCGACGAAACGAGAAGAGGCCGGGGAGCTCGCGCTCGCCCGGCCTCTCGTCACCACGAAGGTGGTGCGGGTGCTACCCCGCGAGGCCGGGTGGGCGTTCCGGATCGAAGCCCAGGTTCCACCGGACGGAATACGACGCATGCACGACCCGGGTCGTGTCCGCGCGCATCGTCCTGGTCTCGCCGGTCTTCATGGAAGTGTCTCCGCCCCCGTGTGTCGTGCGTCGAAACCGCGCGCACGGTACGCTCGCGCGCCGTGGCTCGTCAAGTCGACGCAGACACCTCCGTCTCGTCGAAAGGCTCGTAGCCCTCCCACCCCCACCGCGCCGGGAACTCGCGCCACGGCCCCTCGCACGTCGCCGCCCGGGCGCACCGCGCGCACGGCGGCCCCTTCGCCTTGCCCTCGCCGGTGCGCCAGGCGGTGAAGCCGAACGGCGCGCCGTCGAGGTCGACGACCGTCGTCTCCGGGATCCGTCCCTCGACCACGGCGTCCTCGTGGCCGCGGAGGAAGCACGGCGGGACCGCCTCGACCACCAGCGCCGGCCGCCCCGGCGGCGCCGCCTCGAGCGCGGCGCGGATGGCGCGGGCGGCCTCCGGCAGCGGCGGCACCACCTCGTCGAAGAGCTCCTCGGCGGTCCCGACCGGGTGCACCAGGGCGAGCTGCGCCTGCGTCACGCCGAGCGCGCCGAGGAGCCGCACCGTCGCCGGCAGGTGCGCGAGGTTTCCCCGGACCACCACGGTGTTGGTGATCACCGGCAGCCCCGCCGCGAGCGCGTTCCGGATCCCCTCCACGGTCTGCGCGAAGCTGCCCGGCGCGCGGGTGAGCGCGTCGTGGATCTCGGCGGTCGGGCCGTGGAGCGCCGGGGAGATCTCGGTGACCCCGGCGCGGACGAGGCCGTCGAGCAGCCGCCGGTACGAGAGCATCCGGCCGTTGGTCTGGAGCTGGATCGGCCGGAACCCGAGCCACTTCGCCGCGGCGACGACCTGCGCGAGCTGCTTGTGCACCGTCGGCTCGCCGCCGGTGAGGACCAGCCCCCGGCCCGGCGCGCGGACCTCCTCGAGGCGGCGGACGAGCTCCTGCAGCGGGACCGCCTTCACCTCGGAGCGCTTGTCGCCCTGGGCGCAGAAGACGCAGCGGTTGTTGCAGGCGAAGCCGACCTTCACGTCCGCGCGATCGCCCATCCCCCGACGCTAGGTCCGGCCTCCGCGGCGCGACTTGATCCCGATCAAGTCGCGGCCCGGGCCGCCCGGTAGCGTCGCCCGAGGAGCCCCCATGCCCGACCTGACCGAGGCGCGCCCCGCCTCCGCCCCGGCGTTCTTCCGCTTCCGCGTCCTCGGCGACCGGGTCGTGGTCACGAGCCAGGAGGGCTCGTGGCTCGTGCTCTCGAAGGACGACTTCGCCCGCTTCCGCACGGGCCAGGTCGAGCCCGGCACCGCGCTCCACGACCAGCTCTCGGCGAAGAACCTCCTCCGCGCCACCCACGATCCCGGCCGCGCCGCCGCCGCGCTCCGCGCCCGGAAGCGCTTCCTCGGCGCCGGCCCGAACCTCCCCGTGCTGGTGCTGACGCGGCGCTGCAACGAGAGCTGCGCCTACTGCCACGCCTCGCGGGTCGGCCCCGACGCCGCCGGCGTCGACATGTCGCCCGAGGTCGCCGAGCGCGCCGTCGAGCGCGCCCTCGCGAGCACGAGCCCGGCGGTGACGATCGAGTTCCAGGGCGGCGAGCCGCTCCTCGCCTTCGACGTGCTCCGGCGCGCCGTCGACCACGCCCTCGCCTGCAACCGCACCGCCGGCAAGGAGCTGTCGTTCAGCCTGGTGTCGAACCTGGCGCTCATGGACGAGGCGCGCCTCGCGTGGCTCCTCGAGAAGCGCGTGCAGATCTGCACCAGCCTCGACGGCCCCGCCGCGCTCCACGACAAGCAGCGCAAGCTCCCCGGCGGCTCCGCCCACGGCGAGGCGGTGCGCTGGATCCGCCGCATCAACCGGGCCTACGAGGAGGCCGGCCTCGACCCGACGCTCTACCGGGTGGAGGCGCTGCTCACCACCACCCGCGACACCCTCGGCCGCGCCCGCGAGGTCGTCGACGCCTACGTCGAGCTCGGCTGCCGCGCGCTCTTCCTCCGCCCCGTCGACCCGTTCGGCTTCGCCGACAGGAGCCGCGCCCGGCTCGGCTACACCCCCGCCGAGTTCCTCGCCTTCTGGCGCGAGGCGGTCGCCTACATGCTCGAGCTCTCCGCCTCCGGCGTGCAGATCCTCGAGCGCTTCGCCGCCATCTTCCTCTCGAAGATCCTCCGCGCCGACGACCCGAACTACCTCGACATCCGCAACCCCTGCGGCGCCGGCATCGGCCAGCTCGCCTACGACCACGACGGCAAGGTCTACACCTGCGACGAGGGCCGCATGCTCGCCGCCATGGGCGACTCCACCTTCCTCCTCGGCGACGTCCGCGAGACCACCACCCGCGCCCTCGTCGGCCACCCCACCGTCCGCGCGCTGCTCCTGGCGTCGAACCTCGACGCCCTCCCCGACTGCTCGACCTGCGCCTACAACCCGTACTGCGGCGTCTGCCCGGTGCACTCGCACCGCACCCAGGGCTCGATCTTCGCGCGGGCGCGGGAGAGCTCGCTCTGCGCGATCCACAAGGGCATCCAGGACCACCTGTTCGAGCGCCTCGCCACGGCGACGCCCGCGGAGCTCGAGGCGCTCGACCGGTGGACGACGAGCCGGGGGCGCGACCACCACCTGCACCTGCCGCAGGTGGGGTGACGCGGCGAGCAGGCTGCGACCGTCGCGCGGTAAGCTGGCGCCGCCACGGACACCCTCTTCGAGCTCCTCATCGCCGTCCGGCGATCGCTGCCGAGCCTGGCCACGGCGCTGCTCGTCGCGGGCGCCGGCTTCGGCGTAGCCGTCGCGTACGTGCTCGTCGTCGGCGTGCTCGCGCGTCGAGCCGAGCGCGCCTGCCAGGACGGCGACTTCCGCAGGGCGCTGCGCCTGCTCCGCTGGTTCCGGTGGGCGGCGCCGGCCGCGCTCGACTTCGGGATCGAGCTCCAGGCGCGGCGCGGCCTCGGCGACGTGGAGGGCGCGCTGGCCGCGCTGCACCGGAGCAAGTCCTCGTGGCTGCACCCGGATGGCCACGCCAACGCGCTCGTCGACTTGCTGATCTCGGTCGGTCGCTACCGCGAGGCGCTCGAGGTGGAGGTCAGATCCCTCGAGCCCTCCGACCTCGTGCTCGGGGATCGGGGGCCCGGGCTCGCGCTGATCGAGGTCAACCGCGCGGAGGCCGAGTACGCGCTCGGATGCTGGGCCGACGCGGAGGCCCGGCTCCTTCGCGCGGACGTCCGCTGGGACGCGCACCCGCTGGTGCGGACGGGTCACCGGCTCCAGCTCGCTTGGGTCCTCGCGCACCGCGGCGCGGCGGCGGAGGCGCTCGCGCGCTGCGACGAGGCCGACGAGGCGGCGCTGCCCCCGCTCTACCGCGCCGAGCTCCACTTCGCGCGGGCGTCGGCGCTGCTCGCCGCGGGGCGGATCGACGAAGCGGCGGAGGCGGTCGAGCGCGGGCGCGCGCTCGCGAAGCGGCCCTGGTCCGTGCGGAACGGGCTGTTCCTCCTCGCCCGCGTCCACGCCGCCGCCGGTCGCCTCGTCGAGGCCGAGTCGCTGTGCCGGCGCGCCGCCGAGGATCCCTGGAAGCTCCAGGGCGGCGACGGCCTCCTCCACTGGGGCGACGTCCTCCGTGACCTCGGGCGCGCGGACGACGCCCGCGCCGCCTGGGCGCTCGCGCTCGAGCGCGACCCGGAGAGCGAGGCCGCGGACACGGCGCGGGCGCGGCTCGCGGCGGCGAGACCAGGCGCGTAGCGTCGACCGCGAGCCGCGCGGAAGTGCGGTGCTTGTCCACCGTCCCGCATCGTGGCTGTGGAGGAGCCGACCGCCGAGAAGTGGCCGCCGCCGGTGGTTGACCGCGACCGACCGGACGGGCGATCTTCGAAGGCAACCAGAACGCATCGTGCCCCGCACTCCCGAAGCCCGCGCTCGCGAGCGCATAGACGCGAGGCTGGCCGAGGCCGGCTGGGTGGTGCAGGACCGCGCCGCGATGAACCTCGCCGCGGGCGCAGGCGTGGCGGTTCGCGAGTTCCAGACCGAGGCAGGCCCCGCCGACTACCTGCTGTTCGTCGACGAGACGCCGGCGGGTGTCGTCGAGGCGAAGAGGGCGGGCGTCTCCCTGGGCTCCGTCGAGGCACAGACGAGGGCCTACGCCGCGAGCGTCCCGGCGTGGATGCCCGCACCGGTGCGGCCGCTGCCGTTTCTCTACGAGAGCACGGCCGACGAGACGTTCTTCACGAACGGCCTCGACCCCGAGCCGCAGGCGCGGCGCGTCTTCTCGTTCCATCGTCCCGAGACGCTGCGTTCCTGGCTCGCGGCCGAGATCGAGCGGCGCGAAGGTCGCCCAGGTGCCCCGCCGGCGCCGACGTTGAAGGGCCGGATGCGCCTGGCACGGCCGCTCGACCCGAAGCGCATGTGGGCACCGCAGGTCCGGGCGGTCGAGGGGCTCGAAGCGAGCGTGCGCGCAGGGCGGCCGCGGGCCCTGGTCCAGATGGCGACCGGCTCGGGCAAGACCTTCACGGCGATCAGCTCGATCTACCGGCTGGTGAAGGAGGGTGGAGCCCGGCGCGTGCTCTTCCTCGTCGACCGAGGCAACCTCGGCCGGCAGGCGCTCAAGGAGTTCCAGGCGTACGAGGCGCCAGACGACGGGCGGAAGTTCCACGAGCTCTACAACGTGGTCCGGCTGGCGAACAACCAGATCGATCCGGTGAACCGGGTCGTGATCACGACGATCCAGCGGCTGTACTCGATCCTCAAGGGTGAGCCGGCGCTCGAGGAGCAGTTCGAGGAGGCGCCGGGCTTCGACACGAGCCTCGTGAGCGAGCCGCCGCCCGTCGTCTACAACGCGGCCATTCCGCCCGAGTTCTTCGACGTCGTCGTGATCGACGAGTGCCACCGATCCATCTACACGCTGTGGCGTCAGGTGCTGGAGTACTTCGACGCGACGCTGATCGGGCTGACCGCGACGCCCGCGAAGCACACCTACGCGTTCTTCCAGAGGAACGTCGTCAGCGAGTACCGCCACGAGCACGCGGTCCGCGACAAGGTGAACGTCCCGTACGAGGTCTACGAGATCCGGACGCGCGTCGGCGAAGGCGGCGCGACGCTCCGCGCCGAGCGCGACGCGGTCGTCGGGAAGCGAGACCGGCAGACCCGCGCCGTCCGCTGGGAGACCCTCGACGAGGACGTGACGTATGCCGCGAGCCAGCTCGACCGGAGCGTCGTGGCGCAGGACCAGCTCCGCACGGTGATCCGCGAGCTCAAGGAGAAGCTCTTCACCGAGCTGTTCCCCGGCCGGACCGAGATCCCGAAGACGCTCATGTTCGCGAAGAACGACAGCCACGCCGAGGACATCCTCCGGATCGTCCGCGAGGAGTTCTCGGTGTCGAACGAACGCGCGGTGAAGATCACCTACAGCTCCGACCGGGCCGACGATCTCATCCGGCAGTTCCAGAACAGCTACGACCCTCGCATCGCCGTGACGGTCGACATGATCGCGACGGGCACCGACATCAAGCCGCTCGAGTGCGTGGTGTTCCTGCGTTCGGTCAAGTCGAGGGCGCTCTTCGAGCAGATGAAGGGACGCGGCGTCCGCGTGATGCCCGACGCCGACTTCCGGGCCGTCACGCCGGACGCGAAGACGAAGACGCACTTCGTCGTCGTGGACTGCGTCGGCGTGCTCGAGGAGCAGAAGGTCGACCCTCCGATCCTGCGCGACCGCGGGATCTCGTTCGAGAAGCTGCTCGAGCGTGTCCGCGCCGGCGATCGGTCCGAAGAGGCGCTCTCGACGCTCGCCGGACGGCTCGACCGGATGGACCGGCGGCTGACCGAGGCTCAGCGCGAGGAGCTCGAGGCCGCGAGCGGCGGTGTGGCGCTGCGGACGCTCGTGGCCGGCCTGCTCGACGGGCTCGATCCCGATCGCGAGGAAGAGCGAGCGCGGGCGCGGTTCTCCGTCGAGTCGCCGACGGCGGAGCAGCTCGAGGCCGCGGGCAAGGAGCTTCGCGCCGAGGCGGCGACGCCGATCGCGCACGCCCCTGCGCTCTGCGAGGCGCTCCTCGCGGTGCGGCGGCAGCAGGACCAGTTGATCGACGCGACGACGAGCGACGAGGTCACGCGCTCGGGCCGGGCCCGCCAGCACGAGCTCGGCTACGATCCGGCGAAGGAGCTGGTCTCGGAGTTTCAGCGGTTCGTCGTCGAGCACCGGGACGAGCTCGACGCGCTGCAGGTGCTCTACGCGCGCCCCTACTCGAAGCGCCTCGGGCGTGCACAGATCAAGGCGCTCGCGGACGCCATCGCACGGCCGCCCCGCCAGTGGACGCCGGAGGCGCTCTGGAACGCCTACGCGGTCGTCGAGCGTGACCGCATCCGCGGCGCCGGCAGCCAGCGTCTCTGGACGGACATCGTCAGCCTGGCACGGCACGCGCTGCATCCCGAGACGGACCTCGAGCCGTTCGCCGACGTGGTGCGCGAGCGTTTCGAGGCGTGGAAGCTCGGCCAGGAGAACCGGGGGCGGCGGTTCACGGCGGAGCAAATCGCGTGGCTCGAGCTGATCCGCGACCGCATCGCGGCCGACGCCGAGTTCCGGGTCGAGGACTTCGACGACGTGCCATTCGTGCAGCACGGCGGGCTGGGGAAGGTGTGGGCGTTGTTCGGGGAGGAGTTGGAGGAAATCGTGGCGGAGCTGAATGTGGAGTTGGTGGCGTGAGCGGGCTTCCTGATTCGTGGCATTGGTCAACCGTCGCGTCGCTCGGATCCGTAAGCGGCGGTGTAACGAAGAACGCCCGTCGCGATACGCTTCCCCTGCGAAGACCGTACATTCGAGTCGCCAACGTCTATTTCAACCGACTATGCCTCGAATCGGTCGAGACGATTGGCGTCGAGGAAGCCGAGATTCCGCGAGCCGAACTGCAGCGAGGCGATATCTTGATCGTGGAAGGCAACGGGAGCATCGAGCAGATCGGTCGGCTGGCCATCTGGGATGGCTCCATTGCAGGGTGCGTGCATCAGAACCACGTCATCAAGGTGCGACCTCGAGAAGCTCCACTAGCAAAGTGGATTACGTACTGGCTGATGTCGCCGACTGGACGAGCTTCGATTCAGCGAGAGGCAAGCAGCACGTCGGGTCTTCACACGCTCAGCATCAGCAAGATTGAACGACTCCATGTTCCTGTTTGCCGGGCACAAGACGCAAGCGCGATTGTCGGCGAGATCGAGGCGCAGCTCGCTCGGATTGATGTAGCAGTTCAATCACTAGCACGCGCCATGGATAACATCCACCGGGCGCGCGCGAGCGTCCTGCAGGCCGCCGTCGAGGGAAGGCTCGTACCCACTGAGGCCGACATCGCGCGGTCGGCGAGCCGAGCGTTTCAGACGGCGGCGGGCCTGCTGGCCCAAACTTCGCCACCCCTGCGCCCGAACCGGTTTCAATCTCGGAGCACCGACGTAATTCGCGGCCACGCCGCCCTTTCGGTCGGAAGCACGGGTGCAGATCTACCCGAGGGTTGGGCCTGGTCTGCACTTGTCGACGTTGCACGACTCGAGAGTGGGCACACTCCGAGCCGCTCGCACCCGGAATGGTGGGATGGCGACGTCCCCTGGATCGGCATCCCGGACGCTCGCGACCACGACGGCGGCGTCATCAATGATACCGAGCAGCACACCAATGCCGAGGGCCTTGCGAACTCCGCGGCCCGCCTGCTTCCATCCGGTACTGTATGTCTCAGCAGGACCGCGTCGGTCGGCTACGTCGTTGTACTTGGTCGGCCCATGGCAACGAGCCAAGACTTCGTCAATTGGATCTGCACGCCAGCTCTGGACCCACACTGGCTTCGGGTCGTTTTCAAGGCAGATCGCGATGCACTCCTTCGCTTCGGAAAGGGATCCGTTCACAAGACGATCTACTTCCCGGAGGTCTTGTCGCTTCACGTTGCGGTCCCGCCGCTGGCCGAGCAGAAGCGGATCGTCGAGGAAGTCGATCGACGGCTGACCGTCCTCGCCTCGCTCGAGCGCACGATCGAGGCGAACCTCGCCCGCTGCAGCCGCCTCCGGCAGTCGATCCTCAAGCTCGCCTTCGAGGGGCGCCTCGTCCCGCAGGACGAGACCGCCCCCGCCGAGCCCGTCGTCCTCCGCGCCGCCGAGCCGCCGCCCCCCACGCCCCGGCGTCGCCGCAAAAGGCGCGATGCGGTAGAGGACGCTCCATGATCACCCGGCTGACCGTGTCGAACTTCCGAAGCCTCGGCGAGAACGTACGCGTCCCGTTCAACCGTTTCACCGCGCTCGTCGGCCCGAACGGCTCGGGGAAGAGCAACGTCGTCGACGCCCTCCGCTTCGTCTCCGACGCGATGCACATGGGCCTCTCCGGCGCGATCACCGACCGTCACGGCATCCAGGCCGTTCGTCGGTGGAGCGCCGGCCACCCCTACAACGTCGCCATCCAGCTCGAGCTCGCGCTAGGTGGCGGCACCGCGTCGTACGGCTTCGTGCTGCGCGGCGATGCAGCGGAGGAGTACAGCGTCAAGCAGGAGGAGGCGGAGATCCTGATCGGCGGCGCGCGCCACCGGTTCCGGGTCGAAGCCGGCAAGTGGATCGAGGGGCCGGAGGGGCTTCGCCCGACCCTCGATCCGCAGAGCCTGGCGCTGCCGCTCGTCGGTGGCGACGCACGCTTCGAGAGGCTCGTCCACGCGCTCCAGCGGATCGCGCTCTACGCGATCTTTCCGGATGCGCTGCGGGTCCCGCAGAAGTACAGCCCGGTGAAGCCGATGGAACGCCACGGCTCGAACTGGGCGGCGATCTTGAAGGACCAGCCGAAGGAGACCTGGAAACCCGACCTCGTCGAGGCGCTGCGCAAGCTCACGGGTGACATCGAGGACATCCGCGTCCAGCAGGCGGCGAGCTACCTCGTGGTGCAGTTCGAGCACAGCACCGAGGGCAAGAAGGCCCGGAAGTGGTTCGATTCCGCGCAGGAGTCCGACGGCACCCTGCGCATGGCAGGGATCATCACGGCGCTCCTCCAGGATCCGCCGCTGCCGGTGGTCGGAGTCGAGGAGCCGGAGCTCACGGTGCACCCCGGCGCGATCGGGCTGCTCTACGACTACCTCGCGCAGGCCGCGAAGCGGAGCCAGGTCATCGTCACCACCCACAGCCCCGAGCTGCTCGACCGGCTCGACGCCGAGGACGTGCGGGTCGTCCGGCGCGTCGAAGGCACGACCACGGTGGGTCTGATGGCCGAGCACCAGCGAGATGCCGTGAAGTCGGGGCTGATGACGCTGGGTGACGTCCTGCGCACCGAGGGCATCGCGCAGCAGGAGCTGCCGCTCCCGCCGGTGGCCTCGTGACCAAGGGCTACGTCCTGGTCGAGGGTCATGGCGAGGTCGAGGCCGTTGGCAACCTCGTGAACCGGCTCTGGCAGGACGCGGGGAACGTGACGCCGTGGGCACCCCCGCGACGGTGGAAGAACCTGCACCTCGCGACCGGTCTTCGACAGGCCGCGGAACGGATCCGGCTGGAGGCCGACGCCGGCGCGCTCCTCGTGCTGCGTGACGAGGACGACGCGTGCCCGCGCGAGAAGGCACCCGCGCTCGCCAGGGTCCTTGCCGAGCTCGATCTCCCGTTCCCGGTGGCGCTCGTCCTGCTACACCCCGAGTACGAGGTGCTCTTCCTGCCGTGCTTGCCGGAGCTCGCAGGCCGGCCACTGAAGGGCGATACCGGCGAGCGGCCGGGCCTCGTCGAAGGCACGACCTGGGACGGCGCGAGCTGGGAGGCCCGCCGCGGCATCAAGGAGTGGCTCGGCCAGCACTTCCCGCCGAACCGCAGCTACAAGCCGACGACCGATCAGCTCCCGCTGACGCGCATGCTCGACCTGCAGAAGGTCCGCGAGGCGGGGGTGCCGTGCTTCGGCACGCTCGAACGGGCGCTGGCACACCTCGCTGCCCACTGGGCCGCGCCACACCACGTCTACCCGCCGCCGACCGCGGCGACACCGGGAAGAACCGCATGAGCGACGCTGCGCGCATCGTCAACAAGCTCTGGTCGTACTGCAACGTCCTCAAGGACGACGGCCTCTCGTACTCGGACTATCTCGAGCAGCTCACGTACCTGCTCTTCCTGAAGATGGCCGACGAGCAGACGCGGGCGCCGTGGAAGCGGCCGTCCCCGGTGCCGGCCGGCTACGACTGGGTGAGCCTCGTCGGGAAGGACGGCCCCGCGCTCGAGACCCAGTACCGCGCCGTGCTCGAGCACCTCGGCAAGCAGGGAGGACTCCTGGGCCTCGTCTTCAAGAAGTCGCAGAACAAGATCCAGGACCCCGCGCACCTGAAGCGGCTCGTGAGCGACCTCATCGACCGGGAGCAGTGGACGACGGTCGATGTCGACGTGAAGGGCGAGGCCTACGAGGGCCTGCTCGAGAAGAACGCGCAGGACACGAAGAACGGCGCCGGCCAGTACTTCACCCCGCGGCCGCTCATCGACGCGATCGTCGACTGCGCGGCTCCGGCGCCGATGGAGACCATCATCGATCCCGCCTGCGGGACGGGCGGCTTCCTGCTCTCGGCGCATCGGCACATCACGAGCCAGTTCCCGAACATGACGCGCGAGCAGCGCGAGCACCTCCGGCTGCATGCGCTCCGGGGCGTCGAGATCGTCCACGGCGTCACCCGGCTCTGCGCGATGAACCTCCTCCTCCACGGCGTGGGGCCGACGCCGCAGGAGCTCGACAAGCTGCGGCGTGACCGCCGCGCCACTGGCCGTACGGCGGCGCAAGCGGACGCGGAAGCGGAGCAGCTCCTCCCGGTCCGGACGGACGACGGGCTCCGGGCGCTCGGGACGGAGCGCTTCGACCTCGTCCTAACCAACCCGCCGTTCGGGAAAAAATCGAGCATCCTCGTGGTCGGTGAGGACGGCGGCACCGATCGCGAGCGGCTGGTCTACGAGCGCGACGACTTCTGGGCGACGACCTCCAACAAGCAGCTCAACTTCGTGCAGCACGTGAAGTCGCTGCTCCAGATCGGCGGCCGCGCGGCCGTGGTCGTCCCGGACAACGTGCTTTTCGAAGGCGGCGCGGGCGAGGTCATCCGGCGCCGGCTGATCCACGAGTGCGACGTCCACACGCTGCTCCGGCTGCCGACCGGGATCTTCTACGCCCAGGGCGTTAAGGCGAACGTCCTCTTCTTCGACCGCAAGCCGGCGAGCCCGGAGCCCTGGACGAAGAAGCTCTGGGTCTACGACCTGCGCACCAACCAGCACTTCACTCTCAAGAACAACCGCTTGCAGCGGTCGGATCTCGACGACTTCGTCTCCTGCTACCGGCCAGGGGACCGCGCGAAGCGGAAGGAGACCTGGTCCGAGAAGCGCCCCGAGGGCCGCTTCCGCGCGTACAGCCGGGAAGCGATCGTCGCGCGCGACAAGTGCAGCCTTGACCTCTTCTGGCTGAAGGACGAGAGCCTGCTCGACGCGGCGACGCTGCCCGACCCGGACGAGATCGCCGCCGAGATCGCGGAGGATTTGCGCGGCGCGCTCGACCAGATCGACGAGATCCTGGGCGACCTTCGCAAGCGGCCTAGAACCGCGTAGGGGCGCCGCCGTGACGACCCGACCTTACGCCGGACCCCCGAGCCTCAGGGGCACGCGCTCGACGCCGGGCAGGTGCCGTCCGGGTTCCGCGGGCGGCTGACGTCGCAGCCGGGCACCGCCTCGAACACGTTCGTCGGCGCGAAGTCCACGAAGTCGCCCTGGTACGCGAGGTTCACGCCGATCCGGCCGCTGTCGGCGACGAGGCTGTTCGTCACGAACGCCGAGGCGGGCTGGCCGTAGATCGAGATCGCGGCGTCCTCGTCCGTGGAGAACGCGCCGTCGGGCTCGCAGTGGTGGCTGTTCGCGCGGCTCGGGCCGCCGGCGAAGCGGACCTCGACGTGCTCGAGGGCGGTCTCGGGGTCGGGGATGCCGTCGAAGACGAGGCCCTGCCAGTCGGCGGCGGCCGGCGTGTCCGACGCGGAGGTGAAGACGATCGGACGCTCGGCGGTGCCGCGGGCGACGAGCGCGGCGGACGAGGGCGCGCCGGCCGCGGCCCCGATCACCAGGGCGGCGGCCTCGTTCCGCGCGAACGCGAGGACGACGCCGGGCTCGAGGGTGAGCGTGACCTTGCCGACCTCGCCGCTCACGACCAGGGTGCCCGCGCTGTCCTCGCCGCCGACGCGGTACGGGACGCCGCGGTCGCGCAGCGTGACGTCCCCGAGCGTCACGTCGCCGTAGGCCTCGGTCTCGATCTGGATCGCGTCCACGGCGTTGCCCGTGTACGTGCCGGTCGGGACGTTGCTCGCGAGGCGCGGCAGGATCCGGAGCGGCGCCTTCGCGGACTCGGAGACCGTGAGCTCCCGCGAGCCGGCGGTGAAGGCGGCCCCTCCGCGCAGCGAGACGCCGAAGCCGGCCGAGCGGAGGACCTGCACGTGATCGACGTGGAGGATCTCCTGCGCGGGCGCGAGCTGATCGCCGCGGGCCTCGAGCGTGCCGTAGGCGTTCGCCTCGTCGGCGCCGCCGCCCTCGAGGCGGACGTGGGCGAGGCGGACCGTGCCCGGCGCGAAGACCTGCAGGTGGCCCCACGGCGCGGCGGCGTCGTCGGCCACGATCGCGATCGGGGTCTCCGCCGTCCCCTCGGCGACGAGCGAGCCCTCGACCACGATCGAGCGACCGCCCTGCACGCGCACCTCGGCGCACGGCTCGATCGTCAGCCTGGCGCCCTCCGCGACGTCCACGTCGAAGGTCAGGAGGTGCGGGCCGTCGGCGGCGGCCCAGGTCTCGTCCGCGGCGATGGTGCCGGCGTGCTCGAGGCCGGGGCCCGCCGGCACGGGGCAGCCGGAGGCCGGAGGACCTCCGCCGTCCCCGCCGGACGCTTCGTCGTCGCAGGCGAGGAGACCGGCGGAGAGGATGAGCAGCAGGTGGGCGCGGTTCATGGGTCGGAGCAGACACCCCCCACGTCACCGCGGCAAGGGATCGTTCGCCCCCACGGCGGGACGGGACGTTCGCAAACCGCGACATCGCGCGCGGCTCGCCCGACCGAAGCCCAACCGCCCGTACTCAGGCAGGATTTTCTGCTCCTCCGGGCCCGTTATCCCGCGCTACCTCTTGCCGAGCCGGCCCGTTCCGTGCGACTTCGGCCTTAAAAGGACGACGGGAGCGCGGATGGCGAGCGAGGGAAAGGTCCTGGTGATCGTCGAGTCGCCCACCAAGGCGAAGACGATCAAGAAGTTCCTGCCGCCGGGGTACCGGGTCGAGGCCTGCATGGGCCACGTCCGGGACCTGCCGCAGTCGGCGACCGAGATCCCGGAGAAGGTGAAGAAGGAGCCGTGGAGCCGGCTCGGCGTCGACGTGGAGCACGGCTTCGAGCCGCTCTACGTGGTGCCCACCAAGAAGAAGAAGGTCGTCTCCGAGCTGCGCGACCTGCTGAAGGGCTCGCAGAAGCTCCTGCTCGCGACGGACGAGGACCGCGAGGGCGAGTCGATCTCCTGGCACCTGCTCGAGGTGCTGAAGCCGAAGGTGCCGTACGAGCGCCTCGTCTTCCACGAGATCACCAAGGGCGCGATCCTCGCGGCGCTCGACCGGACGCGGCCCCTCGACGAGCGGCTGGTCCGCGCGCAGGAGACGCGCCGCATCCTCGACCGGCTGGTGGGCTACGGCCTCTCGCCGCTGCTCTGGAAGAAGATCGCCTTCGGCCTCTCCGCGGGCCGCGTGCAGTCGGTCGCCGTCGACATCCTGGTGCGCCGCGAGCGCGAGCGGATGGCGTTCCAGAAGGCCGGCTACTGGGACCTCACCGCGGCCCTGAAGAAGGGCGGCGACGGCTTCGAGGCGTTCCTGCTGCAGGTCGGCGAGGCCCGCGTCGCCTCCGGCAAGGACTTCGACGAGAAGACCGGCCGGCTCAAGGATCCGAAGGTCCTCCACCTCGACGAGGCCGCCGCCCGCGCCCTCGAGGCGCGGCTCCGCGGCGCGGCCTTCGCGGTGCGCTCGGTCGAGGAGAAGCCGGTCACCCGGCGCCCGCCGCCGCCGCTGATCACCTCGACGCTGCAGCAGGAGGCGAACCGGAAGCTCGGGATGAGCGCCAAGGAGACGATGCGCGTCGCGCAGTCGCTCTACGAGCGCGGCCTCATCACCTACATGCGTACCGACTCGGTGAACCTCTCCGAGGACGCCATCAAGGCCGCGCGCGCCAGCGTCGCGCAGCGGTTCGGGAAGGAGTTCCTGTCGGACGAGCCGCGCCGCTTCAAGACGAGCGCGAAGGGCGCGCAGGAGGCCCACGAGGCGATCCGCCCCTCCACCGACTTCACCTCGCCGAAGGAGCTCGGCCTCACCGGCCGCGACCACGACGTCTACGAGCTCATCTGGATGCGCACCCTCGCCACCCAGATGGCCGAGGCGCGGCAGATGCAGACCACGGTCCGCGTCGAGGCCGGCGACGCGCTCTTCTCCGCGAGCGGCATGCGGATCGTCTTCCCGGGCTTCCTCCGGGCGTACGTCGAGGGCGCGGACGACACCGAGGCGGCGCTCGAGGAGCGCGAGCGGCTCCTCCCCGCCCTCGCGGTCGGCGACCGGCTCGACCTCGCCGACCTCACCCCGGTCGGCCACGAGACCAAGCCGCCGGCGCGCTACACCGAGGCGTCGCTCATCCAGCTGCTCGAGAAGGAGGGCATCGGCCGCCCCTCCACCTACGCGACCATCGTCGGCACCATCCTCGACCGCGGCTACGCGGCGAAGGTCGGCAACCAGCTCGTCCCGACCTTCACCGCGTTCGTGGTCTCGGACCTGCTCGAGCACCACTTCCCCGACCTCGTCGACACCGGCTTCACCTCGCAGATGGAGGAGTCGCTCGACGCCATCGCCGAGGGGAAGCTCGAGCCGAAGCCGTACCTCCACGGCTTCTTCCTCGGCGACAAGGGGCTCAGGACCCGGATCGAGGCCCAGGACGAGCGGATCGACCCGCGCACCGCCAAGGTGGTGCGCCTCGACAAGCCGATCCCCGGCGTCGAGGTGCACGTCGGCAAGTTCGGCCCGTACCTCGAGCTGAAGAAGGGCGACGCCGAGCCGCGCAAGGCGTCCATCCCCGAGGACTTCCCGCCCGGCGACCTCACCGCCGAGTCGGTGCACGAGATCCTCGAGAAGTTCGAGCGGCGCGAGCTCGGCCTCGGCGCGCACCCGGTGAGCGGCAAGCCGGTGTACCTGAAGACCGGCAGCTACGGCCCCTACGTGCAGATCGGCGACGCCGCCGACGACGAGAAGCCGAAGCGCGTCAGCATCCCGCCCGGCATCGACCCGAAGACCGTCGACCTCGCGCTGGCGGTCCGGATCGGCGAGCTGCCGCGGCTCCTCGGCCTCCACCCCGACACCGGCAAGGAGGTCCGCGCCGGCCTCGGCCGCTTCGGGCCGTACGTGGTCTGCGACGGCGAATTCCGCTCGCTCAAGAAGGAGGACGACATCCTCGCCGTCGGCCTCGACCGGGCGATGGAGCTGCTCCGGATGCCCAAGGGCCGCGGCCGCAACGCCGCGGTCCCGCTCCGCGAGGTCGGCAAGCACCCGAAGGACGGCAAGCCGATCTACCTGTACGAGGGGCGGTACGGGTACTACGTGAAGCACGACGAGAAGAACGCCACCGTCGGCCGCGAGGGGATGGATCCCGCGTCGGTCACCGTGGAGTCCGCGGTCGCGGCGCTCGACCAGGCGCCGGAGCCGAAGCGCAAGCGCGGCGCGGCCCGTGGCGCGGCGCGGCCGGCGGCGCGGACGCGGAAGGCGTCGGCCGCAGCCGAGGCGGCGCCGAAGGCGGCCAAGGCCCCGAAGGCGGCGAAGCCCGCGAAGGCGCCGAAGGCGAAGCCGGCGAAGGCGACGCCGAAGGCGAAGTCCGCGAGCAAGAAGGGCGCGGCGAAGTCGGCGCGGAAGTCGGCGGGCTGAGCCGCAGCCCCGCCGGTCCAGGCCCCAGCTGAAGGCGAGGTCGGGCCTCGCCTCCGGTCACCCGCCGCCGGCGCCGCCGGTCCCGCCGGCGCCACCCGCGCCGCCGGTGCCACCTGCGCCACCTGCACCGCCACCGCCGGCGTCGCACTCGACGTCCGGCGCCGGCATCGCCGCGCCGGGCTCGACCCGGACCGCTCCCCACTTCGAGCCGTCGAGCGGGAGCGGGAACGGCTTCGTCGCCGCGCCCTCCATGATCCCGCAGAACTTGTCCTCGGTGAGGGTCGTGCCGATGAGCTTCAGGGTCGCGGTGATGTCCGAGCCCGAGAGCGAGTTGCCGCAGCCCTCGACCTCGCGCTCGCCGAAGTCGGCGGTGAAGTTGCCGTCGAGGTCGACCGCGACGTCCTCGAGCACGAGCGGAGCGCCGACGGGCGTGCCGGGCTCCGGGCACTCGGCGAGCGGCTTCGGATCGCCGACCACCGGCTGCACCGAGAGGTCGAGCACGCCGCCGTCGGAGCCGAGCTCCATCGTCGCGGTGGCGAGGAAGACCAGCGGCTGGTCCGGCGAGATCGGCGTCGAGATGAACAGCGCGAACTCGCCGGTCACGTCCTTGATCCCGGAGCCCGCGGGCGGGCCCTCCGGGATGACGCGCATGTCCTTCGTCTCGTCGACGAAGGCCTCGTACTTGCCCTTCGGGTCCGGACAGCCGGCGATGCCGAGCATCGCGCCGGCGCCGAGCACCGTGCTCCCCACGACCAAACGCTTTGACAAGCTCGATCCGGCCATGTTTCATCCCCTCGCCTCGAAGGTTGGGAATCCTGCGCTGCGCGCAGGATCGTGTCAAACGGGATCCGAGGCACGGAGGGGATTCTTGGACCGGCGCATCCTCGCGGGAGCGGCCCTGGGCGCCGCCACCCTGTTCACCTCGGACCTCGCCTCGGCGAGCGGCTTCCTCGTCGCGCGGTTCGGCGGCGAGCACGGCCACCCGATGACCGAGAACCCCACCGCGCTCTACTACAACCCCGCCGGCCTCGCGCTCGGCAAGGGCACGCGGATCTACCTCGACGGCAGCTTCGCGCTCCGGATGGCGAGCTACGACCGGCCGGTCGAGGCGATCGACAACGTCGCCGACAACGACGTCGGCCCGGGCACGCCGCAGGACGCCCTCGCCGCCAACTCCGGCGAGGCCACGCTCACGAACTTCGTCGCCTCGCCCTTCGCCGGCGTCGTCACCGACTTCGGCGTCGACAACCTCGGCGTCGGCCTCGGCCTCTACTTCCCGTTCGGCGGCCAGGCGGTCTGGGACGACAACGCCGACTTCGAGGGCAACACCAAGTACCCCGGCGCGGTCGGCGGCGTGCAGCGCTGGTGGTCGATGGACGGCACCATCCGGTCCATGTACGTGACCGCGGGCGGCGCCTACAAGATCGAGGCGGCGAACCTCTCGGTCGGCGCCGGCCTCAACCTGGTCCGCACCGAGGTCGTCACCCTCCGCGCCCGCAACTCGGACGGCTCCGACGACATGGTCACCGCCGACGGCGGGCTGCAGGAGGGCCGCTCCCTCGTCGACGCGAGCGGCATGCACCTCGCCGCCTCCGCCGGCCTCATCTGGGAGCCCGCCGAGCACGTGAAGGTCGGCGTCTCGTACCAGAGCCAGCCGAACTTCGGCGAGATGACCCTCGAGGGCACCCTCGACGCCACCCTCGGCTCGGCGCCGGTCGGCGAGCCCTCGGACATCGAGTTCGTGCAGTCGCT
>CAZDGH010000043.1:21455-21776 GCA_964504805.1 uncultured Myxococcales bacterium | reverse complement strand
GGTCGTGCTCCAGGCGCGGAAGGCGTGACCGAGGCCGCGCTCCCGCAGCGGCGTCCCTTCGCGGAGCTCGACGTCGGGAGCCACCGGCTCGCGCTCCTGCGCGACGGCGCCGAGGCGTACCCGGCGATGCTCGCGGCGATCGCCGCGGCGCGCTCGACCGTCTGCCTCGAGACCTACATCCTCCGCGGCGATCGCACCGGCACCCGGTTCGCCGAGGCGCTCATGGAGCGGGCGCGGCGCGGCGTCGAGGTCAACCTCACCTACGACGCCTGGGGCTCCGACGTCCCCGACGCGCTGCTCACCCGGCTCCACGAGGCCGGC
>CAZDGH010000043.1:0-21445 GCA_964504805.1 uncultured Myxococcales bacterium | reverse complement strand
GCACCGTCGCCTTCCACCCGATCCGCTGGGGCGGCCGCCTCGGCCGGTTCTTCGCCCGGGTGTGGCGCCGGAACCACCGCAAGTCGCTGATCGTGGACCGCACCGTCGGCTTCACCGGCGGCATGAACCTCTCCGACGACTACGCCGCGGTCGAGGACGGCGGCAGGGGCTGGCGCGACACCCACCTCCGGCTCGAGGGCCCGGCGGCGCTCGAGCTGCAGCAGCTCTTCCTCGAGACCTGGCGCCGCGCCGGTGGCGCCAGGCTCGACGAGCCGCGCTACGCCCACGAGGGCCGGCGGCCCGAGGCCGGGGTGAAGGTGATCGGCAGCGAGCTGCGCGCGTCGAAGAAGCGGATCCGGCGGGCGTACCTCGACGCGATCCGCAGCGCGCGGGAGCGCGTGCTCATCACCAACGCCTACTTCCTGCCGACGTTCCCGGTGCGGCGGGCCCTCGCGTCGGCCGCGCGGCGCGGCGTCGACGTGCGGGTCATCCTCGCCGGGACCACCGACGTGAAGGCGGTGCTGCTCGCCGCCCGCGCCACCTACGGCCGGTTCCTCCGGGCGGGCCTCCGCGTCTTCGAGTGGCAGGGGCGGGTGCTGCACGCGAAGACCGCGGTCGTCGACGGGCGGTGGGGCACGGTCGGCTCGTCGAACCTCGACGCGCTCTCGCTGCGGGTGAACCTCGAGGTGAACGCAGTGGTCGAGGACGAGCGGTTCGCGCGGGCCCTCGAGCGGATGTTCGAGGAGGACCTCGGGGCGTGCCGCGAGATCACCCTCGACGAGTGGCGTCACCGCTCCTGGGGCGAGCGGCTGGTGTCCTGGCTCGCGTACCTGTTCCGCGAGTGGCTCTGACCCCCGTCGAGGGGTGTCGCACCTGCGGACGAGGCCGTGCAAGAACGGACGGCCTCCGTTATGACTGACGGGTTGTGAACGCAGCCGGGCGTGCAAGCGCCCGGATTCCCTGGGAGGGGACCCCATGCACGCCGGAGCTTTCCGCGCGTCGTCGCTCTTCGCGGCGGCGCTCCTCGCAATGACCCTTGCCGCCTGCTCGGACGAGCCGAGCTCCGGAGACGGAGGCGGCGACGGCGCCGGCGGCTCGGGCGGCAGCGGTGGCACCGGGGGCACCGGCGGCGAAGGTGGGGCCGGCGGAACGGGTGGAGAGGGTGGACAGGGTGGCGCCGGCGGGACCGGTGGGGAGGGTGGCGCGGGTGGCGCCGGCGGCGCGGGCGGCGCCGGTGGAGCGGGTGGCGCCGGTGGAGCGGGCGGCGCCGGTGGAGCGGGCGGCGCCGGTGGAGCGGGTGGCGCCGGTGGAGCGGGTGGCGCCGGTGGAGCCGGCGGACCGTTCGCCCTGACCTTCACCGGCACGGGCTACGGGCCGCACAACGGCCAGGCCCTCGGCGTCGCCGTGGTCGCGGTCGACGGCCCGAACCGCGCCGTGGTCGCCACGGACGAAGCGGTCGTCGCGGACGGCACGTTCAGCTTCACGTTCCCGGACGTGCTCGTCCCGGGCACGACCTTCGAGGTGGACTACTACGCCGACTTCGACGGCAGCGGCAGCTGCGACGCCCCGCCGACGGATCACGTGTGGCGCGCCTCGGTGCCCGGGCCGATCGACGCCCCGGTCACGCTCGAGGTGACCCACGACGTCAACTTCACGCCCGAGGCCTGCGGCTCGTTCCCGGTGGGGCACTCGATCCAGATCGACGGTACGGGCTACAGCCCGCACAACGGGCAGGAGCTCCGGATCGCGATCGTGGATCAGGCGACCGGCACGGTGCTCGTCGCCGACCAGGCCACCGTCGCCGGCGGCACGTTCTCGTTCACGTTCGCGGGCCTGCTCGAGACCGGCGGTGACTACTTCGTGGACTACTACGCGGACACGAACGCCGACGGCACCTGCGCGCAGCCTCCGGATCACGTGTGGCGGGACGCGATCGCCGACGTCCAGGGCGACGTGACCCACGCGGTCACCCACAACGTGAACTTCGACGCGGCGGCCTGCGGCTCGTTCTAGCCGCTCGCACGCTCCCGGAGAGCGTTGCTGGCGTCGGGCGGGGCTGCTATAGACCCCGGCCCGACGATGGCCTTCCCCCACAAGCACCTCCTCGGGATCGAGCCGCTCGCCAGGGCGGATCTCGAGGCCGGGCTGCACCCGCCCCCCACCATGACGGTGGTCATGCGCCGGCAAATCAAGACGGACCCGGCGCTCCGCGGCAAGTCGGTCGTCAACTGCTTCTTCGAGAGCTCGACCCGCACCCGGGCGAGCTTCGAGATCGCCGCCAAGATCCTCTCCGCCGACGCGGTGAACTGGAGCTCGGCCGGCTCCTCGACCTCCAAGGGCGAGACGCTGCTCGACACCGCCCGGAACCTCGAGGCGATGCGGCCGGACGTCCTCGTCATCCGCCACGCCTCCTCCGGCGCGCCGCACCTGGTGGCGAGCCGGGTGGGGTGCGCGGTCGTGAACGCCGGCGACGGCGCCCACGAGCACCCGTCGCAGGCGCTCCTCGACGCCTTCACGCTCCGTGAGAGGTGGGGCAGCCTCGACGGCCGCACCGTGGCGATCGTCGGCGACATCCGCCACAGCCGGGTCGCCCGCTCGGACATCCTCGCCCTCGGCAAGCTCGGGGCGAAGGTGCGCGTCTGCGGCCCGCCGACGATGCTGCCGGAGGGCGTCGAGGCGCTCGGCTGCACCGCCACCTACGACCTGCGCGAGGCGCTCCGCGGCGCCGACGCCGCGATGATGCTCCGCATCCAGAGCGAGCGGCTCGGGGAGAGCCTCTTCCCGACCACGCGGGAGTACTCGAGGCTCTACGGCCTCAACCTCGAGCGCGCCGGCTGGCTCGCGCCCGACGGGCTGATCCTCCACCCGGGTCCGGTGAACCGCGGCGTCGAGCTCGCGCCGGAGGTCGCCGACGGGCCGCGGAGCGTGATCCTCGACCAGGTCGAGAACGGCGTCGCCGTGCGGATGGCGATCCTCCTCCTCGTCGCCGGCGGCGCCCCGGAGGCCTCGTGATCGTCCTCGAAGGCGGCCGGCTCCTCGACCCGGCGAGCGGCACCGACGGCGTCCGCAGCGTCGTCGTCGACGGCGAGAAGGTCGCGCGGATCGTCGAGGGCCCCGTCCCGGCCGAGCTGAAGAAGCACGCCACGATCGTCGACTGCAAGGGCAGGTGGATCGTCCCGGGCCTCGTCGACCTGCACGTGCACCTCCGCGAGCCCGGCGAGGAGTACAAGGAGTCGATCGCCACCGGCGCGCGGGCGGCGGTGGCCGGCGGCTTCACCGCCGTGGTGGCGATGCCGAACACGAAGCCGCCGATCGACAACGCCCACCTCGTCCGCTTCGTCCTCGAGAAGGCGAAGGAGGCGGATCTCTGCCGCGTCTACCCGTCGGGCGCCGTGTCCAAGAAGCAGGAGGGCAAGGAGCTCGCGGAGATCGGCGACATGCGCGCCGCCGGCGCGGTGGCGATCACCGACGACGGCCGCCCGATCATGGACGCGGGCCTGATGCGCCGCGCCCTCGAGTACGCCAAGGCCTTCGACCTGCCGGTGATGGTGCACGAGGAGGACCTCTCCCTCGCCGCCGGCGGCTGCATGAACGAGGGCGCGCTGGCGACGCGGCTCGGGCTGAAGGGCTCGCCGGCCGAGGCCGAGGTGGTGATGGTGGTCCGCGACCTCGAGCTCGCGGCGCTCACCGGCGGGCGGCTCCACTTCGGCCACGTCTCCGCCGCCGGCTCGGTGCGGGCGATCCGCGAGGCGAAGCGGCGCGGCGTGAAGGTCACCGCCGAGGCCACCCCGCACCACTTCTCGCTCACCGAGGACGCGGTCGCGACCTACGACACCTTCGCCAAGATGTGCCCGCCGCTCCGCGCCGCCGCCGACGTGGCGGCGATCCGGGAGGGCCTCGCCGACGGCACCCTCGACGCCATCGCCACCGACCACGCGCCGCACTCGGCGGTGGAGAAGGAGGTGGAGTTCGACAAGGCGGCGAACGGGATCATCGGCCTCGAGACCGCGGTGCCGCTCACGCTCGCGCTCGTGCGCGACGGCGTGCTGTCGCCGCTCCGGGCGATCGAGCTCCTGACGTCGGGCCCGGCGCGCTGCTTCTCGCTGCCCGGCGGCCGGCTCGCCGAGGGCTCGGTCGCCGACGTCGCGGTGATCGACCCGGACGCGAGGTGGACCGGCGGCTCGTTCCTCTCTCGCTCCCGGAACTCGCCGTTCCACGGCGCATCCCTCACCGGCCGCGCGGCGCTCACGATGGTCGGAGGCCGGATCGTCCACGGCGGCACGGAGGAGCAGCGTCGATGACCGCGCCCCGGAAGGCCCTCCTCGCCCTCGCCGACGGCACCGTCCTCGAAGGGCGGGGCTTCGGCGCCGAGGCCGAGGCGGTCGGCGAGGTGGTCTTCAACACCACGATGACCGGCTACCAGGAGGTGATGACCGATCCCTCCTACGTCGGCCAGCTGCTCACCTTCACCGTCCCCGAGCTCGGGAACGTCGGCGCGAACCCGTCGGACGAGGAGTCCGACCGGCCGCACGCGGTCGGCGTGGTCTGCCGGCACCTCTCGCTCGCGGCGTCGAACCACCGCGCCACCGAGGGCTTCGACGGCTGGCTCGCCCGCCACGGCGTGCCGGGCATCGAGGGCGTCGACACCCGGAAGCTGGTGCGCCACCTCCGCGACGGCGGAGTGCAGCTCGGCGTGCTCTCCACCGGGCCGGGGGCGAGGCCCGCGGACCTGGTCGAGAAGGCGCGGAAGGCGCCGCCGATGACCGGCCTCGACCTGGCGACCCCGATCAGCACCAGGAAGGCCTACGACTTCACCACCGGCATGGCGGATCCGCTCCGCGCGCCGCCCACGCCGCCGACGCGCCACCGCGTCGTCGCCTACGACTACGGCCTGAAGAAGGCCATGCTGCAGCTCCTCGTGGACCAGGGCATGAAGGTGACGGTGGTGCCGGCGGCGACGCCCGCCGCCGAGGTGCTCGCCATGAAGCCGGACGGCGTGTTCCTCTCCAACGGCCCCGGCGATCCCGCGGCGGTGAAGGCGGCGGGTCCGATCGTCCGCGAGCTCCTCGGCAAGACGCCGATCTTCGGCATCTGCCTCGGGCACCAGATCCTCGCCCTCGCGCTCGGCGCCAGGACCTACAAGCTCAAGTTCGGCCACCGCGGCGGCAACCAGCCGGTGCTCGACCTCGCGACCGGGCAGGTCGCCATCACCGCCCAGAACCACGGCTTCGCGGTGGACGAGGCGAGCCTCGCCGGCACCGGCGCGCGGGTCACCCACCGCTCGCTCAACGACGGCACCAACGAGGGCATCGAGGTCCCGGACGCGCGCGCCTTCAGCGTGCAGTACCACCCCGAGTCCTCGCCGGGCCCCCACGACGCGCGCAACCTGTTCCACCGCTTCGCGCGGCTCATCGAGGGGCGGGGGTAGCGCGTGTTCCAGCAGCACCTCGATCGCGTCATCCAGTGGTCCACCGGCCCCGAGCGGCAGGAGGAGCTGCTCCGCGCCAAGGCCGGGTACTTCGAGAAGGCCGGCGAGGTGCACGAGGACGACCGGTCCTTCGAGGCGCGCATGGCGGCGTTCCTCGAGCACTTCCTCTTCGATCGCCCGCTCGACGGCGTGGGGCTCCCGCCCGCCGCCGCCTTCGTCGCGGCGAACCGCGACGCCCTCTCGCCCGAGGAGCTCGGGATCTTCGACGGCTTCACCCGGACGCTGCACGCGGTGTTCGAGGTGCGGAAGCTCGGCACGAAGATCGGCCTCAAGGTCCGGGAGCCGTTCAGCGGCACCGACTACGACGTCTTCGAGCGCCGGGTGATGGTCGGGATGGAGAAGGGCGATCTCATCGACGCCCGGCTCGTGCCGTACGAGGGCAAGCTCCTCTTCTCCGGCGCCTTCCTCTACCACCCGCGGGAGGCCCGCAAGGCCGTCCTCAAGGAGGTGAAGCGGCGGAAGAAGGCCGACCCCGCCGCCTCGCCGCAGGCGTTCGCCTGGGAGCTCTCCCGGCTGGCGCTGAAGATGGAGCGCTACCGCAACGTGGCGGTGGAGAACATCTACCGCTTCGAGGGGTGACCCTCCGGGACGGCCGTACGGTGCCCGCCCTCCGCGGAGGGCCTAGCTTCCCCGTGGCGCCCTCGGCCGGGCGCGGGGAGGCCGCTTGGACGTGGTGCCGGCGCCAGAGCGATCGATGCGCCGGGCGACCCTTGGCGCGGCGGCCGGGGGCGCGCTGGCGGCCGCCCTCGCCGTGACGCTCGCCGCCCACCAGCTCGCGCCGGAGGCGGCCGCGCCGCCGCCGCTCGAGGTCCTCGTCCTCCGCGACGTGGTGCCCGCGGGCGGCGACGGCCTCGAGGTGGTGGTGCTCCAGGCCTCCGGCTCCACCCGGCTGGTGCCGATCTTCGTCGCGCCCGCCGAGGGCGAGGCGATCCGGCAGGCCCGCGCCGGCGAGGTCCGGCCGCTCCGGCTGCTCGAGCGATCGCTGCACGCGATCGGCGGCGAGATCGACGCCGCGGTGCTCGACGTCGGCGACGGGGCCGGGCTCGAGGCGCGGCTCGTGGTCGACCGCGGCGGCGAGCGGGTGTCGGTGCCGGCGGCGCCCGCCGACGCGATCGTGGTGGCGCTGGTCGCGGGCCGCCAGATCCTGGTCACCGAGCAGGCGCTCGAGGAGGCGGCGCTCACCCGCGAGGACCTCCGCGAGCTCAGCGCCAGCTCGGCGGCGGCCTCCGACGACCCGGAGCGCGAGGGCCCCGTGCTCTCGCTCTGATCGTCAGCCCTCGTCGACCGCGAGCAGGTCCTCGTAGATCTCGCGGAGCGCCGCCGGGGCCGGGTCGAGGAGCCGGCACCCGAAGCCGTGGGCGGCGAGGGTGAGGTGGTGCACCTTCGGGTGCCGCACCAGCCGCCGGGCGATGCCGATGCGCGAGACCTTGGCGCGGACGTGCACCGTGCCGCGGTCGCCGCAGTCCACCGAGAGCGCGATCTCGGAGCCCATCGGCGGCGGCGCCGTCGTCTCGACGAACATCCCGCCCGGCGAGAGATCCACGCAGCGGCCGGCGCGCTCGGCGTCGCCCCGGGCGAACCGCACCGGCACGTCCGCGCTGACGCGGACGTCGCGCTTCACCTCCCGCGAGCTGTCGCGGGCGACGCTGCGGCGCGGCGGGGTCACGCGCCGATGGTACGACTACAGGCGGTGGATGGTCATCAGGTTCGTCGACGCCGGCTGGTGCGGCACGCCGGACGCGATCACCACCGCCTCGCCCTTCTTGGCGTAGCGCTCGCGGAGGAGCGCCTCCGACACCAGGCGCAGCATCTCGTCGGCGGAGTGGTACGCCGGGATCATCATCGGGACGACGCCCCAGTAGAGGGCCATGCGCCGGTAGGTGTCGGCGAGCGGGGTGAGGCCGAAGATGCGGCTCGCCGGCCGGTGCTCGGCCACCAGCCGCGCGGCGCGCCCGGTCTGGGTGCAGGCCACGATGGCGTTGAGCGCGAGCTGGTCCGCCGCGGCGCAGCAGGCCCGGGCCACCGCGGTGGGGAACGAGTCGGAGCGGGCCAGGTTGTGCGGCTTCATCATCCGGAAGCGCTGGCTGCGCTCCGTCTCCCGCACCACCGCGTCCATGGTCTGGACCGCCATCTCCGGGTGCGCGCCGCTCGCCGTCTCCGCCGAGAGCATCACCGCGTCGGCGCCGTCGAGCACCGCGTTGGCGATGTCCGACACCTCGGCGCGGGTGGGCCGCGACGACTGGATCATCGACTCCAGCATCTCGGTGGCGACGATGACGATCTTGCCGAGCCCGTTGGTGCGCTCGATCAGCATCTTCTGCACCAGCGGCACGCGCTCGAGCGGCATCTCCACGCCGAGGTCGCCGCGGGCGACCATGATCCCGTCGGCGATCTCGGCGATGGCGTCGATCTCCGCCACCGCCTGCGGCTTCTCGATCTTGGCGATCACCGGCGCGCGCTCGCCGACGATCCGCTTCACCTCGCGGACGTCGTCGGCGGTGCGCACGAACGAGAGGGCCACGTAGTCGACGCCGATGGTGAGGCCGAACTCGAGGTCCTTGGCGTCCTTCTCGGTGAGCGAGGGCGCCGAGACCTTGGTGCCCGGCAGGTTGATGCCCTTGTTGTTGCCGAGCTCGCCGCCGACGAGGACCTTGCACTTGATCTCGTCCTTCTTGAGCTTCTTGGTCACCACCAGCTTGAGCCGGCCGTCGGCGAGCAGGATCTCGTCTCCGACGCGCACGTCGTCGACCAGCTGGGCGTAGACGGTGGAGAAACGGGTGGCGGTCCCGAGGACGTCCTTGGTGGTGATCGCCACCTCGTCGCCGGCCTCGAGGGTGATCTTGCCGCCCTTCATCTTGCCGGTGCGGATCTTCGGGCCCTGCAGGTCCTGCAGCACCGCCACCGGCTTGCCGACGCGCTCGGCCGCCTCGCGCACCAGGAGGAGCCGGCGCTCGTGGTCCTTGTGCTCGCCGTGCGAGAAGTTGAGCCGCGCCACGTCGAGGCCGGCGCGGATCAGCGCCTCGATCTTCTCGAGGCTGTCCGTGGACGGGCCGAGGGTGCCGATGATCTTCGCCTTGCGCACGTGGGCCCCTAGCGATCGTCGTCGTCGTCCGGCGGCGGCTCGTCCTCGTCGTCGTCGTCCTCGTCGAGGTCCTCGTCGTCGTCCTCGTCCTCGTCTTCTTCCTCCTCCTCGTCCTCGTCGCCCGCGGCGGGCTCGTCGAACTTGGCGGGGAGGTCGTCGGACTCGACGGTGAGGGAGATCTCGAACTTGCCGCGGAGCTCGGCGACCTTGCCCATCAGCTCCTCGAGCGAGGTGGCGAGCTCCTCGGAGGCCTTCTTGGACGCCTTCTGATCGCAGTTCGGGCACTCGATCGGCTCGCCCTCGAGCATGTCCCCGAAGTCGAGCTCGAACGAGCCGTCGCAGCGCTGGCAGATGAAGTCGACGGTCATGGGCGGGCTAGGTAGTGGACGGCACGGGCCCGGTCAAGCGCCTTTCCGGAGTCGCGGGGGAGGTTTGACCGCGCGCGCGCGACGGAGGTACGACCGCCGCCAACCAAGGGGGCTTCCATGACGACGGTCTCGGGTCCGCTGCCGGCGCCGGCCGGCGCGCGGTCGATGCTCGACGTGCTCCACGACCGCGCCTCGCGCCTCGGCGCGCGGCCCGCGTTCTTCCGCCGGCGCGACGGGCGCTGGGAGCCGATCTCCTGGCGCACCTACGAGGCCGACGTCTCGCGGTGCGCCCGCGCGCTGAAGCGGCGGGGCGTCGGCGCGGGCGACGGCGTCTGCATCCTCTCCTTCAACCGCTTCGAGTGGGTCGTCGCCGATCTCGCGGCGATGGCCGTGGGCGCGGTGCCCGCGGGCATCTACACCACCTGCTCGCCGGACCAGTGCCAGTACATCCTCGAGCACTGCGAGGCGCCGATCGTCTTCGTCGAGGACGCGGCGCAGCTCCGCAAGATCGCGGAGGTGAAGGACCGGCTCCCGAAGCTCCGCGCCGCGGTGCTGCTCGAGCCGGGCGGGGAGGGGACGGACCTGCCGTGGGTGGTGAGCTGGGACGCGCTCCTCGCCGAGGGCGACGCCGTCCCGGAGGCCGAGTACGGGGCGATGTTGGCGGCGATCGAGCCGACCGCGCTGGCGACGCTCATCTACACCTCCGGCACCACCGGCCCGCCGAAGGGCGTGATGCTGTCGCACCGGAACCTGCTCTGGACCGTGGAGAAGCTCACCGCCACGCTGGGGACGCCGGGCGCGGAGCGGCTGCTCTCGTACCTGCCCCTCTCGCACATCGCCGAGCAGCAGAACACCATCCACGCCGCGCTCTGGAACGGGATGGAGGTCTACTTCGCGGAGAGCATGGAGAAGATCCGCGAGCACCTGCCGGAGGTGCGGCCGACGCTGTTCCTCGCGGTGCCGCGCGTCTGGGAGAAGATGAAGGCCGGCATCGAGGCCAAGGTCGCCGAGGCGCCGCCGCGGCGGCAGGCGCTCTTCCGCCGCGCGCTCGCCGTCGGGAAGGCGCATTACCTGGCGAAGATGCAGAAGGTCTCGCCCGGGCTCTCCGTCTCGCTGCAGCACGCGCTCTTCGACCGGCTCGTCTACTCGAAGCTGAAGCAGCGCCTCGGCCTCGACCAGGCCCGCGCCGGCTTCACCGCGGCGGCGCCGATCGGCCGCGACGTCCTCGACTTCTTCTGGTCGCTCGGGCTCCCCATCCTCGAGGTCTACGGCCAGTCCGAGGGCACCGGCCCGACCACGGTGTCGAGCGAGACGGCCTACAAGGTCGGCACCGTCGGCCGGCCGATGCAGGGCGTCGAGGTGAAGATCGACGTCGACGGCGAGATCCTCTTCCGCGGCGGCAACGTCTTCATGGGCTACTACAAGGACGCCCGCGCCACCTCCGAGACGCTCACCCCCGACGGCTGGCTGCGCTCCGGCGACGTCGGCGAGTTCGACGCCGAGGGCTACCTCCGGATCACCGACCGCAAGAAGGAGCTCATCGTCACCTCCGGCGGCAAGAAGACCGGGCCGGCGACGCTGGAGGCGATCCTGAAGGGCATCCCGCCGATCGCGCAGGCGGTCGTCGTCGGCGACAACCGCAAGTACCTGGTGGCGCTCCTCACCCTCGAGCCGCAGCTCGCCGAGCAGTGGGCGGCGCAGGCGGGCGTGCCGTTCGCCGGCCTCG
This sequence comes from uncultured Myxococcales bacterium, assembly GCA_964504805.1. GTDB lineage: Bacteria > Myxococcota > Myxococcia > Myxococcales > Vulgatibacteraceae > CAZDGH01. The sequence goes on along the minus strand of CAZDGH010000043.1, from coordinate 10,781 downwards.
CCAAGCTCGCCGCGGAGCCGAAGCTCCTCGCCCACCTCGGCCGCGAGATCGAGGAGAAGCTGAACAAGCACGTCGCCAAGTTCGAGACCATCAAGCGCTTCAAGGTGCTGCCGGTCGAGTTCGAGAGCGGCGAGCACGGCGAGCTCACCCCGACGATGAAGCTGCGCCGGAAGGTGATCGCCCAGAAGTGGGCGGCGGAGATCGAGGCGCTCTACCAGGGCGAGGCGGAGGCCCCCGCGGCCTGACCGTTTCCTCCCGAACTCCGCCATTCCCACGTCCGACCGATGGTGGTATGAGCGCCTTCCTTCCACCACGGGCGAGGCGTGCGCATGGCCAAGTTCGAGAAGCTCAAGAAGCCGGAGACCGGCTCGAAGATCGTCGTCAAGAAGGACGGCGCCCTCGAGGTCCCCGACGACCCGATCCTTCCCTTCATCGAGGGCGACGGCACCGGCCCCGACATCTGGCGCGCGACGAAGATCGTCCTCGAGGCCGCGGTCGAGAAGGCCTTCAAGGGCAAGAAGAAGATCCACTGGTTCGAGGTGTACGCGGGCGAGAAGGCCAACGAGGTCTACGGCCCGAACACCTGGCTCCACGACGACACCCTCCAGGCGATCCAGGAGTACGTCGTCGCCATCAAGGGCCCGCTCACCACGCCGGTCGGCGGCGGCTTCCGCTCGATCAACGTGGCGCTGCGGCAGGAGCTCGACCTCTACGCCTGCGTGCGTCCGGTGCGCTGGTTCGAGGGCGTGCCCGCGCCGGTGAAGGAGCCGGGCAAGCTCGACATCGTCATCTTCCGGGAGAACACCGAGGACGTGTACTCGGGCATCGAGTACAAGGCCGGGACCCCGGAGGGGAAGAAGATCCGGGACTTCATCAACACCGAGCTCAAGCCCAAGGAGCCCATCCGCGAGGGCTCGGGCATCGGCATCAAGCCGATCTCGGCGTTCGGCACCAAGCGCCTCGTGGAGCGGGCGATCCAGTTCGCCCTCGACAACGGGCGGACCTCGGTCCACCTGGTCCACAAGGGCAACATCATGAAGTTCACCGAGGGCGCCTTCCGCGACTGGGGCTACGAGGTCGCGAAGGAGAAGTTCGGCGACAAGACCCTCACCTGGCAGGAGGTCGCCGACAAGCACGGCGGCAAGGTCCCGAAGGGCAAGGTGATGATCTCCGACGTCATCGCCGACAACATGTTCCAGCAGCTGCTGCTCCGGCCCGACGAGTACCAGGTGCTCGCCACGCCGAACCTGAACGGCGACTACCTGTCCGACGCGGCGGCGGCGCAGGTCGGCGGCCTCGGCATCGCGCCGGGCGGCAACATCGGCGACCGGGCGGCGGTGTTCGAGGCCACCCACGGCACCGCGCCGAAGTACGCGGGCCAGGACAAGGTGAACCCGGGCTCGCTGATCCTCTCCGGCGAGATGATGCTCCGGCACCTCGGCTGGACGAAGGCGGCCGACATGGTCGTCCACGGCCTCGAGCAGGCCATCAAGAACAAGACGGTGACCTACGACTTCCACCGCCAGATGGAGGGCGCCAAGCTCCTCAAGGCGTCGGAGTTCGCCGCGGAGATCGTCAAGAACATGTAACGGCCGGGCGGCCACGCACGTGGCGCCTGCCGAAACCCCGGGGGACGAGGTCCGAGATGGCTCGCAGGAACAAGATCGCGGTGGTCGGCGCCGGCAACATCGGCGGCAACATCGGGCTCCTCTGCGCGGAGCGCCGCCTGGGCGACGTCGTCCTCTACGACATCGAGAAGGTGCGCGACCCGGTCCGCGGCAAGGCCCTGGACATCAACCAGCTCAACGCGGTGCGCGGCCTCGACAGCCGCCTCACCGGCACCAGCGACTTCGCCGACTGCAAGGGCGCGGACGTCGTCATCGTCACCGCCGGCGTGCCCCGCAAGCCGGGCATGAGCCGCGAGGACCTCCTCGGCGTGAACCTGGCGATCGTCAAGGACGTCGCCGAGAAGGTGAAGCAGCACACGCCGGACGCGTTCGTGATCGTCATCTCGAACCCGCTCGACGCCATGGTCTACGCGATGCACAAGCTCGCGGGGCTGAAGGACAACATGGTTGCGGGCATGGCCGGCGTGCTCGACTCCTCGCGGATGCGCTGCTTCGTCTCCGAGGCGCTCGACGTCTCGATCGAGGACGTGAACGCGGTGGTGCTCGGCGGCCACGGCGACGACATGGTCCCGGTGACCCGGCTCTGCACCGTCGGCGGCGTGCCGCTCGAGACGCTGCTCCCGAAGGAGAAGCTCGACGCCATCGTCGAGCGGACGCGGAAGGGCGGCGGCGAGCTGGTCGCGCTCTACGGCACCGGCTCGGCGTACTACGCCCCGGCGGAGTCTGCGGTGGCGATGGCCGAGGCGTACCTCCTCGACCGCAAGCGCGTCCTCCCCGTCGCCGCGCGGCTCCACGGCGAGTACGGGATCGACGGCTACTTCCTCGGCGTGCCCGCGAAGATCGGCGGCGGCGGCGTGGAGAAGGTGTACGAGATCCCGCTGGACGACGCCGAGAAGGCGATGCTCCAGAAGTCGTTCCAGTCGGTGAAGGGCACCGTCGAGGCCTGCAAGCTCTGAGGTCGGGCGATCACGCGCAGCCGGAGGATCCACAGTGAGTGAAGCGGCCGGGGTCGCGGCGTCCCAGGAGTCCTTGGGCGAGGCCGCGCGGCGGTTCCTGCTCTCCTCGGTCGGGGCCAAGATCGTCATGGCGCTCTCGGGCGTCGGCCTCGGCTTCTTCATCGTCAACCACCTGCTCGGGAACCTGCTGGTGTTCGCGGGCCCGAACGCGTCGAACGCCTACGCCAAGGGCCTGAAGGACCTCGGCCCGATCCTGTGGCTGCTCCGCGGCGGGATCCTGCTGGCGGCGATCGCCCACGTCTGGGCGGGCATCCGCTGCAAGCTCCACGACCGCGCGGCGCGGCCGGTGCGCTACGTGCACGAGGCGACGCGGGCGGCGAGCTTCGCCTCCCGCACCATGGCGGTGACGGGGCTCCTCCTCCTCGCCTTCCTCTTCCTGCACCTCGACCACTTCACCTTCGGGATCTCGCACCCGGAGTTCATGACGTGGAAGGACGCGGAGGGCCGCCACGACGTCTACCGGATGACGATCGCCGGCTTCCAGAGCGTGCCGTACTCGATCGTCTACGTCGTGGCGCAGGTGCTGCTCGCGCTGCACCTGTCCCACGGCCTCCACTCGCTGTTCCAGCACCTCGGGATCTTCGGCAAGCGCCTCACCCGCGTGCTCCAGCTCGCCGGTCAGGCCGCCGCCTGGATCATCTCCCTCGCGTTCATCAGCATCCCGCTCGCGGTCCTCCTCGGGATCGTGAAGTAGGGGAGGCGCTCGTGAAGCTCGACTCCAAGATCCCCTCGGGGCCCATCGGCGAGAAGTGGGAGAAGCACAAGTTCGACCTGAAGCTGGTGAACCCCGCCAACAAGCGGAAGTTCACGGTGATCGTCGTCGGCACCGGCCTCGCCGGCGGCTCGGCGGCGGCGACGCTCGGCGAGCTCGGCTACAACGTGCTCTCGTTCTGCTTCCAGGACAGCCCGCGCCGCGCCCACTCGATCGCCGCCCAGGGCGGCATCAACGCCGCCAAGAACTACCGGAACGACGGCGACTCCGTGTACCGGCTGTTCTACGACACGGTGAAGGGCGGCGACTTCCGCGCCCGCGAGGCGAACGTCCACCGCCTCGCCGAAGTCTCGGTGAACATCATCGACCAGTGCGTCGCCCAGGGCGTGCCGTTCGCCCGCGAGTACGGCGGCCTCCTCGACAACCGCTCCTTCGGCGGCGCGCAGGTGTCGCGCACGTTCTACGCCCGGGGCCAGACCGGACAGCAGCTGCTCCTCGGCGCCTACCAGGCGATGGAGCGGCAGGTGAAGGCCGGTACGGTGAAGCAGTTCACCCGGCACGAGATGCTCGAGCTGGTGGTGGTCGAGGGCGCCGCCCGCGGCATCGTCACCCGCAACCTCGAGACCGGCGCCATCGAGGCCTTCGCCGCCGACGCGGTGGTGCTCGCCACCGGCGGCTACGGCAACGTCTTCTTCCTCTCCACCAACGCCAAGGGCTGCAACGTCACCGCCACCTGGCGCGCCCACCGGAAGGGCGCCGCGTTCGCGAACCCCTGCTACACGCAGATCCACCCGACCTGCATCCCGCAGAGCGGCGACTACCAGTCGAAGCTCACGCTGATGTCGGAGTCGCTCCGCAACGACGGCCGGGTCTGGGTGCCGAAGAAGCAGGGCGACACCCGGGCGCCGCAGGACATCCCCGAGGACGAGCGCGACTACTACCTCGAGCGGAAGTACCCGAGCTTCGGCAACCTCGCGCCCCGCGACATCGCCAGCCGCGCGGCCAAGGAGGCCTGCGACTCGGGCCGCGGCGTCGGCCCCGGCGGCCTCGGCGTCTACCTCGACTTCGCCGACGCCATCCGGCGCCTCGGGGCCGAGACGATCCGCGGCCGCTACGGCAACCTGTTCCAGATGTACGAGAAGATCACCGGCGACGATCCGTACCGGACGCCGATGCGGATCTACCCGGCCGTCCACTACTCGATGGGCGGGCTGTGGGTGGACTACAACCTGATGTCCACCATCCCGGGCCTGCACGTGATCGGCGAGGCGAACTTCTCCGACCACGGCGCGAACCGCCTCGGCGCCTCGGCGCTGATGCAGGGCCTCGCCGACGGCTACTTCATCCTCCCGTACACGATCGGCCACTACTTCGGCTCGACGAAGCTGCCGAAGGTGACCACCGACCACCCCGAGTTCCGCCAGGCGATCGAGGCCGCGACCGCGCGGCTGAAGCGGCTCCTCGGCGTGAACGGCGGCCGCACCGTGGACTCGTTCCATCGCGACCTCGGCAAGCGGCTCTGGGATCGCTGCGGCATGGCCCGGAACCGCGCCGGGCTCACCTCGCTCCTGAAGGAGATCCCGGAGCTGCGCGAGCAGTTCTGGAAGAACGTCCGCGTCGGCGGCGCCAACGAGTCGCTGAACCAGTCGCTCGAGCGCGCCGGCCGCGTGGCCGACTTCCTCGAGTTCGCGGAGCTGCTCGTCCGCGACGCGCTCCACCGCGAGGAGTCGTGCGGCGGCCACTTCCGCGAGGAGTACCAGGACGAGGGCGAGGCGAAGCGCAACGACGAGGCGTTCGCCTACGCCGCCGCCTGGGAGTGGACCGGCGAGGGCAAGGAGCCGGTGCTGCACAAGGAGCCGCTGGTCTTCGAGAACGTGAAGCTCGCCACCCGGAGCTACAAGTGAGCGAACGCAACCTGAGCCTGACGCTCCACGTCTGGCGGCAGAAGGACCGGAACGACAAGGGCCGGATGGTCACGTACCAGGCGAAGGACATCTCGCCCCACATGTCCTTCCTGGAGATGCTCGACGTCGTCAACGAGGAGCTGATCGCGAAGGGCGAGGAGCCGATCGCCTTCGATCACGACTGCCGCGAGGGCATCTGCGGCATGTGCTCGCTGGTGATCGACGGCATGGCGCACGGGCCGGACCGGGGCACCACCGTCTGCCAGCTGCACATGCGGCGGTTCCAGGACGGCGCCGAGATCTTCATCGAGCCGTGGCGCGCGGGCGCCTTCCCGGTGATCCGCGACCTCTGCGTCGACCGCGGCGCCTTCGACCGGATCATCCAGGCCGGCGGCTACGTCTCGGTCTCGACCGGCGGCACGCCGGACGGCAACGCCATCCCGGTGCCGAAGGCCGAGGCGGACCAGGCGTTCGACGCCGCGACCTGCATCGGCTGCGGCGCCTGCGTGGCGGCCTGCAAGAACGCCTCGGCGATGCTCTTCGTCGCCGCCAAGGCCTCGCACCTCCGGCACCTGCCGCAGGGCCAGGTCGAGGCGCTCGACCGCGCCAAGAAGATGATCGACCAGATGGACGCCGAGGGCTTCGGCACCTGCACCAACTACTACGAGTGCGAGGCCGTCTGCCCGAAGGAGATCAGCGTCAAGACCATCGCCGAGCTGAACCGCGACATCCTCGCGGCCACCCTGAAGGGGAAGTGAGCCGATGAAGATCCACGAGTACCAGGGCAAGGAGATCTTCCGCCGCTACGGCGTGCCGACGCCGCGGGGGATCGTGTGCACCTCGCCGTCCGAGGTCGAGGCGGCGCACAAGCAGCTCGGGACGCCGGTCTCGGTGGTGAAGAGCCAGGTCCACGCCGGCGGCCGCGGCAAGGGCACCTTCAAGGACTCCGACGGCGGCCGCGGCGTGCGGATCGCCAAGAGCGCCGACGACGCCCGGAAGTTCGCCGAGAGCATGCTCGGCAAGACCCTGGTCACCATCCAGACCGGCCCCGAGGGCGCCAGGGTCCACAAGCTCTACGTCGAGGAGGGCCTCGACATCGGCCGCGAGATCTACCTGGGCGCGACCCTCGACCGCGACACCTCCCGCGTCACCTTCATGGCGTCCTCCGAGGGCGGCGTGGAGATCGAGGAGGTGGCGGCGAAGCACCCGGAGAAGATCTACAAGGTCGCCGTCGACCCGGCGGTCGGGATCATGCCGTACCAGGGCCGCGACATGGCCTTCTTCCTCGGCCTCTCCGGCGCCACCGTCGGCAAGTTCGTGAAGTTCGTCGAGGGCCTCTACAAGGCGTACGTCGAGACCGACGCGGCGCTCGTCGAGATCAACCCGCTGGTGATCACCAAGGGCGGCGACGTCCTCGCGCTCGACTCGAAGATGACCTTCGACGACAACGCGCTCTTCCGCCACCCGGAGCTCGCCGACCTGCGCGATCCGAACGAGGAGGATCCGCGGGAGCGGGAGGCGAAGGAGTTCGACCTCTCCTACGTGTCGCTCACGGGGAACATCGGCTGCCTGGTGAACGGCGCCGGCCTCGCCATGGCGACGATGGACATCATCCAGCACTGCGGCGGCATGCCGGCGAACTTCCTCGACGTGGGCGGCGGCGCCGACGCCAAGAAGGTCACCGCGGCGTTCAAGCTGATCCTCGCCGACCCGGCGGTGAAGGGCGTCTTCGTCAACATCTTCGGCGGCATCATGAAGTGCGACGTCATCGCCGACGGCGTGATCACCGCCGTGAAGGAGGTCGGCCTGAAGCTGCCGCTGGTCGTGCGGCTCGAGGGCACCAACGTCGACCTCGGCAAGAAGAAGTTCGCCGAGAGCGGGCTCAACATCCTGACCGCCGACTCGATGCTCGAGGGCGCCAAGAAGGCGGTCGCCGCCGCCCAGGGGAAGTAGCGATGGCCATCTTCGTCAACGAGGGGACCAAGGTCCTCGTCCAGGGCATCACCGGGTCGGCGGGCAGCTTCCACGCGAAGCAGATGCTCGCGTACGGCACGAAGATCGTCGGCGGCGTGACGCCGGGGAAGGGCGGCACGAAGTTCGAGGACAAGGTCCCGGTCTTCGACACCGTCGCCAGGGCGGCGCGCGAGACCGGCGCGGACGCCTCCGTCATCTACGTGCCGCCGCCGTTCGCCGCCGACGCCATCCTCGAGGCCGTCGACGCCGGCGTGAAGCTGATCGTCACCATCACCGAGGGCATCCCGGTGATGGACATGGTGAAGGTGAAGCGCGCCATGCAGGGCAAGCAGGTCCGGCTCGTCGGGCCGAACTGCCCGGGCGTCATCACCCCGGGCCGCGGCGAGGGCTCGAGCGGCGGCTGCAAGATCGGGATCATGCCGGGCCACATCCACCGGCGCGGCTCGATCGGCATCGTCTCCCGCTCCGGCACGCTCACCTACGAGGCCGTGCACCAGGTCACCCAGCTCGGCTGGGGCCAGTCGACCGCGGTGGGCATCGGCGGCGATCCGGTGAACGGCACGAACTTCGTCGACTGCCTCGAGGCCTTCGAGGCGGACCCGGAGACGAAGGCCGTGATCATGATCGGCGAGATCGGCGGCAGCGCGGAGGAGCAGGGCGCCGCGTTCGTGAAGGCGAGGATGAAGAAGCCGGTGGTCGGCTTCATCGCCGGCCGCACCGCGCCTCCCGGCAAGCGCATGGGCCACGCCGGCGCGATCATCGCCGGCGGCAAGGGCGGCGCCGAGGACAAGATCCAGGCGATGGAGGCGGCCGGCATCAAGGTCTCGCCCACCCCTGCCGAGATGGGCGTGACCCTGAAGGCGCTCCTCGCGGAGCGGGGCGTCACCCCGTAGCGCTACCGGGGGCCGGACCTCCCGGTCCGGTCCGTCCCGGGCAAGAGCGCGTCCTCGCCGGCGGGCACGTCCTCGCCGGCGCGGGGCCGCTCGCGGGCGGCCTCGAAGTCGTCGTGCGCAGGCTGGGTGGCGGAGCCGGGGCCGAGCGGGCTCGCCGGCGGCTGCGCCGCGATGCCCGGTCCCATGCTCTCGTCGGGGCCGAAGCAGCCGGCGAGCGCCAGCGCCGCGAAGAGCGGCAGCGTCCTCCTCATCGCTCGCCCTCCGCGCCCGGCATCGTGTCGGCGGTGGCCTCGCCGGGGCCCGCCTGGTGGCCGGCCTCGACGCCGACACCCTCGTGGTCCTCGTACTCGAAGCCCTTCGTGGCCTCCTCGGCGTCGGGCCGGAGGACGGTCGGCGGTCCGGGCGGCAGCCGGCGCTCGAGCTTCAGGTCGTCGAGCTCGTCGTCCGCGCAGGCGGCGAGGAGCGCCGCGGCGGCGACGGCGGGGAAGAGCGCGCGCATCGGTCACCTCCGGGGCCCGGGGCCGGGCCCTCCCGACCAGGGTGCGCACGGCCCGTCGCGGGCGCGATTTCGCTTGCGGGCGGGCGATCCCGCACTAGGATGCGCGCCCTTCGGCCGGGCGACCGGCCCACGACCAGGAGGCACACGTGGCCATCGAGCGGACTCTCTCCATCATCAAGCCGGACGGTCTCGAGAAGGGCATCGTCGGCAAGATCGTCGCGCGCTTCGAGGAGAAGGGCCTCAAGCCCGTGGCGATGCGCATGCAGCACCTCTCGAAGCCCGAGGCCGAGGGCTTCTACGCGGTGCACAAGGAGCGGCCGTTCTTCGGCTCGTTGGTGACCTTCATGACCTCGGGCCCGGTCGTCCTCATGGTGCTCGAGGGCGAGGGCGCGATCGCCAAGAACCGCGAGATCATGGGCGCGACCAACCCCGCCAACGCGGCGCCCGGCACCATCCGCAAGGACTTCGCCACCGACGTGGAGAAGAACACCGTCCACGGCTCCGACTCCCCGGAGAACGCGGCGATCGAGATCGCCTACTTCTTCCGCTCCACCGAGCTGGTGAAGTACGACTGGACCGCGAAGAAGTAGGGAGCCGCGAGACCGCGAGCAGGCGCCGCCCGGAGCTGGACTTCCGGCGCGGCGCCGTGCGTTCCTGGGGGCGCATGTCCGACACGCTCCGAGTCCTCGCCGAGGCCGACCCCAGGCCCGACGTGCGCTCGCTCTCCCGCGAGCAGCTCGGCGCGTTCGTCGCCTCGCTGGGCGAGAAGCCCTTCCGCGCCGGGCAGCTCTTCCGCTGGCTGCACCAGCGCTACGCCGCGTCGTTCGAGGAGATGACCGATCTCTCCAAGGACTTCCGGGCGCGGCTCGCGCGCGAGGCCCGGCTCACCGTGCTCGCGCTCGACAAGGAGCAGCGCTCGAGCGACGGCACCATCAAGTTCCGGTTCCGCACCCACGACGACAAGCTCGTCGAGAGCGTGTACATGCCGGACGAGGAGACCGGCCGCCGCACCCTCTGCATCTCCACCCAGGTCGGCTGCGCCATGGGCTGCGGCTTCTGCGCCACCGCGCAGATGGGCCTCGCCCGGAACCTCGCGCCCGGCGAGATCGCCGACCAGGTCCACCGGGTGAACCGGTTCCTGATCGAGGAGGGCCTCGGCGCGCGGCCGCGCCCGCTGACGAACCTCGTCTACATGGGGATGGGCGAGCCGCTGCACAACTTCGAGGGCACCAAGGCGTCGCTCGAGCTGCTCCTCCACGAGGAGGGGCCGCAGTTCTCGCACCGCCACGTCACCGTCTCCACCTCGGGCCTGGTGCCGCAGATCGCCCGGCTCGGCGCCGAGACCGACGTCAAGCTCGCCATCTCGCTGAACGCGACCACCGACGAGGTGCGCGACCGGATCATGCCGGTGAACCGGCGCTGGAACCTCGACGCGCTCCTCGAGGCGTGCCGCGCGTTCCCGATGAAGACGGGCCGGCGCATCACCTTCGAGTACGTGCTCTTCGACGGGCTCAACGACACCGACGACGACGTGGAGCGGCTCGTCGCCATCGTCGGGCGCGTGCCCGCGAAGGTGAACCTCATCCAGTACAACAAGAACGAGGGGCTGCCGTTCGAGCCGTCGCCCGAGGCCCGGGTGATGCAGTTCTTCCGGAGGCTCCTCGCCCGCGGCGTCACCGCGATGATCCGCCGGAACCGCGGCCGCGACATCCTCGCCGCCTGCGGCCAGCTCGCCGCCGAGGGCGGCCCCGGCCGCCGCCCGGCGAAGGGCGTGCTCACCGGGCAGCTCGCCCGCTAGGGCTCGCAGGTCGCCGGGAGCGGCGCGCCGTGCCGGTCGCTCGCGCAGTCGATCGCCGGCGCCTCGACGACGACGTCGAGCGTCGCCTCGAAGCCGGCGACCCAGCGGTTGCAGACGTCGTGCGAGAGGGCGAGTCGGTCCGGCGCGCCGCCGGCGTAGGCGAAGCCGAGCGGGAGCGACCGATCGTCGCGGCAGGTGAGCTCCATCCGCTCGTCGGCGCCGCAGGCGTTGCGGTAGCGCAGGTGCAGGGAGACCTGGGCGGGGTCGCAGCTCGGCCCGGGCAGCGAGAGCTCGCAGGGGCCGTCGGCGATCGAGAACAGTGCGGACGTCGCCGCCTGCAGCGCGTCGCCCTCGAAC